>CBHRRQ010000075.1:0-16208 GCA_966081555.1 uncultured Terrabacter sp.
CGGTGACGCGGTCCCAGACGATGCGCGGGCGCAGCTCGGCGAACTCGTCGGACGGATAGCGGCCGGCGAGCATGTCGAGGGTCGCCTCGAGGACGGAGCGCGGCAGCGACGCGAAGCTCGCCGAGCGGCGTACGAGGGCCTCGACGTCGGCGACCGACCAGTCGTCGAGGGCGCACATGGCGACGACCTGCTGCGCGAGCACGTCGACGGGGTTGGCAGGGATGCGGAGCGACTCGATGGCCCCGGCGCGCATGCGTTCGACGACGACGGCGGTCTGCACGAGGTCGCCGCGGAACTTCGGGAAGAGGACGCCCTGGCTGACGGCGCCGACCTGGTGGCCGGCGCGGCCCACGCGCTGCAGGCCGCTGGCGACCGAGGGTGGGCTCTCGACCTGGATGACGAGGTCGACGGCACCCATGTCGATGCCGAGCTCGAGGCTGCTCGTGGCGACGACGGCAGGCAGGCGTCCGGCCTTGAGGTCCTCCTCGATGGTGGCGCGGTGCTCCTTGCTCACCGAGCCGTGGTGGGCGCGGGCGAGGACGGGCGGCGCACCGTGCGAGGCGCCGGACTGGGCCACGACCTGCGCCGGCGGCTGCGTCGACAGGGCTGCCAGGCTCGGCGACGGCAGCCCCTCCTGCTCGGCGAGGCGCTCCTCCCAGATCTCGTTGAGCCGTGAGGTGAGGCGCTCGGCGAGGCGGCGGGAGTTGGCGAAGACGAGGGTCGAGCGGTGGTCGGCGATGAGGTCGACAATGCGCTCCTCGACGTGTGGCCAGATGCTCGCCTGCGGCGCGTTGCCCGCGGCCGGCCCCGAGAGGTCGGGCACCCCCGGCGAGATCTCGGCCGCCGAGCCCGAGAGCTCGCCCATGTCGGGGACGGGCACGACGACGTCGAGGTCCCACTGCTTGGTGGACTCGGGCTGCACGATCTCGACCGGCCGGCCGCCGGCGAGGTAGCGGGCGACCTCCTCGACCGGGCGCACGGTGGCGGAGAGCCCGACCCGCTGCGCCGGCTTGGGCAAGATGGCGTCGAGCCGCTCGAGGCTGAGGGCGAGGTGGGCGCCGCGCTTGGTGCCGGCGACGGCATGGACCTCGTCGATGATGACCGTCTCGACGCCCTTGAGCGCCTCGCGCACCGACGAGGTGAGCATGAGGAAGAGGGACTCGGGCGTCGTGATGAGGATGTCGGTGGGCGTGCGCGCGAAGGCCCGGCGCTCGTTGGCGGGCGTGTCGCCCGAGCGCACGCTCACGCTGATGTCGGGCGGGGGCAGCTCGAGCCGGGTGGCGGCGTGGCCGATGCCGACGAGCGGCGCCCGCAGGTTGCGCTCGACGTCGACGGCGAGGGCCTTCATCGGTGAGACGTAGAGCACGCGGCAGCGCTCGAGGCGCTCCTCGGGCACCGGCTCGCTGGCCATGCGGTCGATCGCCCACAGGAAGGCCGAGAGCGTCTTGCCCGAGCCGGTGGGGGCGACGACGACGCAGTGGTGGCCCGAGCTGATGGCGTCCCACGCACCCTCCTGAGCGGTGGTGGGCGCGCTGAAGCTGCTCCGGAACCACTCCGCGGTCGCCGGAGAGAAACGCTCGAGCACGTCGGCTCGCCTGCTCTTGGCCATCGCGCCCCAGCCTGCCATCCCGCACCGACAGAAGCGTGAGGCGCGAGCAGCGGGAGGGCGTCAGACGAGCAGTCCGCGACCCACGAGCTCGTCGCGGAGGGCGTCCGCCGAGGTGAACTGCAGGGCGTCGAGGCCGGCGGTCCGCGCGGCCTCGACGTTGGCCGGTGCGTCGTCGACGTAGACGATGCCGTCGAGCGGGTGGCCGAGCCGGGTCTCGAGGACGCGGAAGATCGCCGGGTCGGGCTTCGCGATCCCCTCGACACCCGACACAACGATGTCGTCGAAGCGGGCGAAGACCTCCGGGTAGAGCTCGAGTGCGTGGTGGAAGGTCTCGGCGGCCCAGTTCGTCAGGGCGACGAGCCGGGTGCCCCGCTCGTGCAGCTCGCCCAGGATCGCGTCCGTGCCCGGCACCAGGCCGCGCAGCGACAGCGCGAAGTTGGGGCGGTAGGCGGCGATCTCCTCGGCGAGGTGCGGGTGGCTCGCGGTCGCGACCTCCTCCGCCTCGGCGAAGGTGCGCCCGGCGTCCTGCTCGTGGTTCCACGCCGCGAAGTCGAACTCGCCACCGTGGACGAAGCGGTGCGCGCGCTCGTGGCCGACGGCGGCCGCGATGGCCGGCACCGGGTCCCACTGCACCACGACGCCACCGAGGTCGAACACCACCGTCGTCACGAGACGCACGCTACCCCGTGCTCAGACGGCTGCCGCGACCTGCCGTTCGAGCGGCTCGAACATCGCCGCCTCCTCCTCCGGACGCAGCGCCGTCGGGCCGTAGAGCCAGTCGACGAACGCGTAGTCGCGCACCTCACGCTCGCGCATGACGTCGTTGCGCCACAGCCGGTCCTCGCCGGTGAGGTGCCACAGCTGCCCCCACGCGCGGGCCGTGGTGAGGACGCGCCGGCAGTGCTCGGGACGCACCGCCTGGTATGCCGCCAGGGCGGTGTCCCAGTCGAGCGTGCCGCCGTCGGCGCCGGCGTCGAGCTGGGCGCCGACGTGCTCGGAGAGCACCCAGGCGTCCTCGATCGCCATGACCGCGCCCTGGGCGAGGTACTGCAGCGGCGGGTGGGCGGAGTCGCCGGTGAGGGCGATGCGGCCGACGACCCACTGGTCGATGGGGTCGCGGTCGTACATCCGCCACCACTTGTCGCGCCACATGAGCGGCAGGCCGGCGCGCACGTTGTCGCACGTCTGGTCGAAGGCGGCGTCGAGCTCGTCGGGGGTCCCCCAGTCAGCCTCTCCCGCAAGCGCCTTCGGCGACTCGAAGACGGCGACCTGGTTGAACATCTCGCCGCCACGCAGCGGGTACTGCACGAAGTGGCACTTCGGGCCGACGTAGACGACGACGTCGTCGAGCGCGATGTCGAGCTGCTCGACCTGCCCCATCGGCACGGCGCCGCGGTAGGCGACGTACGCGGACGACACCGGCTGGTCGTCGGAGACGAGCTTCCTTGCGACGGAGTGCAGTCCGTCTGCGGCGATGACGACGCGCGCCGTCTCGCGGCCGCCGTCGTGCACGACGGTCGCGCCGTCGTCGCCCTGCTCGTATGCCGTGACCGCGACGTTCGTGACGAGGTCGACCCCGGCGCGCTCGCAGGCCCGGAGCAGCGTGCCGTGCAGGTCGCTGCGGTGGATGACGACGTACGGGAACCCGTAGCGCTCGCGTGCGTCGCCGAGGTCGAGCCGGGTCAGCTCGGACCCGTCGACGGCGTCACGCATGACGAGGTTCTCGGGCACGACGCCGAGGGCGATGACCTCGTCGAGCAGACCCCACTGGTCGAGGATCCGGGTGCAGTTCGGGGCGATCTGAAGCCCGGCGCCGACCTCGCCGAACTCGGCCGCACGCTCGAGCACGCGCACGCGAAGTCCCTTGCGGGTCAGGGCGAGCGCGTTGGCGAGGCCGCCGATGCCGCCGCCGACGACGATGGCGTCGATGCCGTCGACCGGCTTCTGGGGGTTGGGGTGGGTGGTCATCTCGACTCCTTCGTCGTCAGCGCGTTCAGGGGATGCAGGGGTGTTCAGGTGGGTGCGGTGTCAGAGCCAGCGCGGCAGGACCGGGACGATCCCGTCGTCGGCGGTGAGGCCGGTGTGCGCGCGGCCGGTGGCGTACGCGGCGAGCTGGGCGAGCGGGCCACGCACCTGGACCGCCTCGCCCACGCCCACGACGGGCCAGGCGGCGCTGCGCGGCGTCCCGTCGACCGTGTCGGTCGGGTCGGTCGAGACGAGCACCACGGCCGGGCCGTCGGCGCTGCGTGACCGCTTGGCCGCGACGTCGTGCAGCACCTCGACGAGGAAGTCGGTCGGCAGGTCGTCGAACCCGACGTCACCGTCGAGGTCGACGGCGTGGACCATCACCTCGCGGGTGCGCATCCAGGGCACCTCCGTCGCGGGGACGGTGCGCCCCTGCGCGGTGCGCACGAGCCGCGTCCAGCTCTCGCCGTCGAGGGAGGCGAGGGCGGCGTCGAGCGCGGCAGCACTGTCGGCGAACCACTGCCGCAGCCGGGCCGCGGGCAGGAGCGCCCCCTTCTCGATGTCGGCCCCACGCTGCTCCGGCGACGCGTACATCGGCGTCTCGACACCCGTCCGGGCCCACGTCGCGAGGTTGAGGAGCGCCTCCGCGTTGGCCGCGACGTGCGCGACGACGTGCGCCCGGGTCCAGCCGGCGAGCGCGGTCGGCTCGGCGAAGGACGCCTCGTCGAGGCCGTCCAGGGCCCGCTGGAACAGGGTCGTGCCGGCCGTGACGAGGTCACGCGACCAGAGCAGCGTGGACGACATCACCTGCGCCCGTCCGCGACGACGACGTTCTCGCAGCGGCCGAGGCCCTCGATCTCGGTGACGACCTTCTGGCCGGCCTCGAGGTAGCGGGCGGGCTTGCGGGCGTGTCCGACTCCGCCCGGTGTGCCGGTGGCGATGACGTCGCCGGGGCGCAGCGTGATCATCGTCGAGAGGTACTCGACGAGCGTCACGGGGTCGAAGAGCAGGTCGCCGGTCGTGTCCTCCTGGACAACCTCGCCGTCGACCTCGGCCCGGATGGCGAGGGTCGGGCGCACACCGCCGGGCAGCTCGTCAGGCGTGACGAGCCACGGCCCGAGCGGGGTCGTGGACTCCCAGTTCTTGCCCTGCAGCCACTCGCGCGTGCGGAACTGCCAGTCGCGGGCCGTGATGTCGTTGAGCACCGCGAAGCCGGCGATGGCGCCCTCGGCCTCGGCGGTGGTGGCCCGACGCACCGTCGCTCCGATGACGACGGCGAGCTCTGCCTCCCAGTCGAACTGGTCGGTCTCGTCGGGACGCAGGATGTCGTCCTCGGCACCGACGAGGGTGTCGGCGTACTTGCTGAAGATCGTCGGGTACTCCGGCAGGTCGCGACCCATCTCGAGGATGTGGTTGCGGTAGTTGAGCCCGACGCAGAAGATCTTGCCGGGGCGCGGCACGACGGGGGCGTATGCCGTCCGGCCGGCTTCCAGCGCCGGCGCAGCCGCGGCCGCGGCGCCCGAGGCGATCTCGCGCCAGTTCGGCTGCGCGAGAAGGGCGCCGACGTCGGGGACGCCAAGTGGCACGAGGTCCGCGCCCTCGACGCGTACGGCCTGGGTGGCGCCGTCGGCGGTGCGGACGGTGGCGAGCTTCATCAGTTGGTTCCTTCGGTCTCGGTGCGGAAGAGGTTGAGGCGCTCGAAGATCGGCGCGTCGGAGAAGCGGAAGAGGTCGAGGGCGCCCGAGTCGGAGTCGGACGCGGAGGCCTCGGAGCGGACCGAGAGCGGCTGCCACGAGGGGACGACGAAGAGGTCGCCGCGCGTCACCGACCAGCTGAAGTCGCCGACCGTGACCGTGCCGGCGCCGTCGAACACCTGGTAGACCGACGAGCCCGTCTCGCGGACCGGGGTGGTCTCGGTGCCGGAGGCGATGCGGTGGAACTCGGTGCGGATCGTCGGCAGCACGTCACCCGCGTTGGTCGGGTTGGTGAAGCGGATCGCGGCGTGGCCGTGCTCGAGGGTGCCGCCGAAACCCTCGGCCTCGAGCTCGAGCTGGTCGGTGAGGGCCCGGTCGGTGTCCTCCCACCGGTAGCAGAGCAGGGGCGAGCCGGGCGTCGACCCGAGCTGTGACACCGGCGCGATGCCGGGGTGGCCCCAGAGGCGCTGCGAGCGTGAGCGCTCGGGCGTGGTGCGCTCGGCGTCGGAGATCTGGTCACGGCCGAACTCGAAGAACTGCGCCTCGACCTCGTACTGGAACGGGATGTCGAGACCGTCGATCCAGGCCATCGGCCGGTCGGCCGCGTTGTGGTGGGCGTGGAGGTTCCAGCCCGCCTGCGGCAGGAAGTCGCCGCGGCGCATCGGCACCGGGTCGCGGCCGACGACGGTCCAGACGCCCTCACCCTCGACGACGAAGCGGAAGGCGTTCTGCGTGTGCCGGTGCTCGGGGGCGTCCTCACCGGGCATGAGGTATTGGATCGCGGCCCAGAGGGTGGGCGTGGCGTACGGCTTGCCGCCGAGCGAGGGGTTGGCCAGCGCGATCGCGCGGCGCTCGCCGCCGCGACCGACCGGCACGAGGTCGCCGGCGCGGCCGGCGAGCTCGAGCAGCGTCGCCCACTCCCAGCGGTGCGGCTGCGCCTTGGAGCGCGGGTGCGGGGGCATGAGGTCGCCGATCTCGGTCCAGAGCGGGACGAGCAGCTCCTTCTCGAAGCCGCGGTAGAGGTCCTCGAGCTCGGGCGTCACGGTCGGCTGGTCGGGGGCGTCGACGGCGGCCAGGCTCACTGGGGAGCCGGGGGCGGGTGCTGGTGCGGGTGCGGAGGTGGGTGCGGACATCGTCGTTCCTTTCAGTGGACGAGCTCGGCCGGGACGCCCACCGAGGCGGTGCGGGCGGCGGGACGGGTGGCCAGGAGCGTGACGAGCAGGAGCAGCGCGGCCAGGCCCGCAGCGATCGAGAAGGCGAGGAAGTTGCTGCCGACCCCGAGGTTCGCGGCGAGCAGCCAGCCACCGACCTGCGGGGCGAGCACCGCGCCGATGCGGCCGACGCCGAGGGCGAAGCCGAGTGACGTACCGCGCAGTGCCGGCGGGTAGTGGTTCGCGACGGCGGCGATGATGAGGCACTGCGTGCCGTGGGTGCCGACGCCGGCCAGGATGAGCGCGCCGTAGACCGGCAGCAGGTCGC
This sequence comes from uncultured Terrabacter sp., assembly GCA_966081555.1. Classification (GTDB taxonomy): domain Bacteria; phylum Actinomycetota; class Actinomycetes; order Actinomycetales; family Dermatophilaceae; genus Terrabacter. Next base: position 6,748 of record CBHRRQ010000075.1, read on the forward strand.
CCGGGTAGGTCAGCAGGAACGCCAGGCCGACCGCTGCGGCGGCGGCAGCCCAGATCGCGCTCTTGAGCGGACCGAACCGCATGCCGGCCCACGCCGTGACGACCGAGCCGAGCACGGCGCCGAGGTTGAGCGCGAGGAGGAAGTGCAGCGGCTGGCCCATGTCGAAGCGGGCGTCGGAGGCCATCAGCTTGGGCAGCCAGGTGCCGAGGCCGTACCACGCGAAGAGGGTGGCGACCGTGGCGACGGCGAAGAGCACGGTGGGGCGCAGCCACTGGCCGGTGAGGATCGAGCGGAAACCGGGGCGGTGGTGACCGGCGCCCGCGCTCTCGGCGGCGTCGTGGACCAGGCCGTGGCGCGCCTCGACGGCGATCGCCTCGTCGACGCGGCCACGAGTGCGCAGCCAGGTCGGCGACTCCGGCAGGAAGACGGCGCAGAGCGGCAGGAGCACGACGACCGCGAGGACGGCGACGGCATACATCGACCGCCAGCCGTGCTGGGGCAGCAGCCACAGGCCGACGAGCGCGGCGGCCGAGCCGCCGATCGGCACGCCGGACATCATGATCGTCGAGACGGCGGAGCGGCGCCGCCGCGAGACGAACTCGGACGTGAGCGCGTTCGCCGAGGGCACGAGACCGCCGAGGCCGAGGCCGGCCACGAAGCGGAACGCCCCGAAGGCCTCGGGTCCCGGCGCGACCGCGCACAGGGCGGTGAAGACCGAGAACCAGAGGGTGCACCAGAGGATCGTGCGGCGGCGGCCGAGCCGGTCGGCGAGGTAGCCGGCGCCGAGCGCGCCGACGAGCATGCCGGCGAAGGCGAGGCTGCCGATGAAGCCGGCGGAGGCGGGCGTCAGGCCCCAGCCACGCTCCTTGAGCAGGGACGGGATGGTGGTGCCGTAGACGATGAGGTCGTAGCCGTCGAAGACGACGATGAGCCAGCAGAGGAGCGTGACCAGCCAGGCGGGGCGGCTGGAGAGCCGCCGCACGGGGGCCGGGGACTGTGCCGAGGTCTGGGGTGAGGGCGTCGTTGCCATGCCGACCATGGTGGGATCGTTCGACATGGCAGAACGAGAGAATTCTGCATGGCAGAATCGTGGAGTCCCTCATCCAAAGACCAGCGAGGATCACCCGCATGAACCTGGGCATCGACACCGGCCTGAAGACGAAGCCGCAGTACGCCCTTCGCAGCGTCGACCACGCCCTGCAGCTCGCCGTCATCCTGCAGGTCGAGGGCCCGCAGACCGTCTCCGACGTCGCCGAGCGGCTCGGTGTGGCCCGGTCGACCGCGCACCGGCTGCTCTCGATGCTCGTCTACCGCGACTTCGCCCGGCAGGGTGCCGACCGGCGCTACCACGCCGGCCCCGTCATCTCCCTCGAGGCCGACTCACGCAGCCACACCGCGCTGCTCCGGGCCGTGGCGCTCCCCCACCTCCAGGTGCTCGTCGACCGCGTCGAGGAGTCGGCCAACCTCATGGTCCTCGCCGGCGACCACGCCCGGTTCGTCGCCTCGGTCGAGTGCCGCCAGTCGCTGCGCGTGGGCGACCGCGAGGGCATGGTGTTCCCGGCCCACCTCGCCTCGGGCGGCAAGGTGATTCTCGCCGACCTGCCTCCCGACGAGCTCGCGGCGCTCTTCACCGAGGACCGCTGGGAGGGCCGCGAGGGCCAGCGCCCCGACGTCGACGCCGTCGGCAAGGACCTTGCCGGTGTGCGGCGCCGCGGCTTCGCCATCAACAAGGACCGCACCGAGACGGGCGTCACGGCGATCGGCCGAGGGGTCCGCATCGGCGACCGCACCGACGCGGCCGTCACCGTGTCGATGCCCACCGTCCGCTTCCGCGAGGACCGCCTCGTCGACATCGTCAGCGCCCTCGCCCTGACCACTCGCGACATCGAGCGCGACATGGAGCAGGCGTTGCGCGTCGAGCCCGCCTGACGGGCGTCAGTACGCGGGCAGCTCGCCCTCGCCGGGCGTCACGCGGAGGTCGGCCTCGTCGATGCGCACGTCGTTGATGCTCGCCTCCCGCCGCCGCATGTAGCCGAGGTCGTCGAACTCCCACTGCTCGTTGCCGTAGGAGCGCCACCACTGCCCGTCGGCGTCCTGCGACTCGTACTGGAACCGCACCGCGATCCGGTTGCCCTCGAACGCCCAGAGGTTCTTGCGCAGCCGGTACTCGCGCTCGCGCTCCCACTTGCGGCGGAGGAACTCCACCACCTGCTCGCGGCCGACGAGGTGCTCGTCGCGGTTGCGCCACTCGGTGTCCTCCGTGTAGGCGCCGGCGACGCGCTCGGGGTCACGGGTGTTCCACGCGTCCTCGGCGGCCTGCACCTTCCGGCGCGCGGTCTCCTCGGTGAACGGCGGGAGCGGGGGTCGCGGTTCCATCGGTTCCTCCTTCACGGTTTGCGGATCTCTCGGTGCGAGCCGTCGACGCGCCGGGTCCAGCCCCTGCCGTCGAGGTGCTCGAGCAGTGGGATGACGGTGCGGCGGGTGGACTCGAGCGCCACCCGCGCCTCGCTCGTCGTGAACGGCTGCGGCAGGCCCGCGAGCACGCGCATGGCGCGGGCGGGCGTGGTCGGCAGCAGCACGACGTCGTCGTCGAGGCGCAGCAGCCGTCCTGCGCGCACCGCCGCCGCGACCTCGCGCGGGCCGAGGCCGCACGCCTGGAGCTCGCGCTGCTCGGGCGCGGCGAAGGGCTGGTCGGCGAGGCGCGCCTCGAGGGTGCGCAGCGCCGCGTCCACCTTCTCGGGCAGCGCCTCCCGGTGGCCGGGGGCGCCGACGCGCCCGTCGCGCACCTCGAGGCCCGCGTATGCCGTCAGGTCGGCCAGGAGCGACCGGTCGGGCACGTCGGCGGCCGCCCGGGCCGCCTCGAGCGTCAGGGTCGGGTCGAGCGGCTGGCGAGCCGCCTTGTGCTGCAACGCCTCCCGCAGTCGCGTGGCCCACTGCTCCCAGGTGGTGTCGGCCACGAGCCATCCCCCGCGTCGCGCGACCGTCGCGGCCGGGCGGTCACCGTCGGGCACCGTCACGCCCAGCGCGAGCGCGGCGTCGACCGTCATTGCGCCGCGTCGCCCGACCTCCTGCTCCAGGCTCGGTCGGGCGCCCTGGCGGGCCACCACCCCGGCGCGCACCGCGGCGGCGCCGCGCCGGGTCAGTGGCGGCGGGTCCGCGTCGACGACGACGGCGCCGTGGATGCGCCGCGAACCGGGGTCGCGCAGGATGAGGCGGTCGCCGGCCGTCAGCGGGAGCGGGTCGGGCAGGATGAGCCGGAGGGCGGCCCCGCCGAGGGGACGCACGCGCGCCTCGACCGCGACGGTGCCGACGTGGACCATGACGTGCAGCGGCGGCCGGTCGGGCAGCTCCTCCCCCAGGCGCACGTCGAGCTGGGTGGTCGTCGGCCAGGCGCCGGCGGTGAGCAGCAGGTCGCCGCGTCGCACCTCCTCCGCCGCGATCCCGCGGAGGTTGACGGCCACGCGTGCGACCGCCGAGACGGCGTCACGCTGCTGCTCGAGCGACTGCAGGCCGCGCACGGTGACGTGGCGCTCCCGCCCCGCTGAGTCGTGCAGGAGGAGCTCGTCTCCGGTGCGGATCGTTCCCTCGCCGAGGGTTCCGGTGACGACGGTGCCGGCGCCGCGGATGCTGAACGAGCGGTCGACCCAGAGGCGGGTGCGGCCGTCGACGACCGGCGCCGGCAGCCCGGCCACGAGGGCGTCCACCGACTCGAGCAGCTCGTCGAGGCCCGCTCCGGTGCGCGCCGAGACCGCGACGGCCCGGCACCCGGCCAGTGACGAGCGACCCACGCGAGCAAGGGCATCCGCCATCGCCGGGGCAGGGTCGGCGAGGTCGCTGCGGGTCACGACGACGAGTCCGTGAGTGAGGCCGAGCGCGTCGACGGCCGCGAGGTGCTCCGTCGTCTGGGCACGCCAGCCCTCGTCGGCCGCGACGACGAGCAGCACCGCGGGGACCGGGCCCAGTCCCGCGAGCATGTTGCCGATGAAGCGCTCGTGGCCCGGGACGTCGACGAACGCCACGTGCTTGCCGGACGGGAGGGTGGTCCACGCGTAGCCGAGGTCGATGGTGAGGCCGCGGCGGTGCTCCTCGGCCCACCGGTCGGGCTCGATGCCGGTGAGCGCCCGCACCAGCGTGGACTTGCCGTGGTCGACGTGACCGGCCGTCGCGATGACGTGCACGTCAGTCGCCGCGGGCCAGGGCCGCGAGCACGGCCCGCTCCAGCTCACCGTCGAGACCCTCCGGCACACAGCGCAGGTCGACGAGGCACCGCCCGCGCTCCACACGAGCCACGACTCCGGGCTCACCCGTGCGCAGGCGCTCGGCACACTGCTCGGGCAGGGCGACCGCCCACCCGGGCAGCGGCACCCCCGGGGCGCCGCCGCCACCCACGCGACCCTCGACCTGCACCACCTCGCCGCCGACGACCTCGGCGAGCCGGTCGGTGCGGGCGCGCAGCGCGTGCACGTCGGCGTGGAGGTACGCGGTGACGGGCGGCACCGGGCCGCGAAGCGTCGCCTCGAGGGCGGCCAGGGTCAGCTTGTCGACGCGCAGTGCCCGGGCCAACGGGTGCCGGCGCAGGCGCTCGACGGTGGCCGAGTCGCCGAGCACTAGCCCGGCCTGGGGGCCGCCGAGCAGCTTGTCGCCGCTGGCCGTGACGATCGTGGCGCCCGCCTCGAGCGTCGAGGTGGCGTCGGGCTCGTCGGGCAGCAGCGGGTCGTGCTGCAGCAGCCCGCTGCCGATGTCGACGACGAGCGGCACCGCGGCGCCGTCGGGTGTCGTGAGCCCGGCGAGCTGCTCGACCGACGCGGCGCTCGTGAAGCCCTCGACCCGGAAGTTGCTCGGGTGCACCTTGAGGATGCACCCGGTGTCGGGACCGACCGCGGCGGCGTAGTCGTCGACGGTCGTGCGGTTGGTCGTGCCGACCTCGCGCAGCCGCGCGCCCGTGGACGCGATGAGGTCGGGCAGCCTGAAGCCGTCGCCGATCTCGACCATCTCGCCGCGGCTGACCAGCACCTCGCGTCCTGCTGCGAGCGCCGTGGTGGCGAGGACCAGCGCAGCGGCGCCGTTGTTGACGACGAGCGCGCCGCCGGCAGACGGCACGGCGTCGCCAAGGGCGGCGAGGGTGCCTCGACCGCGGCGGGCCCGCGCACCGGTGGCGACGTCGTACTCGACGTCGACGTAACCGGCGGCGGCGGTCACCGCCTCGATCGCCGCGGCCGACAACGGAGCCCGGCCGATGTTGGTGTGCACGACGACCCCTGTCGCGTTGAGCAGCGGCCGCAGCGTCGTCGTGCGGGAGGGCAGGGCTGCGCGGGCCGCGTCGGCGACCTCGCCCGGCTCGATCTCCCCCGTGCGTGCCCGACCCTGCGCCACGCGTACGGCCGCCTTGACGACGTCGGCGCCGTGCCGCGCGACGGCGGCGGCCAGCAGCGGATCAGCGAGCAGGGCGTCGGTGCGCGGGATGTGCCGCCGCGGGTCGGTCTGCGTCACTCCGCCCTCCTCGGGAAGTCGTGGCGGAGGTGGACGGGAATCGAACCCGCCAGACCGAGATGCTCGGTCTCACCGGTTTTGAAGACCGGGGGGACCACCAGGTGCCCAGACACCTCCACGGGCCCACCGTACCCATCGCACGCTCGGGCCACTCGGCGACCTACGGTGTGGGTATGAGCGCCCTTGTGGAGCATGGGAAGCATGGAGACAAGGTCGGCCCGGTGAGGCTCACCCAGTTCGCGCACGGCGGTGGCTGCGCCTGCAAGATCCCGCCGGGCGAGCTCGAGGAGATGGTGCGCGACCTGACGGGCGCGAGCCACCCCGACCTCATCGTCGGGCTCGACTCCGGTGACGACGCGGCCGCGGTGCGCATCGAGGGCGGGGTCGCGGTGCTCGCGACGGCCGACTTCTTCACCCCGGTCGTCGACGACCCCTACGACTGGGGCCGCATCGCCGCCGCCAACGCCCTCTCCGACGTGTACGCGATGGGTGGCCGTCCGGTGCTCGCGGTCAACCTGCTCGGCTGGCCGCGGGACGTCCTGCCGACGGAGCTCGCGGCAGAGGTGCTGCGCGGAGGCCTCGACGTCGGACGCCTCGCCGGATGCCCGGTCGCCGGCGGCCACAGCATCGACGACCCCGAGCCGAAGTACGGCATGGCTGTGACGGGCATCGCCGACCCGGACCTGCTGCTGCGCAACGATGCCGCCGTCGCCGGGCTGCCGCTCAGCCTCACCAAGCCGCTCGGTGTCGGCGTGCTCAACAACCGGCACAAGGCGACCGGCGAGGTCTTCCCCCACGCGATCGAGTCGATGGTCACGCTCAACGCCGTCGCGAGCCGGGCCGCCGTCGCCGCAGGCGTCCGGGCGGCGACGGACGTCACGGGTTTCGGGCTGCTCGGTCACCTCTACAAGATGGCCCGCGCCTCGGGAGTGTCCGCCGTCGTCGACGCTGCAGCCGTGCCCTACCTCGACGGGGCCCGCGAGTCGCTCGCGGCCGGGTTCGTGCCCGGCGGCAGCCGGCGCAACCTCGACTGGGTGCGCCCGCACCTGCACGCGACGGTCGACGACGACGAGCTCGTCCTGCTCGCCGACGCGCAGACGAGCGGTGGCCTCCTCGTCGCCGGCGAGGTGCCCGGTGGCACCGTTGTCGGCGAGCTGGTGCCCCGCGGCGAGCACGTGCTCAGCGTCCGGTGAGCAGGGTCGACGACGCGAGCAGCGCTGCAGCGCATCGGGCTCGCCCGCGCCACCGACGTCGTCGGCGGGGTCGAGGCGTGGCTCGCGGCTGGGTTGCCGCTGTCAGCCGACCCCGCCGACGTGCGCGAGTAGCCGGACGAGCGGTGCGGTCAGCGACGCGCAGTGTCCGCGCGCCCGGTGGCGCCGCGCTCCCCGCGGACCGACCTCGTGCGGGCGGCGTCGTCGATGCCGTCGTGCCGCGGCTTCTTCGTGATGAGCGGGAGCACCAACGCGACGAGCGTGATGATGCCGATGACGGTGAAGCCGAGGTTGTACGCCTTGTCGCTGCCGATGAGCGAGGCGATGAGGAGCGGACCGACGACGCCGCCGATGCTCCAGCCGATGAGCATGAGCCCGTAGATCGCGCCGACGTTCTTGACGCCGAAGAACGTGCCCGCGGTGGACGGCATCGTGCCGAAACCGCCGCCGTAGCAGGTGTAGACGAGGGCTGCGAGGACGGCGAAGAGCGCGGCGCTGGACGCGTGCGGGATGAGCAGCAGGCACACGCCCTGGATGCCGAGGATGCCCATGAAGGCCGGCATCTTGCCGAGCTTGTCGGACAGCCAGCCCCAGAGGATGCGGCCTGCGCCGTTGAACAGACCGAGCACGCCGACGAGGGCCGCGGCGCTCGTGGCGGTGTAGCCGGCCACGTCGGTGGCGGTGCCGGCGGCGACGGCGATGAGCGAGATGCCGGCCGTGACGCTCATGGTGAGGATCGCGGTGAGTAGGTACCACTGCTTGGTGTGCAGCGCCTCGCTCGGCGTGAAGTCGCGCGCGACCGCCCCGCTCTGGACCTTCGGCGCGTCCTTGGTGGCGGCACCGGTCACGTCGGGGACGACGGTCGGGTTGCGGAAGACCGACGTGCAGATGAGCAGGATGACGAGGTAGCCGATGCCCAGCCAGAGGAACGCCTTGGTGGGCACGCTGGGCGAGTTGTCGATGAGCGCCTGGCCGACGGGCGCCGTGACGACAGCGCCGAAGCCGAAGCCGGCGACCGCGAGTCCGGTGATGAGGCCGGGCTTGTCGGGGAACCACTTCTGCAGCATGGCGATCGGGACGATGTAGACCATGCCCAGACCGAATCCGCCGATGACGCCGTAGCCGAGGACGAGCAGCCAGAAGGCGTCGGGCGACTGGGCGAAGGAGGCGAGGATGACGCCGATGGCGTAGATGATGCCGCCGGTCATCGCGACGACGCGCGGGCCACGCGCGTCCTGGAGGCGGCCGCCGACGTAGCTGCCGACGAAGATCATGCCGATGACGACGCTGAACGGAACGGCGGCCTTGGACTTCGACCACCCGAACGCGGCGTCGCTCTGCAGTGCCTTGGCGAAGACGCTCCATGCGTACACGGAGCCGATGGCCAGCTGGACGAGCACGGCGCACACGAGGATCACCCAGCGGTTCGCGCCCCGGCCGGTGGTGTCCGGCCCCTGTCCCAGCCCTGTGTCGGTCCTGCTCACAGCACTTCCCCTTCCGGTTGTCCGGCGGCGCGTCGTTGCGCCGTCGGGGGCGGCGCCTCAGCGCGCCGTGGTGATGGAGTCGTTGACGATGCCCTTCGCCCGGCGCGCCTCGAGGCGCTCGCGCTGTGGCTCGACGGTGTACCTGGGGTCGATCGCAGACGTCATACCCGCCTCGAAGACGCCGAAGCGGGTGCAGGCGGAGCCGGCCATCAGGGCCAGGCCGCTCAGGGCGGCACCGACACGCGTACGGCCGACGGTGACGGCACCGACGGCGCCGGCGATGGTGAGCACCTTGCTCGCCCTGAGCAGGCGGGCGGCCTTGCCGGTGCGCAGCGGCTCGGAGAGGGTCGGCCCGAGCTTGTCCTGCATCCGCTCGAAGGCGAGGGTCTCGACGAGCGCGCTGACGGCCGCGAGCCGGCGGGCCGGCCCGTTCTGCCGGGAGGGCACCGTGAGCAGCGCCAGCCCCGACGCCGCGAGGTTCGCCGAGCTGACGAAGACGAACGGCAGCTCACGGTAGGACTCGTGCCAGGTGGGCGTCGCCGTGTCGGCGAGCAGCACGGCCGTGTACGCGGCGAGCGGGGGTGCGAAGAGCGCCGAGCCGGCCGTCGCCGGGCCGTCGGCGAGCTCGAGCATCCGGCTCACGCGCGCGAGCGCCGTGCCGGGACGCCCTGCGGCGGGACGGTTCTCGAGCAGCATCTGGCTCAGCTCCGACGCGAGCGCGAGCCCGGAGAAGCTGCCGAACGCGGTGAGGATCCACGAGCCTACCGACATGGGAGAGGTGAGCTTGACGGTGCGCATCATGTTGAGCGCCCGGCTCGGCTTGCCGAGGTCCTTCGCGAGCGCGGCGCCGCCAAGGGCTGCTGCACTCACGGCTCCGAACCGGCCGGCCCGGCGCAGCGCCGGGTATCCGAGCACCTTGCCGCCGGCCGCGAGAAGGGCGGAGCCGCCCGCCACGCCGCCGAGGAAGAGGTATGCCGCGACCTCCTTCTCCCACGGCGCCGGCTTGACGATGTGGCGGCCGTAGTAGCTGTCGAACGTCACGTCGGGCACCATGAGCGACTCGTCGCGCCGGCGGCGCCCGCCGTTCTCTCCCGCCTTGTGGCTGCCGTCGCGCCGCCGCTCCTTCTCGGGCGGCCGGTCGGCGTCGAACGGGTTGGTCGTCATCGCTTCCTCCCGACGAACGCGGCCGCCGCCATGCCGAGCATCGCGAGGCCCGCCATACCGGCCTTGCGGAACATGTCGGGCAGGTCGGCCGTCGTGACGCGCGGGTCGGGCG
>CBHRRQ010000076.1:0-15925 GCA_966081555.1 uncultured Terrabacter sp.
CCGTGCCCTCCCTCCCTTACGACCTGTCTGGGGACGGCCAGCCGCCGTCCCGCAACTGCGTCGAGCACCTGAACCCGACCCCAGGAAGGCGTGACGTACGTTCATGGCACGGTATGAAGGCCGGCACCGCAACGCACCGGCCCCCTCAACCGCCCACCACGAGAAGCGCCCCACCCCTCCGGTGCGCACGAGCGAGACCGCGGCCACCCGCCGCAGCCGCCACGAGGCGACCCCGCAGCGCAAGCGTCACGTCGGGCGCCCGGTCCTCGCCGGAGCCCTGGCCCTCGGCCTCGGCGCGTCCGGCTTGGCCTATGCCAAGGCGACCAACATCATCGGAGCCGACGCGGCCGCCTTCGTCGTCGGCTCGGGCGTCGCGGCCCAGACCGACGAGCTGGCCCGTGCGACGACGGTCGACACGACCTACCGCGCCGCCGCGTCGGTCTCGCGCAACGAGCGCCGCACGGCGATCGCCGCGACCGGCCTGCGCACCGCCCAGGAGCTCGAGGCCAAGAAGAAGAAGGAGGCAGCCAAGCAGGCCGAGAAGGCCCGCGAGGCCGCCGAGAAGGCCGAGCGCGAGCGGGAGCGCCAGCGCGCCATCGCGAACGCCAAGGAGGACCCGAAGGCCGCCGCCCGCGTGCTCATGGTCGACCAGGGCTGGACGAGCGACTCGCAGTACAACTGCCTCGTCAACCTCTGGACGGGTGAGAGCGACTGGCGCTGGAACGCCGAGAACCCGAGCTCCGGCGCCTACGGCATCGTGCAGGCGCTGCCCGGCCGCAAGATGGCGACCATGGGCTCCGACTGGCGCACCAACCCGATCACGCAGATGAAGTGGGGCATGTGGTACATCAAGATGTCCTACGGCAACCCCTGCAACGCGTGGTCCACGTGGCAGGCGCGTTCGCCCCACTGGTACTGAGCAGCCCGCGGTCGACCGACCGCTGACGTATGCCGTGTGGCCGGCCCCCCGGTGGGCCCCGGCCACACGGCATACGTGCGTCTCGAGGCGCTGCGTGCAGCTGGCAGGCGCCGCTCAGATCTTGCGGAGCCGGACCCGGCGCACCTCGTGGTTGTCGCCCTTGGAGAGCACGAGGCTGGCCCGCGACCGGGTGGGCAGGATGTTCTCGACGAGGTTGGGGCCGTTGATCTCGCGCCAGATGCGGTTGGCCGTCGCGACCGCCTCCTCGTCGGACAGCACGGCATACCGGTGGAAGTACGAGTCGGGGTCGGAGAACGCGGTCTCGCGCAGGCGCAGGAAGCGCTCGACGTACCACTTGCGCACGTCGTCGACCCACGCGTCGACGTAGACGGAGAAGTCGAAGAAGTCGCTGACGGCCAGGCCGGTGCCGCGCACCGGGTGCACCTCCGGCGCCTGGAGGACGTTGAGGCCCTCGACGATGAGCACGTCGGGCTGGCGCACGACGATGCGCTCGCCGGGGACGATGTCGTAGGTGAGGTGCGAGTAGACCGGGGCCGTGACCTCGGCACGCCCCGACTTGATCTCGGCGACGAAGCGCAGCAGGGCACGGCGGTCGTAGGACTCGGGGAAGCCCTTGCGCTGGAGCAGCCCGCGGCGCTCGAGCTCGGCGTTGGGCCACAGGAAGCCGTCGGTGGTGACGAGGGCGACGCGCGGGGTGTCGGGCCAGCGGGCGAGCATCTCGCGCAGGATGCGGGCGGTCGTCGACTTACCCACCGCCACCGACCCGGCCACGCCGATGACGAACGGCGTCTTGGCGGGGCGCTCACCGAGGAAGTCGCTGGTGACCTGGTGGAGCTGGCGGGTGGCGCCGACGTAGAAGTTGAGCAGGCGCGACAGCGGCAGGTAGACCTCCTCGACCTCGTTGAGGTCGACCCGGTCACCGAGGCCGCGCAGGCGCGCGAGGTCGGTGTCGTCGAGGTTGAGCGGCTGGTTCTCGCGCAGCCGTGACCACGCCGCCCGGTCGAACTCCACGTAGGGGGAGGGGATCGACCCGTTGCCGCCGTTGCTGCCGCTCGGCGTCTCCCGCGATGAGTCCGACACGACGGCCATTGTGTCGGACGCGCGCCCGGAGGGTGGCGTCGGCCCTGTGTGCGGTCCCCTAGGCTGGACCTCATGTGTGGAATCGTGGGATACGTCGGCCGGACGAACGACGGCACGGCGCTCGATGTCGTGATGGAGGGCCTGGCCCGCCTCGAGTACCGCGGCTACGACTCCGCCGGCGTCGCCCTGCTCGACGGCGACCACGTCGAGACCCGCAAGAAGTCCGGCAAGCTCGCCAACCTCACCGCCGAGCTCGAGGCCGACCCGCTGCCGGCGTCGACGACCGGCATCGGGCACACCCGCTGGGCCACGCACGGCGGCCCCACCGACGAGAACGCCCACCCGCACCGGGGTGGCAAGGACGGCAAGCTCGCCCTCATCCACAACGGCATCATCGAGAACTTCCACAGCCTGAAGAAGGGCCTGCTGGCCGACGGCGTCGACTTCACGAGCGAGACCGACACCGAGGTCGTCGCCCACCTGCTGGCCGCCGCCTACGAGCGCGAGCACGACCTGACGGCCGCGATGCGCGCCGTCGTCGCCGACCTCGAGGGCGCCTTCACGCTGCTCGCGATCCACGCCGACCAGCCCGACGTCGTCGTCGGCGCCCGCCGCAACAGCCCGCTCGTCGTCGGACTCGGCGACGACGCCAACTACCTCGGCTCCGACGTCGCCGCCTTCATCGGCCACACCCGCCAGGCGCTCGAGCTCGCCCAGGACCAGATCGTCACCATCACGCCCGACGGCGCCACCGTCATCAACTTCGACGGCACGCCCGCCGAGGGCAAGGCGTACGAGGTCACGTGGGACGCAGCCGCCGCCGAGAAGGGTGGCTACGCGACGTTCATGGAGAAGGAGATCCACGACCAGCCGCACGCGGTCGCCGACACGCTGCTCGGTCGCACCGACGCCGAGGGCCGGCTCGTGCTCGACGAGATGAGCATCTCCGAGGAGCAGCTCAAGAACGTCGACCGCATCACCATCGTCGCCTGCGGCACCGCCGCGTATGCCGGCATGACCGCCAAGTACGCCATCGAGCACTGGACCCGCATCCCGGTCGAGGTCGCGCTCGCCCACGAGTTCCGCTACTGCGACCCCATCGTCAACGAGCGCACGCTGGTCGTCTCCATCAGCCAGTCGGGCGAGACCATGGACACCCTCATGGCCGTCAAGCACGCGCGCGAGCTCGGCGCGCTCACCGTCTCGGTGTGCAACACGCACGGCTCGACGATCCCGCGCGAGTCCGACGCCGTGCTCTACACGCACGCCGGCCCTGAGATCGCGGTCGCCTCGACCAAGGCCTTCCTCGCCCAGATCACCGCCTGCTACGTGCTCGGCCTCTACCTCGCGCAGCTGCGCGGCGGCTCGTTCGCCGACGACGCGGCCGCGGTCATGAAGGAGCTCGCGCAGGTCCCGGCCAAGATCGAGACCCTCCTCGGCCAGATGGGCCGGGTCAAGGAGATCGCGAAGTTCATGGCCGACACCCGCTCGGTCCTCTTCCTCGGCCGTCACGTCGGCTACCCGATCGCGATGGAGGGCGCCCTCAAGCTCAAGGAGCTCGCCTACATCCACGCCGAGGGCTTCGCGGCCGGCGAGCTCAAGCACGGCCCGATCGCGCTCATCGAGCCGGGCCAGCCGGTCTTCGTGGTCGTGCCGTCGCCGACGAGCGAGCACGGCCTGCACGGCAAGGTCGTCTCCAACATCCAGGAGATCCGCGCCCGCGGTGCCCGCACACTCGTCATCGCGGAGGAGGGCGACGAGGCCGTCGAGCCCTTCGCCGACGAGGTCATCCGCGTGCCCGCGACGTCGCCGCTGCTGGCGCCGCTGCTCACGGTCGTGCCGCTCCAGGTCTTCGCGCTGTGGCTCTCCACGGCCAAGGGCCTCGACGTCGACCAGCCGCGCAACCTCGCCAAGTCGGTCACGGTCGAGTGACGTGATCGTCGGGGTCGGCATCGACGTCGTCGACATCGCGCGCTTCGAGGAGACGCTGCAGCGCACGCCGGCGCTGCGCGAGCGTCTCTTCACGCCGGAGGAGCGCGGGCTCGGCATCGCCTCCCTCGCCGCACGGTTCGCCGCGAAGGAGGCGCTGGCCAAGTCGCTCGGCGCCCCCGGCGGCATGGAGTGGACCGACGCCCGCGTCGTCACGAACGACGACGGCCGCCCCTCGCTCGAGATCGGCGGCACGGTACGCGCCCGAGCCAACACGCTCGGAGTCGACTCCTTCCACCTGTCCATGTCGCACGACGCGGGCATCGCGTCGGCCGTCGTCGTCGCGGAGGGCTGATGATCCGCGCCCACTCCATCGAGGCCGTGCGGGCCGCCGAGCAGGCAGCCATGGCCGACCTGCCCGAGGGCACGCTCATGGCGCGCGCCGCTCTCGGCCTGGCCGAGGTGGCCGCTGCGCGGCTGTCCGACACCGACGGCACGACCGTGGTCGGGCTCGTCGGTGGCGGCGACAACGGCGGGGACACCCTGTATGCCGTCGCCCACCTCGCCGAGGCCGGCTACGCCGCCGCGGTGGTGCTGCTCGCGTCGGCCGGCCGTGACGGGGTGCATGCGGGCGGCCTGGCGGCCGCCGAGGCGGCCGGGGTCATGGTCCACCTCGCGTCCGGCGACCGCGACGACGCTGCCGGGCCCGGCGCGCTTGCTGATGCCGCCGGCGTCGTCGCCGAGGCGGACCTCGTGCTCGACGGCATCGTCGGCATCGGCGGACGCCCTGGCCTGCGCCCCGAGGCGGCCCGGCTCGTCGACGCCATCGACGACGACGCGTGGGTCATCGCCGTCGACGTCGCCACCGGGCTCGACCCGGCCGGCGGCGCCGGCGAGGACGACGCGGTCTGGGCCGACGAGACGGTCACCTTCGGCACCCCGAAGCCGGCCCACCTGCTGCCGGCGGGGGAGGGCGCGACCGGCGTGCTCACGGTCGTCGACATCGGCGTGCCCTTCGACGACGTGCCGCCGGCCGTGGAGCGGCTCACCTGGGACGACGTCGCTGCCCTGTGGCCGGTGCCGCAGGCGTCCGACGACAAGTACTCCCGCGGCGTGCTCGGCGTCGTCGCCGGCAGCGAGGCCTACCCGGGTGCCGCGGTGCTGTGCACGACCGCCGCAGCCGAGGCCGGCGCCGGGATGATCCGCTACGTCGGCACCCTGACCCCGGTCGGCCTCGTGCACCAGGCCGTGCCCGAGGCGGTCGTCGGTGCCGGGCGGGTCCAGGCGTGGGTCGTGGGGCCGGGTCTCGACGCGCAGGCCGACGACGACTCGGCGAAGGTGCAGCTCGACGCGGCCCGCGAGGCGCTGGCGTCCGACCTTCCGGTGGTCGTCGACGCCGGCGGCCTCGACCTCGTCTCCGGCGACCGCCGCGAAGCGCCCACCGTGCTGACGCCGCACGCCGGCGAGCTGGCCCGCCTGCTGAGCCGCCTCGACGGGTCAACCAACCGGACGCAAGCGGCCGGCACGGTCGCTGCAGGCTCGGACGCCGGTGAACGTCCTGTCGACCGACCCGCTGTCACGATGGAGGACGTCAAGGCCGACCCGCTCGGTCACGCCCGGCGCCTTGCCGACCTCACCGGCGCGACCGTCCTGCTCAAGGGCTCCACGACGCTCGTGGTGACCGAGGGCCACGCCGTCCGCGCCCAGGCCGACGCCCCGACGTGGCTCGCGACCGCCGGCGCCGGCGACGTCCTGTCCGGCGTCGTGGGGACGCTGCTCGCCGCGGGACTGGAGCCGCACGACGCCGCGTCGCTCGGTGCGCTCGTGCACGGCGTCGCCGCCGACCGGGCCTCGGGCGGAGGCCCGCTGCGGGCGCTCGCGGTCGCCCACGGCATACGGCCGGCAGTGCGCGACCTGCTCGCGAGGGGACGGTCCGCGCCCGGATGAGCAGGTCGGGGCTCGAACGCCGGTGACGAAGCGTTCTCTCGATCGGACGACCCGATCGAAAGGAGACCCCGTCACCCGCCGACGGGCCCGTCCAGCCCCGCCCAGCCCCGTCCAGCGACCCACACCACGAACTGCGAGACTGCACCCATGAGCACCATCGACGCCGCCGAGGCCGCCGACGCCGCGAGCGCGGCCGTGCCCACCGAGCGCCTCGTGCCCGACACCCGCGGCCTCACGGTGTGGGCCGAGATCGACCTGACGGCCCTCGAGGGCAACGTGCGCACCCTCCGCGCCCTCGCGCCGAACTCCGAGTTCATGGCGGTCGTCAAGGCCGACGCCTACGGCCACGGCCTGCTGCCGGTGGCGCGTGCCGCCCTGCGCGGCGGCGCGACCTGGCTCGGTGCGGCCCAGTTCGCCGAGGCCTTCGCCCTGCGCGACGCCGGGATCACGACCCGGCTGCTGACCTGGCTCAGCGTGCCGGGCTCCGACTTCGCCGGCGCTGTCCGCCGCGACATCGACCTGTCCGCCTCCGCCCCGTGGGTGCTCGACGAGATCGCTGCCGCGGCCGCCGCCCTCGGGCGCACCGCGCGGGTGCACCTCAAGGTCGACACCGGCCTCGGGCGCGGCGGCGCGTACGGCGCCGACTGGGGCACCCTCGTCGCGCACGCCCGGCGACTCGAGGGTGAGGGCACCGTCCGTGTCGTCGGCATCTGGACCCACTTCGCCCACGCCGACTCGCCCGAGCACCCCACCGTGCTCGCCCAGCAGGAGCGCTTCTTCGAGGCGGTCGCCGAGGCCGAGCAGGCCGGCATACGCCCCGAGGTGCGACACCTCGCCAACTCCGCAGCGACCCTCGTGCACCCCTCGGCCCACGCCGACCTCGTGCGGCCCGGCATCGCCATGTACGGCCTCACGCCGGTGCCGCAGGTCGACGACGACTTCGGGCTGCGGCCCGTCATGACGCTGCGCGCCCGGCTCGCCCTCGTCAAGCAGCTGCCCGCAGGTCAGGGCGTCAGCTACGGCCACGCGTACGTGCCCGACGTCGACACCGTGGTCGGGCTCGTGCCGGCCGGCTACGCCGACGGCATCCCGCGCAACGCCACGAACGTCGGGCCGCTGCTCGTCGACGGGCGCCGCACCACGATCGCCGGCAGGGTCTGCATGGACCAGCTCGTCGTCGACCTCGGGCCCGGCTCGACAGCCCGCGCGGGCGACGTCGTCACCCTCTTCGGCGGGGCGCCGGGCGAGCCCACCGCCCAGGACTGGGCCGACGCCACCGACACCATCAGCTACGAGATCGTCACCCGGCTCGGCGCGCGCGTGCCGCGGCTGCTCATCGGTGACCCGGACACAACGGCCGCAGACGCCGACGGCTCGGACGCCGCGACGGGCGCCACGACCGCCCGCACCACCGCCGACACCACCGCCGACACGAGGCGCGCATGAGCCCCCGCCGCAACCCGGTCATCGGCATCGCCGCAGCCACCCTGGGCGTGGCGGCGGGCGTCGCCGCCGGCATCGCCGCCGACCGGGCCGGCAAGCACCGCGCCGCGATGGCGGCTCTCGAGACCCCCGAGCTGCTCGACATCCAGCCCGACGAGGAGCACGTCGTCCTCACCGACGACGGCGTGGCGCTGCACGTCGAGATCGACCTGCCGACCCCCGAGGCGGCAGCAGCGGCGGCGGAGGGCTCGACCCGCCACGGCCGCCCCGACGAGCTGCCCACGGTCGTGCTCACCCACGGCTACTGCCTCAGCCTGCGGTGCTGGGTCTACCAGCGGCGGGCCCTCAAGGAGGCCGGCTACCGCGTCGTCTCGTGGGACCAGCGTGGCCACGGGCTCTCGGGTCGCGGCGAGAAGGACAGCTACACGATCGACCGCATCGGGCAGGACCTGCGCACGGTCCTGGCCGAGATGGTGCCCGAGGGCGACCTCGTGCTCGTCGGGCACTCGATGGGCGGCATGACGATGCTCGCGCTCGGTGAGAACGACCCCAAGCTGGTGCTCGACCGCGTCGTCGGGGCGGCCTTCGTGGCGACCAGCCCGGGCGGCCTCATGCTCGCCAACGGCGGCCGCGTCGCCACCTTCGGCCGGCTCATGCTCGAGCGGCTCGGACCGGGCGTGCTCGGCTCGCTCGCGCGTCGCCCCGAGGTGTTCACCAAGATGCGTCGGGCGGCCCGCGACCTCGAGCACTTCATGGTCGAGCAGAACTCGTTCGCGTCACCCGTGCCTCGCTCGGTCGTGCGCTACACGGCCGACATCCTGCTCGGCACGCCGCTCGACGTCGTCAACGACTACCTGCAGACGTTCGACGGCTTCGACAAACGACCGGCCCTCGGCGAGTTCCGCAACGCGGTGGTGCTCGTCTTCAACGGCCGCGAGGACATCCTCACCCCGCCGTCGCACAGCGAGCTCATCGTCGAGGGCATCCCCGGCGCCGAGCACATCGTCGTCAACGACGCCGGGCACGTCATCATGCTCGAGCACCCCGACCTGCTCAACGCGCACCTCATCCAGCTCGTCGACCAGGCCACCCGTGCGCGAGCCGAGCAGATCGAGGTCTCGAAGCAGCCGCGCGTGCGCCGCGTCGTCACCGACGTGGCGAAGAACCGCCGTCAGCGCCGGCTCGAGAAGGAGGCGGCCGACCTCGTGCGCACGGGCCGCACCAAGGGCGCCCGCGCGAAGTCGCCCCGTTCCACGACCCGCCGCGCCAAGGGGGCCTGAGCGGGATGGGCGGACGAGCGGACAGCCGGCGCGAGGTGCGCTGGTCCTCCCTCGAGCAGACCCAGGACTTCGGGCGTCGGCTCGGGGCCCTGCTCCGCGGCGGCGACGTGCTCGTGCTGACCGGTGACCTCGGGGCCGGCAAGACCACCCTCACCCAGGCCGTGGCCGAGGGCCTCGGGGTGCGAGGGCCGATCACCTCACCGACCTTCGTCATCGCGCGCGTGCACCCCTCGCTCGTCGGCGGCCCCGAGCTCGTCCACGTCGACGCCTACCGCCTCGGCAGCGCCCTCGAGCTCGACGACCTCGACCTCGACGCCGACCTCGACGCGAGCGTCACCGTCGTCGAGTGGGGTGCGGGTCTCGCCGAGCAGCTGAGCGACACGCGGCTCGAGCTGACCATCACGGGTGACGACGAGCGCAGCGTCGAGCTCACCGGCGTGGGTTCCCGCTGGGACGCCGTGCTCGACGAGCTGGCCCCGCTCTCCTGACGCGTCGCCGGGCGGCGCCGTCCAGCACGTCCGACACCCTCGGATAGCCTGACGACCGTGCTCCTGCTCGCGATCGACACGTCCACGACGGCCATCACCGTCGGACTGCACGACGGCACGTCGGTGGTGGCCGAGGAGACGACCCTCGACGCCCGGGCCCATGCGGAGCACCTCGCACCGGGCATCCGCGCCGCCCTCGCCTCCGCCGGCGCCGCGCCCGGCGACGTGACGGACGTCGTCGTCGGCATCGGTCCCGGCCCGTTCACCGGCCTGCGGGTCGGCATCGTCACCGGCCGCACCTTCGCCTTCGCGCTCGGTCTGCCCGTGCGCGGGCTCACCAGCCTCGACGCGCTCGCCCACCAGGCGTGGGGCGGCGGCCACCGCGGCGACCTCCTCGTCGCGACCGACGCCCGCCGCAAGGAGGTGTATGCCGCCGCGTACGCCCTCGGTGACGACGGCGCCGTCCGCACCTCCGAGCCCGCGGTCGCCCGCGCGGCCGACCTGCCGTCGGGGCTGCGGGCGCTGCCGTGCGCAGGGCGGGGACCCTCGCTCTACGCCGAGGCCCTGCCGCACGCGGCGGGACCCCTCGACGTCAGCGGGGGAGCGCTGGCCGACCTCGCCGTCCGTCGACTCGCTCGCGGCGCCGGCGACACACCCGGCGAGGGACTGCAGTGGGTCGACCCGGGCCACGGCTTCGACGGGCTCGAGCCGCTCTACCTGCGCCGCCCCGACGCTGCGCCCGCGCCGCCGTCGAAGAAGTCGACGCTCGGATGACCGTGGCGACGACAGACCCGACCGATCCGACCGTGCACCCCGACCCCACCGATGGCGTCCGCGCGTCGCTCGACGTGAGCCTGCGCGACCTCGAGTGGACCGACCTGGGCCGTCTCGCCGAGCTCGAGCAGGAGCTCTTCGCCGACGACGCGTGGTCCGAGGCGACGTGGTGGAGCGAGCTGGCCGGCCGGCCGCGCCGCGACTACGTCGTCGCGGTGGGCGCAGACGGGAGCATCGCCGGGTATGCCGGCCTCGACGTCTCCGGTGACGTCGCCGACGTCATGACGGTGGCTACCTCGCCGGACGCCCAGGGCCGCGGCATCGGCCGGCTGCTGCTCGGCGAGCTCGTCCGACGGGCCGTCGCCCACGGCGTCGAGGCGGTGCTCCTCGAGGTGCGCGCCGACAACCACGCCGCACGCCGGCTCTACGACCGCGCCGGCTTCGAGGTCATCTCGGTCCGCCGCCGCTACTACCAGCCGGGGGACGTCGACGCGCTCGTCATGCGTCTCCTCGTCCCGAAGGGAGACGCATGAGCGACGAGCCCCTCGTCCTCGGCATCGAGACGTCCTGCGACGAGACCGGAGTCGGCATCGTGCGGGGCCAGACGTTGCTCGTCGACACCGTCGCCAGCAGCGTCGACGAGCACGCCCGCTTCGGAGGAGTCGTCCCCGAGGTCGCGAGCCGCGCCCACCTCGAGGCGATGATCCCGACCATCGAGCGCGCCTGCCGCGACGCCGGGGTGCAGTTGCGCGACCTCGACGCCATCTCCGTGACGTCCGGTCCCGGCCTCGCCGGTGCCCTGCTCGTGGGCGTCGCCTCCGCCAAGGCGCTCGCGCTCGCCCTCGGCAAACCCCTCTACGGCGTCAACCACCTCGCGTCGCACGTCGCCGTCGACATCATCGAGCACGGCCCGCTGCCCGAGCCCACCATGGCGATGCTCGTCTCCGGCGGCCACTCCTCGCTGCTGCTCGTGCCCGACGTCACCAACGACGTCCGCTCACTCGGCTCGACCATGGACGACGCCGCCGGCGAAGCCTTCGACAAGGTCGCCCGCGTGCTGGGCCTGCCCTTCCCCGGTGGCCCGCACGTCGACCGGGCCGCCCGTGACGGCAACCGCATCGCCATCGACTTCCCGCGAGGGCTGACGACCGGGCGCGACATGGAGCGCCACCGCTTCGACTTCTCCTTCTCGGGGCTCAAGACCGCGGTCGCCCGCTGGGTCGAGACGCGGCACCGGGCGGGGGAGTCGGTGCCGGTCGCCGACGTGGCCGCCAGCTTCCAGGAGGCCGTCGTCGACGTGCTGACCCGCAAGGCCCTGCTCGCCTGCAAGGAGCACGACGTCGACCACCTGCTCATCGGCGGCGGCGTCGCGGCCAACTCCCGGCTGCGGGCGCTCGCCGAGGAGCGGTGCGCCAAGGCTGGGGTCACCCTGCGCGTGCCGCGTCCCGGGCTGTGCACCGACAACGGTGCGATGGTGGCGGCGCTCGGGGCGCAGATGGTCTCGAAGGGGCGCGAGCCGAGCGACCTCGGCCTGCCGACCGACTCGTCGATGCCGGTCACTCTCGTCCAGGCGTGACTTCACGCCCGTGGCCGGGCGCGTCTGGCACGCAAACGGCCTCGCGGCGTGGCGCGTCAGCCGGCCGTCCCAGCCCAAGCCCGCGCCAGCGGTTCAGCGGCAGTGGGCGAGGCCCATGCGCAGCTTGAGGTCGACGACGCGGGTGGTCGCGGCCTCGACGAGCTTGGCGAAGGCCGGGTCGGCGGCCATCGTGCGCGTGATCGCGTCGTGCATCGCGGGGATCGTGGAGGGCCGGGCCGTCAGCGTGATGTCGCCGCCGGCCTGGATGAAGCGGGTCGCGCGCTGGGCCACCGGCACGGCGGCGAGGGCCTTGGCGGCGCCGACGTCGTCGGTGATGACGACGGCGTCGTAGGAGAGCCGGCCACGGAGCAGGTCGGTGACGATCGCCTTGGAGAACGTGGCGTTGGTGCCGGGGTCGATGCGGCTGTAGATGGCCGAGCCGACCATGACGAGCTCGACACCGTCCTGGATGCCGGTGCGGAACGGCTCGAGGAACGGGTCGTCGACCGTCGTGGTGCGGTCGGTGATGCCGCTCGACGTGAAGTCGGTGTTGCCGGTGATGCGGCCGATGCCCGGGAAGTGCTTGACGGTGGCGGCGACGCCGCCGGCCCGCATGCCGGCGATGAAGGCGCCGACCATGCTCGACACCCGCTCGGGGTTGCTCGAGAACTGCCGGTCGTGCTGCCCGATGGGACCGTTGGCGCGACCGATCGAGGTGGGCACGGTGTCGGCGACGGGTGCGAGGTTGACGTTGATGCCGGCGGAGCGCAGCTGGTTCGCCCAGCGGGTGGCGTCGGCGGTGAGCCCGCTCGGTGAGCCCTGGTCCTGGACGCGGGCCGACGGCATACGCGTGAAGCCGTCGCCGCGCAGCTGCTGCACCTGCCCGCCCTCCTGGTCTGCCGCGAGGAGGAGCCCGAGGCCGGCCGTGGCCCGGTCGGAGGACAGCCCGGCGAGGTGCCGCGTCGTCGAACGCACGCGGTCGGCGCCGCTGTACCAGCCGCCGAGCAGGACCACGCCGCCGAGGTGGCGCTCGGTGACCAGCGCGTCGAGGCTCATGCGCCGGGCCCCGGTGTCGAGCCCGACCATGAGCAGCTGGCCGGCGCGCTCGCCGGCGTCCATGCGCGCGACGATGCGCGGGGCGCAGGACGTGGAGCTGCTGCCGGTCTGGGTGGGGGTGGGCGTCGGGGCCGTGGTCGTCGTGGCGTTGCTGGGCGTCGTCGACGGGGTCGCGCTCGTCGTGCCCGCGGGCGAGGTGGACCCGCCCGACGAGCTGGCCGACGTGCTGCTTGGTGTGCCGGTCGAGGTGGGCGCGGACGAGCAGGCGGCGACCGTCGACGCGACGGCGGCGAGGGTCACGAGCCTCCGGACGGTCGTCGGCAGGCGGCGTCGGCTGGGGCTCTGGCGCATCATCCGAGCCTATCCCGCGCCGCTCGGCACTTCGTGGGGCCGTGGAGCCCGGCTGTCCCTCCGTGCACCTCGCGCCGGGCACCGTGGCTCGGCGACGGTTGCCCGCGCCACCCGGTACGTTGCCGCTGTGACGACCGAACCCACTCCTGTCGTGCTCGACGTCGACACCGGGGTCGACGACGCCTGCGCCCTGCTGCTCGCCGCGCTGCACCCGGCTCTCGACCTCCGGGCGGTGACGTGCGTCGGCGGCAACGCCCCCGTGGACGACGTCGTGCGCAACACGCTGAAGGTGCTCGAGATCGCGGGGCGCTCCGACGTGCCCGTCGCGCGGGGCGCCGAGCGGCCGCTGCTCGAGCCGGCCCTCCACGCCCATCACGTGCACGGCGAGGACGGGATGGGTGACCTCGGGTGGCCGGCGCCGTCGCTCGCGCCCGACCCTCGCCACGCCGTGGAGCTGCTCCGGGACGTATGCCGTGAGGCCGCCACCGCTGGCCGTCCCGTCACGCTCGTGCCGCTCGCGCCCCTGACGAACGTCGCGCTGCTGCTGCGCACCTACCCCGACGTGGCGTCCGGCATCTCCGAGATCGTCTTCATGGGCGGGGCGGCCCACGTCGGCAACGCCACCGCGTCGGCCGAGTTCAACGTCTTCCACGACCCGGAGGCCGCGGCGGTCACGCTCGACGCGGCGGCCGACCTCGGCATCCGCGTCACGATGTACGGCCTCGACGTCTTCTACGACCCGGTCATCTCGCCCGAGGCGGCGGCCGAGCTCGTCGCCGTCGGCGGCCGCGGCCCCGCCGAGCTGGGCGGACGGCTGATGGACTTCCAGCGCGAGCGGCTGGGCGGCCAGGACGCGACGATCGGGGACGCCGGTGCGGTCTGTGCGGTCATCGACCGCGAGGCGCTGCGCACCCAGGTGCTGCCGATCCGCGTCGAGCTCGCCGGCCACTGGTCGCGGGGCCGCACGATCGTCGACCGCCGCGACTGGAGCGGCGCCATCACGCACGACCCGCACGGCGAGGCCCCGGTGCGCGTCGACGTGGCGCTGGGTGTCGACGGCGCCCGCTACGCCCGCCTGTGGGCCGACACCCTGCTCGGCCGGGTGGGGGAGCGCTGATGGGCCGCGTCGTGGTGCTCGGCTCCCTCAACGTCGACGTCGTGACCCGCGTCGAGCGGCACCCGCTGCCCGGTGAGACCCTGCTCGGTGAGGCAGGTGGACGCTTCGCCGGTGGCAAGGGTGGCAACCAGGCCATGGCCGCCCGCCGCGCGGGCGCGGAGGTCGTCATGGTCGGGGCGGTCGGCGTCGACGAGGCCGGCGACGCCTACCTGGCCCGGCTGCACGCTGCCGGCATCGAGACGGCCGTGACGCGCGACCCGGACGCCCCGACCGGCACGGCATACATCGCCGTCGACGACGCGGGCGAGAACACCATCGTCGTCGTGGCGGGCGCCAACGGTCACGTGCGGGACGAGTCGGTGACCTCCGTCGGGATCGGCCCGGGGGATGTGCTGCTCTGCTCCCTCGAGGTGCCGCTCGGCGACGTCGCAAGGACGGCGCTCGAGGCCCATCGGGCGGGCGCACGCGTCGTGCTCAACATGGCCCCGTACGCGCCGCTGCTCTGGGACGCCGTCGCCGTGTGCGACCCCGTCGTCGTCAACGAGTCGGAGATGCGGCAGCTCGCCGACTCGGACCTCGTGCCCGGCTCGCTGCTCGTGACCTTCGGTGCGGCGGGCGCGCGCTGGGGCGAGCACCAGGTCGACGGCATCCCGGTGGCTGCGAGCGACGTCGTGGACACGGTCGGTGCGGGTGACGCGTTCTGCGGGGCGCTCGCGGCGGCGCTCGCGGCAGGCGACGACGACGCGACGGCCCTCGAGGCTGCCAACCGGGCCGGCGCCGATGCGGTGCGGTGGGCCGGGGCCCAGCCGGACGCCGCCCTCTGACGCCATCCGCCTCTTACGTACCTTGACGGGTACGTAACCATCAAGTTACCTTCGACCGGTGAGCGGGACCTTCGAGGCACTGAGCGACCCGACGCGGCGCACGATCGTCGAGCACCTCGCGCGGGAGGAGCTGACGGCCGGCGAGGTCGCGGCGCTCTTCGACACGGCCCGACCCGGCATCTCGAGGCACCTGCGGGTGCTACGCGACGCGGGCGTGGTCGAGGCGGAGGCGGTCGCCCAGCGGCGCGTCTACCGCCTGGTGCCCGGCGCGCTCGACGAGGTCGAGCAGTGGTGCCGCGAGGTCCGCTCGTTCTGGGGGCAGCGACTCGACGCCCTCGACACCGAGATCGCCCGCGGCGCGCGGGCCTGACGACAGGACGAGCGATGAGCGAGCTGCAGCAGGTGCTGGGCCGGATCGAGCGCAGCGGCGACGCCGTGGCGGTGGTCTTCGACCGGCGCTACGCGACGACGGTCGACGACCTCTGGCGGGCCTGCACCGACCCCGCCCGGCTCGCCCGGTGGTTCGCCCCGGTCTCGGGTGACCTGCGCGAGGGCGGTGCGTTCACGATCCACTTCGACGACGCCGACACCCCGGCCTGCCGCGTGCTCGCCTGCGAGCCCCCGGCACGCCTCGCCTGGGAGTGGCCGGTCGGCGACGCCACCACCGTCGTGACCGCCGAGCTGTCGAGCGACGGCGACGGCGCCCGCCTCGTGCTGCGGCACGAACGGCTCTCGCCCGGACAGGCGGCCGGCTACGCCGCCGGCTGGGACACCTACGTGCGCCGCCTTGAGGCGGACCTGTCGGGTGCCGCCAGGCCCGACTGGGACGCCACGTGGAGCGCCCTGCACACCCTGTATGCCGCCGGGGCCTGAGCCCCGACCCGGCCTCCTCGGGCGCGCCGAGTCGCTTCGTGAGTGCCGGATCCCTTTGTCGGCGGCGCAACACGCACCGGGCCGCGCAACGGTCACGAACGCACCGAGTGGCGGCGGACGCAGCGCCGCGGGCCGGAACCCGTCTCAGGCGGGGGTGACGACGACCGCGGCCTGGCTGCCGCCGACGCGGGTCAGCACGAGGATCGCCTCCGACCCGCCCTTGCCGCGTCCCGTCATCTTCAGCTGG
>CBHRRQ010000077.1:0-15905 GCA_966081555.1 uncultured Terrabacter sp.
CCGGCGGCTTCGACGAGGTGGTCTTCTTCGCCGGTGAGGAGGAGCGGCTCTCCCTGGACCTCGCGGCTGCGGGCTGGGCCCTCTGCTACGCGCCGGCCGTGGTGGCGCGGCACTGGCCGTCGGAGCACCGCAGCATCCGTCGCCGGCACGTGCGCGTGGCCCGCAACACGACGCTCACGGCCGTCATGCGGCGACCGTGGGCACGCGTCCTGCGGGTGGCCACCCGCGTCGCCCGCCAGCCGTACGGGGTGGCTGGCCTGGCGACGTCGCTGCCCCGGCTACGGATGGCCCTGCAGGCCCGGCAGATCCTCCCCGCCCACGTCGAGGCCATGGTCCGCCTCCTCGAGATGCAGCCGGAGCGGCCACAGCGGCCCGCGGACGCGGCACGGTCCGCGCGGGCAGGGTGACCGCGGTGTACGCCGACCAGCTCCTGCTTCCCTGGCTGCGATGCCTGTTGGAGGCGCTGCCGCCGACCATCGTCTTCGACGCCCACACCCACGTCGGGACGCTCGACCCCAGCGGTTTCACGGCCCGGTGGGACGAGGTCGTGCACGGGGTTGCAACGGTGGGTGGTCGGGCGGCCGTCTTCCCGCTGGCCGAGCCGTCGGGCTACAGGCGGCCCAAGGGTGTTCGACGTCGCCGACGAGCGACGACTGCCCGTGGTCGTGCACGCCGGCCCGGAGATCGAGACCGTGGGCGAGGCCGCCCTGTCGCGTTGCGCGGGCTGGCCCGGCGCGCACATCGTGCTGGCCCACTGCGCCGTCAGCGACCTCGCCCGCACCGGGCACCGCTTCACGGACGTCCCCAACTTGTACGTCGACACCTCCTGGTGGGCGCCGGCCCACGTCGTCGCGGTGCTGCGGCTGCTCCCGGCCGCACGGGTGCTCAACGCGAGCGACCTGCCTTACTGCACGCCGCTGTCGGCCTCGCTCAAGGTGGCCCGCTGCGCGTGGCAGGTCGGGCTGTCACCCGCCCAGGTGGCCGGGATCCTCGGCGGTCAGTTCGCCCGTCTCGTCGACGGGCTCGAGCCGCTCGACCTCGGCCCGGCTCCGGACGGCGACGGCCGCCGAGGAGGTGAGGCGGCGGCATACGGCCCGCTCCTGGAGGTCGTCTCGACCAACCCGCTCTGCTCGCTCGAGGCAATGCAGCGAGGGGAAGAGCCCGGCGTACCGCTCGACGTGGCGCGGCACGCCTGCCACGTCCCGCCCGGACATCCCGACGCGGGTGTGCTCGGCTCCGTCCTCGCGCTCCTCGACCTCTACGACGAGCACCGGGCGGGCCTCCCCCGACGCAACCAGTTCCGGCCCGGCTGGGACCTCGTTTCGGCCGCCGCCGCCGTCGCGCGCACGCCCGCTGCACCCCTGCCCGACCTCGAGGTCGGCGCGACCGGAGGCCGCGCCGGCGAGCCCCTCAGCGCGTGAGTCGGTCGAGCAACCCACCCGTGAGCGCCGACCGCAGCTCCGAGGGTCCGGCACACACCTCGACGGCACCGGCCTCGCGCAGCTCCGCCTCGGCGAAGCCACCGGTGAGCAGGCCGATGGCGGGCAAGCCGCCCTTCACGGCGGCCTCGGCGTCCCAGGTCGCGTCGCCGACCATCACTCCGCGACGGCCACCACCTCTCTCCAGGGCGACGGCGAGCAGGTCTGCCGCAGGCTTGCTCTCCTCGACGTCGTCGGACGTCGTCCACGCGTCGGCCAGCGAGCGACCGTCGAAGAGGTCGAGGAAGGTCTCCACGTGCTTCGGCTGCCCCGAGCTCGCCAGCACGAGGTGGAGACCCATCTCCTTGACCGTCTCGAGCAGCGGGCGGCTTCCCCCGAACGCACGCACCTCGCCGATGAGCCCGTCGAACTCGGCGGTCCAGGCGTCGCGGAGTGCATCGCCGTCGGCCTGCTCGACCTCGTCGCCGGCGACGTGGGCCACGAGCTTGTCGCCGCCCATGCCGATGGCCCGATGGATGCGCCACAGCTCGATGTCGTGGCCGTGACGGCGGAACGCCCGTGACCAGGCGAGGGCGTGGTGGTAGTTGCTGTCGACGAGCGTGCCGTCGACGTCGAGGATCACGGTGTCGAACATGTCAGGGATGTACCCACCCCGCGGTCGTGGCTGCGCTCACCCGTCCGACTCCGACCGCTCGACCGAGGCCAGCTCCCTCGGGATCCGTCGCGAGAGGTCCCGCGCGAGGAAGCCCGGCATCTCGTCGTCGAGCACCTCGCCCGCCCGGCCGTGCGTCCACGTGCCCCAGACCGCCGCCTGCTCGGGCGGGGCGCCGCGCGCCATGAGCCCCGCGACGACGCCGGCCTTGACGTCGCCCGAGCCTGCGGTGGCGAGACCCGGGGAGCCGCCCTCGTGCCGCCACGAGCGGCCCTCCGGCGTGACGATGCACGACACCTCTCCCCCGCCGAGCACGGCGGCACCGGTCGCCGTGGCGAGCCGCCGGGCGGCGTCCAAGGGGTCCGCCTCGACCTCCGACTCCTCGATCCCGAGCGTCTCGGCGAGCTCGGTGTCGTTGGGGGTCACGAGGACTCGGCCCTCGAGGTGACGCACGCCGTCGAGGTTGTCGGTGAGGTAGGCCGTGCCCAGGGCGTCGACGACCACCGCCGCGTCGAGGTGCGGGACGACCCGCTCGAGGAGCAGCCTGGCGCACTCGGGCTCACCGAGCCCGGGCCCCAGCAGCACCACGTCGACGCCCTCGGCCAGCTCGAGGATGCGCTCCGCGCCCGCTGCCGCAAGGTCTCCCGACGCGAGGACGGGGAGCGCCTCGACGTACGCCTCGGGCACGAGCGCCGACAGGGCGGGAGCCGCGTCCGCGGCGGTGGCGACCTGGACCTTGCCCGCCCCGACCCGCAGGGCTGACTCGGCGGCGAGGAGGACGGCTCCAGGGGTCTGGCGGGCACCGCCGACGACGAGCACCGTTCCCCGGTCGGTCTTGTCGCCGTCGGACGACGGCAGCGGCCACTCGCGCAGCAGCTCGACGTCGACGTCGCGCGGGGCGTCACGGGACATCGCCGTCACCCAGCCTCGGAGCGCGCCGACTCGTCGACCTCGCGACTGTCGCCGGGGTGGTCGGTCTCGCGGCTCGCGTCCTGCTCGTGCGTGGCGTCGGCCTCGGAGTGCTCGAGGTGGGACGTGTCGGCGAACGACACGAGCTCGAGCGCCCCTTCGGAGCCGCGGCGGTAGCGGGTCAGGGAACAGTTGCCCAGCGGCTCGTCGCGGTCGAGCTCGAGCAGGCGCTTCTCGTCGAGCCCCTCGAGCACGAGGCGGAAGCTCATGATGACGGCCTGGTGCGTGAAGACCCACACCCGCCGGCCGGCATACGTGGCCGCGAGGTCGACGAGGACGTGGCGCACGCGCAGCGCGACGTCCGTCCAGCTCTCCCCGCCGGGCGGCCGGTAGTAGAACTTGCCCAGCCGCGAGCGCCGCTCGGCCTCGTCCGGGTAGGCCTCGCGGATGCCCGCGCCGGTGAGCCCGTCGAAGACGCCGAGGTCGCGCTCGCGCAGGCGTTCGTCGAGCGTGGGCTCCAGCCCGAGTCTCTGCGTCACCACGTGAGCGGTCTGCGCGGCGCGGGCGTACGGGGAGCTGAGCACCACCTCGGGCCGGCGGCCGGGGTCCATCCCGGCGATGGCCCGGCCCAGCACGTCGGCCTGCTGCCGGCCGCGGTCGGACAGCGGTGTGTCCGGGTCACGCGTCTCGAGGTCGAGTCGACCCTGTCCCTGCCTGCGCGCCTCGGCGTCGGCGACGTTGCCCAGGCTCTCGCCGTGGCGCACGAGCACCAGCTCCTCGACATGGGCGGGCGCGGGTTCGCGGCTCGGTTCGATCGACACTGGCCCTCCTGCGTTCTCGTCGGTACCGACGCAGTTACCCAGCGGCCCGCCCGGGCGAACAGCCGGCTAGCAGCAGGCGCTCGCCGTCGGGGCGGCCTCCGTGGTCGCGGTGCCGCAGCAGGCGAGGTCGGCGGCGGGCGCACCGAAGGTCGCACTGTCGGCGAGCACCGTGTAGACCTCCCAGCGCTCGCCGTCCGGGGTGCCCTCGACCCAGAACTTGTCCTGGTTGGCGTAGCAGCACGTCGTGCCGCGCTCGTCGAGCGTGGCCAGTCCGCGCGCGGCGAGCCGGGTCTGCTCGGCGTCGACGGCATCGACGTCGCCGACCTCGACGCCGAGGTGGTTGAGGCTGCCGCCCTGACCGGGCGCCTCGATGAGGACGAGCTTGAGCGGGGGTTCGGCGACGGCGAAGTTGGCGTAGCCGGCGCGGACCTTTGCGGGCTGCGTGTCGAACAGGGCCGAGTAGAAGTCGATGGACGACTGGAGGTCATCGACGTTGATGGCGAGCTGGACGCGCTTCATTGGACATCTCCCAAGACATTGATGGCTGTCGATATGACGACAGACCGAGGTTGCACCCTGACATCGACATCTGTCAATATCGACGCGTGTCGAACTCCTCGATGTTGACCCTGACGCCGGTCGAGGCCGCCGCCTGCTGCTCTCCGCTCAGCCGCGAGCCCCTGGGCCAGGAGGCCGCCGAGCGCATCGCCCCGCTGCTCAAGGCCCTCGCAGACCCCGTACGCCTCCGCCTCCTCTCGCTCGTCGCCTCGCACGAGGGCGGCGAGGCCTGCGTGTGCGACCTGGGCGACGCGTTCGAGCTGTCGCAGCCCACGATCAGCCACCACCTCAAGGTGCTCCACGAGGCGGGCCTGCTCGACCGCGAGAAGCGCGGGGTCTGGGTCTACTACCGATCCAACCCGGCCGCGATGTCCTCGCTGGCGACGCTGATCTCCGACACCGCGTCGTGAGGCTGCGCCAGAAGGCGGCGGCCGAGCTGGTCGGCACGGCGTTCCTCGTCGCCACCGTCATCGGCTCCGGCATCGCAGCGACCCGGCTCTCGCCGGGGACCGTCGGCCTGCAGCTGCTCGAGAACTCGCTCGCCACCGGGGCGGTGCTCGTCGCGCTGATCCTCGCGCTCCACCCGGTGTCGGCCTCGTTCAACCCCGTCGTGACGGTGCTCGAGCGATTCCTAGGGACCATCTCCACCCGCACGGCCACCATCCTCGTCGCCGCCCAGGTGGTGGGTGGACTGCTCGGCGCCGTCGTCGCCAACCTCATGTTCGACCTTCCCGCCGCGGCGCTGTCGCAGCACGTGCGGTCGGGACCGGGACTCTGGCTGGGCGAGGTCGTCGCGACGCTGGGTCTCGTCGTCGTGGTGTTCGGGACGCTCCGCGGCGCCGAGGCCAGCCGCGTCGCGTACGCCGTCGGTGGCTACATCGCCGCCGCGTACTGGTTCACCAGCTCCACCTCCTTCGCCAACCCGGCCGTCACGCTCGCCCGCACCGTCACCGACACCTTCGCCGGCATCGCCCCGTCGAGCGTCCCCGCCTTCGTCCTCGCCCAGCTGCTCGGTGGCGCGCTCGGACTCGGCACGGTCGCCGTCCTCCACCCCGTACGCCGCACCGCCCGTCCAGCCCGAAAGGCAGTCTCGTGACCGACACCCCTTCCGACGACCGACCCACCGTCCTCTTCGTGTGCGTGCACAACGCGGGTCGTTCGCAGATGGCCGCCGGCTACCTCCAGCACCTCGCGGGTGGCCGCATCCAGGTGCTGTCCGCAGGTTCGGCGCCCGCCGACCAGGTCAACCCCGTCGCGGTGCGGGCCATGGCCGAGGAGGGCGTGGACATCACCGCCGAGGCACCGAAGCTGCTGACCGACGCCGCCGTGCGCGAGGCCGACGTCGTGGTGACGATGGGCTGCGGCGACGCCTGCCCCTTCTACCCCGGAAAGCGTTACGAGGACTGGGTGCTCGACGACCCTGCCGGGCAGGACCTGGAGCACGTCCGGCCTATCCGCGACGAGATCCGCGCCCGCGTGGAGGCGCTGGTCGGGGAGCTCACCGGCAGCTGAGCCGGTCAGGCGCGACCGCGTGGCGTCACGTCCACGGTCCCGGACTCGATGACGTCCAGGGCGACGTCGTGCAACCGTCGGTTCGCGTTCTGGCTCGCGATGCGCAGCAGGTCGAAGGCCTGGTCGCGCGTGAGGCGGTGCAGCCCCATGAGCACGCCGATGGCCGTCCCGATGTCGCGGTTGGAGTCGAGCGCCCGCTGGAGGTTCTCGTTGCGGTCACGAAGGTGCGCCGCGGCGACGGCCTGGGCGCCGTGCGTGGTCAGCAGCAGGCCCTCGGCGAGGTCGTGGTCGTCGAAGGCGTCCGCCTCGTCGGCATACATGTTGAGCCCCGCGATGACACCCGCCGACTCGACACTCATGCGGAAGGACAGCATGCTTCGCAGGCCCAGCTCGGCCACGACCCGCTTGCCGTACTCCGGCCACCGGTCGTCGTGGGCGAGGTCCTTCGGCTGGTAGATCGCCTGCTCCACGATCGAGTCGATGCACGGGCCTGATCCCAGCTCGTACTGGATCGCGTCGGCCCGGCGCGCCACGTCGTCGGTGGCGGCCGCGGTGACGAAGTGGTCATGGCTGATCGTCGTGATGCTGCACGCGCGGGCGCTGGGCACGCGTTCGACGGCAAGGATCGTCACCGCCTCGAAGGCGGAGTCACGTGTCGAGGCGGCGATCTCCTGCCCCATCCGCTCGAAGTCCTCGGCCACCCCACGCAGGTAGGTCGGTACGTCGCTGTCGATGGGTGTGCTGTTCATACGGCTTCGCCCCCAATCTGGTGCAGCGATCCCGGTTGAATCACCGACGGGCCGAGGCTCGGCCGTGACCGCGCCTCTCCCCGTCCATACCCACCGCCTCGTCTCCCTAGCCGCCGAGCGCGACAGCCGAGCGAGCCCCGGACGGGCGCTACTGGTCGTCCGGTGGCGGCATGAGGAAGGCACCCGTCACAGGACCGGAGCCCCGGGTCAGCCGCCGCTGCTCGTCGGCCACGAGGTAGGCCCGGACGTTCTCGGCGACCTTCTCGACGGGCCGGGCCGGCAGGTATGCCTGCACCCCCGCGTCGAGGATGCGGCCGACCGGGCCCGTGACGTCGATGCCGAGCTCAGGGTCGTAGATCTCGGTGACGATGACCTGGGCGTCGGGGAACAGCAGGTGGAAGCGGCCCAGCAGCTGGGGGCTCACCGGGTGGCTGAGCACGATGTCGGCCGAGTCGGGCGCGTCGGCGAAGTCGACGACCAGGAAGCCTGGACCCATCGCGTCGCCGAGCCGCTGACGCGCCTCACGCGAGAGACGCATCGTCGTCACGACGACCTTGACACCCTCCCTGAGCGGGCGGCCGAGCGCGGCGTCATGGTCGGCTTGGTCGTGCCCGCCGGGAGCCGGGTGCACCGTTCCCGTGAGGACCGCGGCCCGGAAGGAGAGGGTGCCTACCGGCATACCGTCTCGGTCGACGGTGACCTCGGCGCCGTCCATGAGTGCCTCGACGAGGTCACGCAGCTCGGGCCCGAGGCGCGCCAGGTCGATGCTGGTGTGCCCTTGCACGCGCTGCGGCATCGCGTTCCAATCGGTGGTGGCCTCTGGCCTCCCACCCTGCCACGCGAGCGGCAGGCACGCCGCGGCAGCGCGGCGGGCGCGCCGTCTCCCCCTCGACAAAGACGGCGCGCCCCTTCCATCCGGGCGAGCGGCCCGCTCAGTCCGGCCTGCTCAGACCGGCCTGCTCAGACCGCCGACGGGTGCGTCGCGAGCGGCGTCACCTCGATGGTCATGTAGGGGAAGAGCGGCAACCCCCAGAGGATCTCGTGCAGGCGCTCGTTGGACGCGACGTCGAAGACTCTGATGTTGGAGTACTGGCCGACGACGCGCCAGATGTGGCGCCACTCCCCCGCCCGCTGCAGCTGCTGCGAGTAGGCCTTCTCCCGCGCGACCCTCTCGTCCCGCACCGCGGGGTCGAGGTCGCGCGGGATGTCCACGTCCATGCGGACTGCGAAGAGCATCAGGCGCGCACCGGGTCCAGGACGAAGCCGTAGTCGACCGTCACGGAGCCGTCGTCCTGGGGACGCGGGTCGAGCACCAGCTCGGGCTTGACCGCCGACGCGATGTCGTCGTCGTTGTGCTCGTCGCCCGGGAAGTAGAGCTGCGCGGTGAGCAGCTCGTGGCCGGGGGCCGACACCTTGACGTGCAGGTGCGCCGGACGCCACGCGTGCCAGCCGGCCGCAGCGATGAGCTTGCCGCAGGCACCGTCGGTCGGGATCTGGTAGGGCGCCGGCTGGATCGTGTGGATCTCGAAGGCGCCGTCGGCGCCGACCGTGAACGAGCCACGGAGGTTCCACTCGGGGATGCCGGGGGCGAACTGCGAGTAGAAGCCGTCGTTGTCGGCGTGCCACAGCTCGATCTTCGCGCCCTCGAGAGGGGTGCCGTCGGTGGAGGTGACCGTGCCGGTCCAGGCGAGGGGCGTGCCCTCCTCGCCGTCGCGCGTGGGCACGGAGCCGCGGGCGCCCTGCTCGGGAGCGCCGGGCACGTAGTAGGGGCCCTCGATGGTGCCCTTGCTGCCCTCGCGGTGGTCGGTGGCGACCTCCTCGACGACGTGCTCGACCCAGACGTCGAGGAAGAGCGGCCACTCGCCGTCCTTGCCGACCTGGATGAGCCACGCCTTGAGCGCGTTGTACTCGTCGTAGGTCACCTTCTCGCGGCGGATGGTCTCGTAGACGGCCTCGAGGACCGAACGGGCCAGCAGGTCGACGCGCTCCGGGGGCGTGTCCTTGACGGCGGCGAAGGCAGACTTGTCGGTGGCGAAGCGCTCCGTGGCCGCGTTGCCGGAGGCCGCGGCGGTCGCGACCTCGCCGTTGAGGTGCAGATCGGTGGTCATGGTGGTTCCTGTTCTCGCTGTTTCCAAGGTGGTGCTCTGGACTGGTGACGGCGACGTCGGTGGCGTCGCCCGCGTCGTGACGGTGGTGTCAGGACGCGTCGACGCGATAGCGCCGAAGCTTCTCCTCGTCGACCTCGATGCCGAGTCCGGCGCCGGGTCGCACGGTGAGCTCGCCGCCCACGATGCGCAGCGGCTCGGTCAGCAGGTCGTCGCTCATGTCGAGGAAGTTGGACAGCTCGCCGGCCTGCATCGTGGTACGCCGGTGGGCGGCGCCGAACGCGACGGCGCAGACCGACCCGAGCTGGCCGTCGATCTGGTTGCCCATGACGACCTCGAGCCCGAGGCCCTCGGCGAGGTGCAGCATCCGCTGCGAGCCGGTGAACCCGGTGCGGGCCGTCTTGATGGACAGGGCGTTCGCCGAGCCGCCGAGGACCTCGCGCGTCACCCCGGCGGGTGTCGTGGCCGACTCGTCGGCGATGAAGGGCACGTCGACCTGGCCGACCAGCCACCGGCGCCCCACGACGTCGTCGGCGGGGTTGAGCTCCTCGGCGAACGCGAGGTCGAGGTCGGCCATCTGTCGCATGGCCCGCGCCGACTCGGAGGCGGACCAGCCACGGTTGCCGTCGACGTAGAGCACGACGTCGGGACCCATCGCCTCGCGCAGGGCCCGCACGACGTCGACGTCGAGCGACGCAGGGCGGCGCCCCACCTTCACCTTGAAGGTGGTGATGCCGTACTCGTCGCGCATGCGCTGGGCCTCGTCGACCATCGCCGACGGGTGGTCGAAGCCGAGCATGTGGCTCACGCGCATGCGGTCGGTGTAGCCGCCGAGCAGCTCTGTCACGGGCAGACCGGTCGTCCTGCCGAAGGCGTCCCACACGGCCATGTCGAGCGCGGCCTTCGCGGTCGGGTTGCCGACCGTGCGGTCGAGCTGGGCCCACATGCGCTCGCGCTCGGTGAGCGCCAGGCCGACGACCTGCGGGGCGAAGATCGTCTCGATGACGGCGACGATCCCGCGCTGCGTCTCCCCGTAGGTGAATGGCCGCGGCGGCGCCTCGGCGACGCCGACGACGCCGTCGTCGGTGCGCACCCGCACGAGCACGTGCTCGGCGTGGTGCACCTCTCCGCTCGCGAACCTCAAAGGCTTGGCGTAGGGGATACGGAACGGGATCGCTTCTACGGCAACGATCTTCACGATGCGTCCTTTGCTGGGAATGGTTCAGGGTGGCGCGAGGCCTCGTCGAAGAAGCCGTGGGTGCGCAGCACGTCGAGGGCCCGGCCGACGAGCGGTGACTCGTCGCCGGCGAGCCAGGCGAGCGACAGGTCGATGCTCAGCGCGTCGTGCACCTCGCGGAAGACGACACCGGCGAGCTGCATGCTGCGGACCGACTCGGGCACGAGCGCGACACCGAGTCCGGCGGCGACGAGCGCGAGCAGGGCTGCGGTGCCGGGGGCGCGGTGGGCGACGACCGGAGCGAAACCGGCGCGTCGGCAGCTGGCCATGGCCGCCTCGTTGACCGCCGACCCGGCGTCTGCGTAGAGGACGAACTCGTCGACGGCGACGTCGGCGACCTCGAGCCCCGGCTCGGGCACCAGACGGTGGTCGGCGGGCAGCGCCAGGACCAGCTGCTCCTCGAGGAGGCGACGCGTCTCGATGCCGGGGGCCGCCACGGGCCCGCGCAGCACGCCGAGGTCGAGCCGGCCGTCGAGCAGCCGGTCGACCTGGGCGGGCGTCAACAGGTCGGCCTGCACGTCGAGCGAGACGTCGGGCAGCTCGGCGCGCAGCAGCCGCGAGAGTCCGGCCAGCTGGGTGAAGGCGCTGGTGCCGGTGAACCCGACCCGGAGCAGCCCGCGCCGTCCGTCGGCGATGCCCTGCACCGCGGAGACCGCGGAGTCGAGCTCGTGGAGCACCCGGCGTACCTCCTGGTGGAAGAACTCGCCCGCCGGCGTGAGCCCGACCTGCCGCGTCGTGCGCTCGAGCAGCACGACGCCGAGCTCGGACTCGAGGCGGCGCACGGCCTGCGAGAGCGCGGGCTGGGCGATGTGCAGGCGTTCGGCCGCCTGGCCGAAGTGGCACGTCTGCGCCACGACGTCGAAGTAGCGGAGCTGTCGTAGGTCCATGGTTCACCTCCGTCCGGGGATCCCGATCACGGTAGGGCGGCACCATCCAGAAACACAAAGACCAAATTTCGATGTATTGATAAGCAGCATCTATCAATCATGCCCTCACCCAGCACTAGGCACATGCCTCGTGCACGCCATCCCGCGCCGTGGTGGAGTTCCGGGAACCCCGACGCAAAGACGCATGGAGGAGTCATGACCGAGACGCTCGACAGGGTCGGCGCGAAGCTGGCCGACGCCGTGGTGGAGGAGCCGGACACCGGCACCTACCGCGCCAACCGCCGCATCTTCACCGACGAGGAGCTCTTCGAGCTCGAGATGACGCACATCTTCGAGGGCAACTGGATCTACCTCGCCCACGAGAGCCAGGTCGCCTCCCCCGGTGACTACTTCACGACGTACATGGGTCGCCAGCCGGTCGTCATCACGCGCGACAAGGACGGGCAGCTGCACTGCCTCATCAACGCCTGTGCACACCGCGGCGCGATGATCTGCCGCCGCAAGACCGACAACCGCACGACGCTGACCTGCCCGTTCCACGGCTGGACCTTCCGCAACGACGGCACGCTCCTCAAGGTCAAGGACCCCGAGGGCGCCGGCTACCCCGAGTCGTTCGGCACGAACGGCTCCCACGACATGACCAGGGTGGCGCGCTTCGACAGCTACCGCGGCTTCCTCTTCGGCAGCCTCAACCCCGACGTCGTGCCGCTCCGTGAGCACCTCGGCGACACGACCACCGTCATCGACATGCTCGTCGACCAGTCGCCCGAGGGGCTCGAGGTGCTGCGCGGCTCGTCGACCTACACCTACGACGGCAACTGGAAGGTGCAGGCCGAGAACGGCGCCGACGGCTACCACGTGACGGCGACGCACTGGAACTACGCGGCCACGACGTCGCGCCGCGACACCGGCGAGTCGAAGAACAGCACCAAGACCCTCGACGCCGGCAGCTGGGGCAAGTCCGGCGGAGGCTACTGGTCCTACCCCAACGGCCACCTCTGCCTGTGGACCTGGGCGGGCAACCCGCAGGACCGTCCGCTCTGGGACCGCCTCGACGAGCTCAAGGAACGCTTCGGCGACGCCAAGGGCGAGTTCATGGTCAAGGGGTCACGCAACCTCTGCCTCTACCCGAACGTGTACCTGATGGACCAGTTCTCGACGCAGATCCGGCACTTCCGGCCGATCGCGCCCGACCAGACCGAGGTCACCATCTACTGCATCGCGCCGAAGGGCGAGAGCGCGGAGGCACGGGCCTGGCGCATCCGCCAGTACGAGGACTTCTTCAACGCCTCGGGCATGGCCACCCCCGACGACCTCGAGGAGTTCCGCTCCTGCCAGCTGACCTTCCGCGCCACGGCCGCGCCGTGGAACGACATGAGCCGTGGCGCCGAGCACTGGCTCGAGGGCCCCGACGAGGTCGCCCTCTCGCTCGGCATGACCGAGGTCGTCTCGGCCGGCGTCAAGAACGAGGACGAGGGCCTCTACCCCGTCCAGCACACGTACTGGCGCGACACCATGCGTGCCGCCATCGCCAAGGAGCAGCAGCAGGCCGAGCGCGACGCTGCTGTCGCGTCCGGAGGGAAGTGCTCATGACCGTCACCCAGCAGGCCGCGACGCCCACGGGCGACAAGCTCGTCACGCAGAACCTCATCGAGCAGTTCCTCTACCGCGAGGCACGCCACCTCGACGACCGCGAGTTCGAGAAGTGGCTCGACTGCTACGCCGACGACTGCGTCTACTGGATGCCCGCGTGGACCGACGACGACGACCTCGTCGAGGACCCGCAACGCGACATCTCGCTCATCTACTACGCCAACAAGGGTGGTCTCGAGGACCGCGTCTTCCGCATCCGCACCGAGCGCAGCTCGGCGACATCGCTGCCCGAGCCGCGCACGAGCCACAACATCAGCAACGTCGAGGTCATCGAGCGGCGGGGCGACCTCGTCGACGTGCGCTTCAACTGGCACACGATGTACTTCCGCTACAAGACGGTCGACCCGTACTACGGGACCTCGTTCTACACGATCGACTTCTCCGGCGACTCGCCGCTCATCCGACGCAAGACCGTGGTGCTGAAGAACGACTACATCCACCACGTGGTCGACATCTACCACTTCTGAGCGGGGAGCCATGACTGTCAACGACATCGACGTCGCGACGTATCAGGTGGCTCTGTCCTTCGAGGACGGCGTGACGCGCTTCGTCACGTGCCGCGAGGACCAGACCGTCGCCGACGCCTCGTACCGCCAGCGCATCAACATCCCGCTCGACTGCCGCGACGGGGCGTGCGGCACGTGCAAGGCCTTCTGCGAGTCGGGCCGCTACGACGGCGGCGCCTACATCGACGACGCCCTGAGTCCCGACGAGGCCGACCGGGGCTTCGTGCTGCCGTGCAGCATGAAGCCCCGCTCGGACCTCGTGCTGCAGGTCGCGAGCACCTCCGAGGTCGCCAAGACCAGAGCGACGACGTATGCCGGCACCCTCGTCGGCCTCGAACGCCTGTCGCGCACGACGGTCGAGGTCTCCGTCGACGTGCCGAACCGTGGGGACCTCGCCTTCCTGCCGGGGCAGTACGTCAACATCGCCGTGCCCGGCACCGACGTCAGCCGGTCGTACTCGTTCAGCAACGCGCCGCACGAAGAGCGCCTCACGTTCCTCGTGAAGCTGACGCCGGGCGGCGCCATGTCGACCTACCTCGAGCAGCGCGCCGCCGTCGGTGACGCCATCAGCCTCACCGGCCCGCACGGCTCGTTCTTCCTGCGCGAGACCGACCTGCCCGTGCTGCTGCTCGCCGGCGGCACGGGGCTGGCCCCCGTGCTGTCGATGCTGCGCACCCTGAGCGCCGCCGAGAGCGAGCGCCGGGTGCACCTCGTCTACGGCGTCAGTACCGACGAGGACCTCGTCGCCCTCGACCAGATCGAGCGTGCCGCGGAGGGCCTCGCCAACCTGACGTGGGACCACTGCGTCTCCGACCCCGAGAGCACCGCTGCGAACAAGGGGTACGTCACGAGCCTCCTCGGCCCGGAGCACCTGCACGACGGCGACGTCGCGGTCTACCTCTGCGGGCCGCCGCCCATGGTCGAGGCCGTGCGCACCCACGTGACGGGCGGCGGCATCGAGCCGACGGGCTTCTACTACGAGAAGTTCGCCCTCGCTGCCCCGTCGGCGGCGTCGGCGGCGTCGGACACGGCTCCGGGAGAGCCTGGCGCTCCGGCGTCGGAGCAGGACCAGGCCGCGCCGGCCGAGCCCGCCGAGCCGCAGCGCGACCCGGAGGAGCTGCTGCCGGCCCCGGACGCCCGGGCCATCGCCGGGCAGACCGTGCTGCCGGAGGCGGCCACCGCCGCCTGGGCGGGCCCGCGCCCGACGCCCGACGAC
The DNA here is from genome assembly GCA_966081555.1 of uncultured Terrabacter sp. GTDB lineage: Bacteria > Actinomycetota > Actinomycetes > Actinomycetales > Dermatophilaceae > Terrabacter. The sequence goes on from CBHRRQ010000077.1 coordinate 14,245, forward strand.
GGCGACTCGGTGCGGCGGATCGTCAAGCAGGTCGTCTTCGCGACCCCCGACCTCGCGACGTCCCTGCCGACGTCCCGCCCGACCGACACCATGCCCGGCGCAGCCCTGCCCGCGCCGGCCGCACCCGTCGCGCCGGTCGCACCGGCTTCCCCGGAGGCACAGAGCGCCGACGACGGCTACCAGATCGGCGAGGAGCACCCCGACGTGCAGTCCTCGGACGCCGTCTTCGAGGCCCGTCAGGCCCTCGAGCTCGGGGCGCTGGAGCTGACGATCGGCCGGCTCAGCTCCCAGCAGCTGGCGGGCTACCGGCTGCTCGCCGAGTCCACGCTGCCGTACGTGCAGGGCGACCGCTTCCTCGACGCCCACGCGTACACCGAGGCCAATGCCGCCTTCCACGACTATCTCTTCGCACAGACCCGCAACGCGCACCTCCTGCAGGCCTACCAGGCGCTGGGCGTCAAGGGCCGCATGGAGGAGGCGCTGCGCACGGCCACCTGGTGCCACCCGCGCTGCGCCACCGACCACGTCGAGATCGTCGAGGCCTTCGAGGCCGGCGACCGTGACCGGGCGCGCCGCCTGATCGCCGACCACGCCGAACGCTCCAAGCTGACGATGCGGCGGGCCATGGCCGGCACCGCCCGCTCCGCGAGGCCGGCCCACATCACGCCCGGCCGCTTCGACGACACGGTCGTCGTCGTCACGGGCGCCGCTCAGGGCATCGGGGCGCAGGTCGCCCGACGCATCGGCGCCGAGGGCGGGATGCTCGTCCTGGCCGACCGTTCCGAACTCGTGGCCGAGGTCGCCGACGAGCTGCGGGCCGATGGTCACGAGGCCGTGGCGGTCACGGGCGACCTCGAGACGTGGGACGGCGCCGACGAGGTGGTGCGGCGGGCGGTCGAGCGATTCGGCCGGGTCGACGTGCTCGTCAACAACGTCGGCGGCGCGATCAACTTCAAGCCGTTCACCGAGTTCACCGAGGCGGAGATCCGTGCCGAGCTCGAGCGGTCGCTCGTGACGACGCTGTTCGCGTCGCGCGCGGTGCTGCCGTGGATGGTGGCGGCCCAGCACGGCGTCATCGTCAACGTGTCGTCCGCGGCCACACGCGGCATCCACCGCATCCCCTACTCGGCGGCCAAGGGCGCGGTCAACGCGCTGACGGCGTCGCTCGCGATGGAGTACGCCGAGCACGGCATCCGGGTGGTCGGGACCGCACCCGGTGGCACCCAGGCCCCACCTCGCCGGATCTCGCGGGGCACTCCCCCGGCTGCCAACGCCCAGGAGCAGGCGTGGTTCGACGCCCACATCGAGCAGACGCTCGGCTCGTCGCTCATGGGGCGCTACGGGACGCTGGACGAGCAGGCCGCTGCGATCACGTTCCTCGCCTCGGACGAGGCGTCGTACATCACCGGGACGGTGCTCCCCGTCGCGGGCGGCGACGTGGGCTGAACCGGTGCCACGCCCCGGCTCGGCTGGAAGTGCGCCACGGCGCGCTTCCGGGTCGGGGCGTGCCCCGCAACCGGCTCAAAGTGCGCCACGGCGCGCTTCCGGGTCGGGACGCGCCCCGCAACCGGCTGGAAGTGCGCCACGGCGCGCTGGGCGGCGCGCCGGGGCCTACCGTGGCTGTGTGACGCCCGCCCAGGTCCTGCCGACGCGCCGACGGG
>CBHRRQ010000078.1:0-15868 GCA_966081555.1 uncultured Terrabacter sp.
AGGCCCCGGAACTCCCACACCGAGCGGCCCGCGGCCGTCACCGCGACGTCGCTGGTCGCGGCGCGGGCGGCGAGGTCGGGCGTCGGGGCGACGACCTCGACGTGCTGCCCCGGAGCCGTCGGCAGGGCCTCGAGGGCCTCGGCGATCTCGGGCCGCGCGGCGACGGCGACGACGTGCAGGGGCCGGCCCGACGCGAGCAGCAGCGGCACGACGACGGGCGCGGCGGCATACGGGTCGGAACCACCGAAGACGGCGAGCACCCGCGGCGGGTCGCTCGGCGGGCGTCGTGCGGAGGCGGGGCGGTGCCGCAGCACCTCGTCGCGGAAGAGGGAGTAGTCGAGGCCGAGGAGCTGCCGCTCGGGGTCGACCCCGGTCGCCGGCGTGGCGCCGAAGTTCTGGTCGAGGTAGAGGTCGGCCTCCTGGCCGCTCCCGAAGGTGTCGTCGAGCACCGAGAGCACGGTGATGCCGGCCGCATGGAGCGCCCGCCCACAACCCGGGTCCAGGTGGTAGCCGTCGAGCACGACGGCACCCACCTCGTTCTCGCGCGCCAGCGCCGCGAGCTCCTCGGGGTCGTCGGGTGCCGGCACGACGGCCAGGCCACGGTGCTCGACCTGCTCCGTCAGCCACGGCACGCCCGTCACCTCGCCGAGGATCGTGACGCGCGCGCCACGGGACGTCAGCTCGTCGCCGAGCGCGAGGCAGCGCACGACGTGACCGGTGCCCGTCTCGGGCCTCGCGTCGCAGCGCAGGGCGATGTGCACGGGCATGCGCCCAGTCTGCCGCAGGGCCTCCCAGGGCTGCCGCGAGGCCCTCGGCCCCGGTCCGGGGAGGGGCGGGCAACAGGGCGAAGGTGTTAATCTCGCCGTCGGCGCCGGTCGAGCGCCCCAGTGCGTGGTGCCCTCTCCCGGCCCGCGCAGCACGTCTGTCAAGAACATGACCAGGAGGTCAAAGGGTGAGCATTCTCGAAGGGTCGTCGATCCTCGTCACAGGTGGGACCGGGTCCTTTGGCAAGGCGTTCATCCGTGAGGTGCTCGACAACCACAACCCCAAGAGGGTCATCATCTACAGCCGCGACGAGCTGAAGCAGTGGGAGGTCCGTCAGCTTTTCAACGACGACCCGCGCCTGCGCTGGTTCATCGGTGACGTCCGCGACCTCGACCGCCTGCGCCGCGCCATGCACGGCACCGACTACGTGGTGCACGCCGCCGCGCTGAAGCAGGTCGACACCGGCGAGTACAACCCGCACGAGTTCGTCAAGACCAACGTCCTCGGCAGCCAGAACGTCATCGAGGCGTGCATCGACGCCGGCGTCAAGAAGGTCGTCGCGCTCTCGACCGACAAGGCGAGCTCGCCGATCAACCTCTACGGCGCGACCAAGCTGACCGCCGACAAGCTCTTCATCCTCGGCAACCACTACGCCGCCTCGTACCCGACGCGTTTCGCCGTCGTGCGCTACGGCAACGTCACCGGGTCCCGTGGCTCGATCATCCCCAAGTTCCGTGCCCTGCACGAGTCGGGGGAGTCGCTGCCCATCACCGACCTGCGTTGCACGCGCTTCCTCATCACGCTGCCCGAGGCGGTGCAGATGGTGCTCGACACCTTCTCGCTCATGCAGGGTGGCGAGCTCGTCGTGCCGCACATCCCCTCGCACCTGGTCACCGACCTCGCGCAGGCGATCGCGCCCGGCGCCAAGATGCACGACATTGGCCTGCGCCCGGGCGAGAAGCTCCACGAGGAGATGATCAGCCCCGAGGAGGGCCGCCGCGCCATCATGATCATGGACGGCAAGTACTACGTGCTCGAGCCCGAGCTGGCTACGTGGGGCTACAAGCCGCGCACCGACGGCGAGCCCGTCCCCGAGGGCTTCCACTGCGCGTCCGACAAGAACGACATCTGGATCGGTGCCGACGACATCCGCAAGATGCTCGAGGCGGGTATCTGAGGTGATCCCCTACGGACGCCAGTCGGTCAACGAGGAGGACGTCGAAGCCGTCGCCCAGGTGCTGAGGGGTGACTGGCTCACCACCGGCCCGACCGTGACGGCGTTCGAGGAGCAGCTGGCCGCGCTGTCGGGCGCCACCCGCTGCGTCAGCGCGACGAGCGGCACCGCCGCCCTGCACATCGCGTATGCCGCCGCGGGCGTCGGTCCCGGCGACGAGGTCGTCACGACCCCGATGACGTTCGTCGCGACGGCGTCGTGCGCCGTCGCGCTCGGCGCGAAGATCCGCTTCGTCGACGTCGAGGACGACACGGCCAACATCGACCCCGCTGCGCTCGACGCCGCCGTCACCGACGACACGAAGGTCATCGCCGGCGTCGACTACGCGGGCCACCCGATCGAGATCGACGCCATCAACGAGACCGCCCGCCGGGTCGGCGCGCTCGTCGTCGAGGATGCCGCGCACTCGATCGGCTCGACCTACAAGGGCCGGCCGGTCGGCTCGCTCGCCGACCTCACGACGTTCTCGTTCTTCCCGACGAAGAACATGACGACCGCCGAGGGCGGCGCCGTCGCAGCCATGGACGCCGAGCTCGGCCGCCGCGCGCACGAGTTCCACTTCATCGGCCTCGTGCGCGACCAGGCGCGGATGCGCTACCCCGACGAGGGCCCCTGGCACCAGGAGGTCCACGAGTGGGGCCTCAACTACCGCCTGCCCGACGTGCTCGCCGCGCTGGGCATCAGCCAGCTCAAGCGGCTGAGCGCGTTCAAGGAGCGTCGCGCCGCGATCTTCGCGCGCTACCAGGAGGGCCTCGCCGGCGTCGACGGCATCCGGCTGCCCACACAGCGCGATCACGTCGACCCGATCTGGCACCTCTACCCCTTGCGGGTGCTCGGTGGCCGCCGCCGTGAGGTCTTCGACGCCCTGCGGGCCGACGGCATCGGCGTGCAGGTCAACTACATCCCGGTCTACTGGCACCCCCTGTTCGAGGACCTCGGCTTCAAGCGGGGCATGTGCCCCAACGCCGAGCAGTTCTACGCCGAGGAGCTCTCGCTGCCGATGCACGCCGAGCTGACCGACGCGCAGGTCGACAAGGTCATCGACGCGGTCCGCGCCGCCGTCGGGAGCTGATCCCGTGCACCACGCGAACCACTTCTACGGCCATGCCCACATCATGGCCCGCTACGTCGGGCTCGAGCACCCGCCGCGCATCTGGGGCTACCTCCAGCACGGCTGGAACATGCACGACGGCTTCGCGGTCGGCACCGTCTTCACGCCGCAGTACCCCAAGTTCGTCTGGTCCGAGGCCTGCGCCCGCCGTGGCTGGGCCGCCGGGCTTCGCAACTACATGGTCGTAGCCGCCCCGTGGCTCTACCTGCTCGAGCTCGAGCGCCAGAAGGAGTGGCTGGAGACGGCCGAGCCGCGCACCGGCACGATCGTCTACCCCTTCCACGGCTGGGAGGGCCAGCAGGTCGTCGGCAGCCACACGGCATACGTCGAGGAGGTGAAGAAGGCCGAGGGCGACGTGCCCATCACGGTCTGCCTCCACTGGAACGAGTACGACAACCCGAAGGTGCGCCGCGAGTACGAGGACGCCGGCGTGCGTGTCGTCACCCACGGACAGCGCGGCTACCTGTGGCAGGACACCGACGTCGCCTTTCTCTACCGGCAGCTGCACGAGATGCGACAGCACAAGCGCGTCGTCAGCAACCGCATGAGCAGCGCCATCCTGTATGCCGCCGCGGCCGGGGTCGAGGTCGGCATCTACGGCGACCCGATGGCTCTCGAGTCCGACCACGCCGTGCTCGGTGGGGTGGGCAAGCCGCGGCGCATCTGGCCCGAGATGCACCAGTTCTCGGTGCCGATGGACTACGCAGCCTCGGTCGCGAACCGCGAGCTCGGCGCTGACGAGATGCTCTCGCCCGCCGAGGTCATCGACGCGTTCGGCTGGGCGCCCGAGATCCGCGCCCCGCGCACGCCCCCGCCGGCGCCGCCGCTCGACGAGGAACCGTCGGTCTTCGCCCGTCGCCGCCGGCGACAGCACCGGTCGGACAGCCACCGCGCCCCGGGCGACGGCGACCCGTCGAACGAGCTCATCTCGATGGACGCCTCCGTCGACGGGGACGACGCGGTCGAGTCGACCGACAACGAGGCACGGGCCACGGCCAAGGCGCCGGCGAAGGCCCCCGCGCAGGCCGATCCGGCCGACGCCGTGGAGCAGGAGCCGGCCGGCCCGACCGCGCCGGTGTCCGACGCCGCGCAGGACCCGGCCCTCGACCAGGGCTGACACCCACCGGAACGACGAAGGGCCCCGACCGCAGTGCGGTCGGGCCCTTCGCAGTCCGTCGCCGTGGCGCGGCAGCTGTCAGACGAGGTCCCACGACATCGGCGTGCCGCGCTCGACGTCGCGGGTGAACCTCTTGGACTCGACGAGCGAGAACGCATCGGGCGCAAGGCCGTTCGCCGGGCGGATGGAACGGACGTTCTGTGCGGTCACGGGGTCGCCGGCCTTGACGTCCTCGACGACGAAGAGCGAGCGGCGGAAGCGCAGCCCCTCGCGCTCGGCCTCGCGGGCACCGATGCGGGGCTCGCCCAGGGCCTGCCAGGCGACCTTCGTCTCGCGCACGAGGGCGGCGAGCTCGTCGGGCTCCAGCGAGAAGGCGGAGTCGACGCCACCCTCCTCGCGCGACATCGTGACGTGCTTCTCGACGAGCACCGAGCCGAAGGCGACCGAGGCGACGGCCGCGCCGATGCCCATCGTGTGGTCGGAGAGGCCCACCGGCACGCCGAACGCTTCACGCATGACGGGGATGCCGCGCAGGTTCGACGACGCCGGGTCGGCGGGGTAGCTGACGGTGCAGGAGAGGAGCATGACCTGGCGGTTGCCGGTCGAGTGGGCGGCGTCGACCGCGGCCGCGATCTCGCCCACCGACGCCATGCCCGTCGAGATGATGAGCGGCTTGCCGGTCTGGGCGGCCAGCCGGATGAGCGGCAGGTCGACGATCTCGGAGGAGGCGATCTTGTAGGCCGGGACCTCGAGGCCCTCGAGGAACTCGACCGCCGTCGGGTCGAACGGGCTCGAGAACGCGAGGATGCCGAGCTCACGCGCGAGGTCGAAGATCGGCTTGTGCCACTCCCACGGCGTGTGGGCCTCCTCGTACAGCTCGTAGAGGCGGCGCGAGCCCCACAGCTCGTGGCCCTCGGAGAGGCGGAACTCGGGCTTGTCGACGTCGATGGTGATCGTGTCGGCCGTGTAGGTCTGCAGCTTGATCGCATGGGCGCCGGCCTTGGCCGCCATCCGCACGATCTCGAGTGCCTTGTCGAGGCTGCCGTCGTGGTTGCCCGACATCTCGGCGATGATGAACGGCGGTGCGTCGGGACCGACGGTGATGCCGCCGATCTCGAGGGACGTCGTCGCGGGGGTTTCGACCGGGGTGCTCATTGTCGTTCAGTCCTTCGTGGCTCGAACCCGCAGCACGGGTGTCGGGGTGCCGTCGATGTCTTGGGTGTAACGCTCGATCTCCTCGAATCCATTTCGACGGTTGAAGCGGCGCACGGCCTCGTTCGCCTCGAGGACCTCGCCCTCGAGCGTCGAGAGGCCGAGCTCGTCGAAGGCCAGGCGCTTGGCCTGGCGCTGGATCTCGATCCAGGCGGGCAGCAGCTCGCCGCGCTCCTTGAGACCGTCGTTGTCGAGGTAGTAGCCCCACCACGCGCTGCCGGCCTCGCGGTCGATGTCGAAGTAGGTGACGACACCCGACGGCACGTCGTGTCGCTCGTAGATCCAGATCTCGCGAGCGTCGTTGTCACGCGTGGCCGCCCAGTACGCGGCGTGCTCCTCGTCGGTGATCTCGTGCTGGGTCAGCGAGACGGCGCGGACCTCCGGATGGTTGCGCCACCGGAGCACGTTCTCGCTGTCGGCATCGGTTGCGGGGCGGAGCATCTGGCCCTCCTCATGAGGACGCCGCGGGCTCCATGGGGCCGCGGCGGTCGGTGGGGGATTCGTTGTTAGACTACCGGACGCCCCAACCCCCAGCCCAAGGCGGAAAAACAGCATGAGCGCACTGAGCCGTGACGCGATCCGGACGATGATGGCCGAGGTCCTTCAGGCCCAGGGCAAGTCGATGCCCGCGGACGACTCGGCGAACCTCGAGGAGATCGGCTTCCGCTCGCTCGACTTCTCCGAGCTGGCGCTCCGCGTCGAGGACGAGATCGGCGACGAGCTGAACTTCGACGCCCCCGAGCTGCGCCAGATCGCGACGATCTCCGACGTGCTCGACTTCCTCGAGCAGCTCCAGGCCGCGTGAGCGCGGGAGCTGGCGGACTCGCCGGCGCCGCCAACCGCATCATCACCCGCGGCTTCGACGGCCGGTGGGACGAGCTCGAGAGCATGTCGCTGCCTGACGCAGCGGCGGTGCTCGTCCGCGACAACCACGACGCCGCCCGCGCGGTGTGGACCGCCGCGACAGCCGACTCCGAGGTCCTCGTCGCGTCACGCACGCGCGTCACGCCCGACCTCGCCGACGACCTCCGTGGGGCGGGTCTGGCCGTCGTCGACGGCGACGACGTCGCCGCACCGACGACCGAGCGCGACGCGACCCCCGGCCGCGTGTGGCTGCTCACGAGCGGTAGCACCGGTCGTCCCAAGCAGGTCGCCCACACCCTCGAGTCCCTCACGACCGTCGCCGGCGACCAGCCGCGCCGCACCTGGCTGTGCCCGTACGCCCACGGCGCGTACGCGTGGTGGCAGGTCGTGACGCTGAGCATCGCCCACCCCGGGCAGGACGTCCTCTTCATCGAGCCCGACGAGCTCGACACCTGGCCGGCCCGGGCGCTCGAGGTCGGCGTGACCGCCGCGTCGGGCACCCCGACGTTCTGGCGCCAGGCGCTCTACCGCGACCCCGAGAGCGTCGCGGCCCTGCCCCTCGAGCAGGTGACCCTCGGCGGTGAGCCGGTCGACCAGGCCATCCTCACCCGCCTCACCGAGATGTTCCCGAAGGCCCGTGTCTCGTGGATCTACGCCTCGAGCGAGGCGGGCGCGACGATCGCCGTCCACGACGGCCGGGCGGGGTTCCCCGAGCAGTGGCTCGGTCGCGAGATGGACGGACGCGCAACCCTCACCATCGACGACGGCGAGCTGCTCATCGCCTCGCCCAAGCGCGGCGAGGGCATCGACAAGGTGCTGCGCACCGGCGACCGCGTCGAGGTGGTCGACGGCCGCGTGCTCATCACCGGCCGCATCGCGTCCGACGAGATCAACGTCGGTGGGGCGAAGGCGTCCGCCTCGGCGGTGCGTGACGTCCTGCAGGCCCACCCGGCGGTGGCCTGGGCGTCGGTGCGTGGGCGCAAAGCGCCGATCGTCGGGAGCATGGTCACCGCCGAGGTCGTGCTGTCCGGCGAGGCCACCGACGCCGAGCTGACGGCCTGGTGCGCCGCGCGCCTGCCTGACTACTCCGTGCCCCGGCGGGTGCGGTTCCTGGACCAGATCCCGATCAAGGAGACCCTGAAGAGCGATGTCTGACAAGACCGAACCCATCGGCCCCGCAACGGTGGTCGTCGTCTCAGGCGGCTCCCGCGGTCTCGGCCTGGCCATCGTCGAGGACATCCTCGCGCAGGGAGCCAAGGTCGCTGCCTTCGCCCGCACGGTCACCCCCGAGCTCGAGGCCGTCGCCGCCGCCAACCCCGACCGCGTGGTCGCCGCCTCGGTCGACGTCACCGACGTCAAGGCCATCAACGCCTTCCTCAAGGACGCCGAGAGCCGGCTCGGCCCCATCGACGCGCTGGTCAACAACGCGGCCATGGGCCAGGACAGCCTGCACGTGCACACCTCGCCCGAGCAGATCGCCAAGATCATCGAGACCAACCTGACGGCGCCGCTGCTGCTGGCCCGTGCCGTGCTGCGCCGCATCATGGCCAAGGGCAACCGTGGCCGCATCGTCATGGTGACCTCGGTCTGCGCCCAGCGCGGCTACTCGGGTCTCGTCGCGTACTCGGCCACCAAGGGCGGCCTCGACAGCGCCATGCGCACCCTGGCCCGCGAGATGCACGGTCGGGCCCTCGTCAACAGCGTCGCCCCGGGCTTCTTCGCTTCCGAGATGAGCTCGGTGCTGGGCCAGACGCAGCTCGACACGATCACGCGCCGTACGCCGTCGGGACGTCTCGTCGAGCCCGACAACATCGTGCCGGTCGTCAACATGCTGCTGTTCAAGGACACCAACATCAACGGTCAGGTGCTCACCGTCGACGGCGGCAACAGCATCTGATGGACACCCGTGCGGACCGGCTCGCCAGGGCCGTCCGCGACCACCCGCTCGTCGTCGAGGAGCGCGCCGGTCACCGGTGCGTCGCAGGAGCCCACTCCTACCTCGCGGACGGGCGGGTGGTCTGCTGGGTGCTGCCCCCGGCGTCGGGTCCGGGCGGCCCGGCCGATGCCAGGGTGGCGCACGCCGTCGACGCCGAGCTGGCGCTCCAGGCGGTGCCGCCGAGCGTCGGGGGGCGCTGGGGCGAGAGCGTCGACGCCGAGCCCGAGGACTTCTGGCACCGGTGGTGCGCCACCGAGGTGCTCGCGAAGCTCGCGGAGGTGCCCATGGTGCTGCTGGCGCGTCAGGGACCGGTGACCACGAGCCCCGTCCGCCGGTCCGGCGTCGAGGTGCACTGGCTCGTGCGCCGGGTGGACGACGTCGTGGGGGGGGCCCCGGGTGGGGGGGGCCCCCCCCCCCACGGCGGCGGGGGGCGGCGCCGCCCGAGAGGGACGCGGGTGGCCCCCGGGTTTGTGGTGGGCCACCACCACTCCGAGCGGCTGAGGCCGCAGCGTCACTTGAGGACGCGCTTGGCCAGCTGGCGGGCCTTGCTGAGCGCGCCGGGCGGCAGCGCGTCCTGGGCCGTCGACTTGGCGGCGGCCACGGCCTTCTCGGTGGCGATGCGCCGGGGCGCTCGCATGGCCTCGACCGCGCGGTAGGTCAGGGTGTCCTCGTAGCGCTCGATGACGCGCTCGAGGGTGCGGATGTAGCGGTCGCGGTGACGAAGCGTGCCCTCGAGCCACTTGACCTGGCCCTGCTTCTCGCGCAGCTCGCGCGAGATGACACGGTGGTGCGTGAGCAGCTCGCGGAAACCGATCTCGTCGGGGGCGGGCAGGTCGCGGGCGAAGCGGCCCTGCTCCAGGTTGCGCTCGAGCAGCTCGGGCTGGTCCTCGGGCCGGCCGGCCACGGTGGAGGCGACCTCGGCCTCGATGCGGGCCACGCGGGCGATCATCGCCTCGGTGACCGTGAGGCCGGCCATCGAGGCGAGGGTGATGGTGAGCTCGTCGGGGGTGACCGTCACGCGCCACGGGTGGGCCGAGCCGGAGGCGAGCAGGCGGCGCGCGAAGTCACGCATGCCGCGTACGAGGGCGTCGTCGCCCGACACGACGCCGGTGCGCCGCCACGACGGGTCGGCGAGGCGCAGACGGTCGCCGTCGACGAGGGTGTTGGCCGGCGTCGCGAAGAAGCGCTGCTCGGCCGTCTGGGTGGTCCAGACCTTGCCGTCCGACAGCCACGCGGCGTACTGGCGCACGCGCGAGCGGATCGCGGCGTGACGTCGAGTGGCGCACGCGCGGCGCAGGTCGAGCTCGAACGACCGCCCCGGTGCCAGGGGAGCCAGGCCACGCGAGACGGTGCCCTCGCTCGTCTCGGCGTCGGGGCGCGAGTCGGCCCAGGCCACGTTCTGGGAGCCGTCGGCAGCGATGACGGCCACCGTGCTCCAGCGGCTGTCGGCGTCGGCCTCGGCGACGGCGAGCGCGGGGTAGGTGGGGTCGTCCTGCTGGCCCGTCGCTCCCTTGGTGGCGACGACGACCCAGCCGGGGGCGAGCTCGTCGAGCATGCCCGCCTCCACGACGCGCTCGACGACGTTGCGCGGCTCGCGCAGCATCGGGGTGGCCGCGAAGTGCTCGTCCATGGCCTTGCCGGCGTGGAAGCCGACCTGGTCGCGCAGCGCACCGTTGCCGAGCGCGGCATCGTGCACGAGCACACGGTGGGCGTCGACCGACGGCATCGCCGCGAACGTCGCCTCGAGCTGCAGGCCCTCGCCCTCCAGGATCCCCGCACGTTCGCGCGCGAAGAGGTGACGCGTGGCGAAGCCCTGCGCGCCGATGTGCCAGCCCGCGTCGGACTCGAGGGTCTCGTCGGGCACGGCCGCCACGAGGTCGGTGAAGCCGAGCTCGTTGGCGAGGTCGAGGACGAAGCGGCCACCGTCGTCGAGCAGCGCCGCGAGCCGGGCCACGAGCTGCGAGTCGGTCATGCCCTCGGAGTCGGGGCCGAGCAGGCGCTCGGGGCCGCCGAGGGCGACGACGAGGTCGTAGGTGTGGCCGGGCTCGAAGACGTCGAGGCCGCCGCAGTAGAGGTCGGCGGACTTGTGGAGGCCGGCGCGGTCGCCCAGCACGCGGGCGTCCGGGAGGGCGCGCACGAGCACGTCGACGGGGACGTCGATCGGCACCGCGTCCACGAGGAGGCCGGCCCGGGGCCCGGCCAGCAGGACCCGTCGGGGCCGCTTCGCCGCGATGGCGGCGCGGACGACCTCGCGGGCCGCGAGCGGGACGTCGAGCGCGTCGAGGTCGGACCACATCAGCATGTCGCCGACGAGGATCCGAGCCCCCGAGATGGCGTCGCGCTGGATGTCTTGTTCGCTCAGGTGGGCGGTCACACAGGGTCCTCTCGTGGTGGGTCTCCGGCGCCCGCGGGGCCGTCCGGATGACCCGACTACAATAGCGATGCCGTCCGGGAGCGGGCGCGCCCCCGACTCCCGCACCCCACGAGGTGCCTGACGCCTGCAAGGAGCATCGATGCCCGCGCTGACCAAGGTGGCCGCCGTGGTCCTGTCGATGGGCAACCGCCCCGCCGAGCTGGAAAAGGCGCTCGACACGCTGCTGGCGCAGGAGGGCGTCGAGCTCGACGTCGTGCTGGTCGGCAACGGCTGGCGCCCCGAGGGCGTGCCCGAGGCGGTCCGCACCGTGCACCTCGAGGAGAACGTCGGCATCCCTGAGGGTCGCAACATCGGCGCGCGCGAGGCGCGTGGCGACATCCTCTTCTTCTACGACGACGACGCGTTCCTGCCGACGACCGACGTGCTCGCGCGCCTCGCGGCCGAGTACGCGCTCGACGACCGCATCGCCGTCGTCCAGCCGCGCGGCGCGGACCCCACCGGTCTGCCGACGCCGCGCCGGTGGGTGCCGCACCTCAAGACCACGGGCGGCGGCGCCGGTGGCGACGTCGTCGTCTTCTGGGAGGGCGTCTGCACGATCCGGCGCTCGGCCTTCGAGGAGGTCGGCGGCTGGCCGGGGCACTTCTGGTACGGCCACGAGGGCATCGACCTGGCGTACCGCCTGCTCGATGCCGGCTGGCGGCTGCGCTACCGTCCCGACGTCGTGGTCAACCACCCCGCGACCCAGCCGACCCGTCACTCCGTGTACTACCGGATGAACGCCCGCAACCGGGTCTGGGTGGCCAAGCGCAACCTGCCGCATCCCGTGGCCGAGGTGTACGTCGCCGTGTGGTCGGCCATCACCGTGGCCCGCGTGCGTGACCGCGAGAAGCTCGGAGTGTGGTTCCGGGGGCTGCGCGAGGGCGTGCGCGAGGACGCGGGCGCCCGGCGTCCGATGACGTGGTCGACCGTGGCGCGGCTCTCGCGTGCCGGCCGGCCCCCGATCGTCTGAGCACCATGACCGACGAGCTGCCCGCGTCGCGGGTCGTCCTCACCGGCGTCCGCAGCGTCACCCACCTCGTGTATGCCGCCTCCTGGCTGCGCCACCACGTGGCGCAGGTCGAAGGCGTGGTGCAGGTCGTGGTGCTCGACGTCGGCTCCGGCTTCGGGCAGGCCCGCGTGGGGGAGGAGGAGGTGCGCGCCTACCTTCCCGAGGACCCCCGGCTCGTGGTGGAGACGGTGGTGCGCGCGGGCCACTGGCAGGCGCCGCGCGAGGTCGAGCTCACGCTGCTGTCCATCGGGCTGCCCGGCACCCGCGCGTGGGCCCGCCTCGTGGTCGCCGGCCGTGGTCGAAGGCCCAAGGTGGTCGTCGTCGACGAGGGCATCGGCTCGTTCGGCAACCTGCGCAGCCGGCGCGACGCGTACCGGCGGCAGGGCGGTGGCGCGCTGCGCACGCTCGTGCGGGCCGGCGTGGTGAGTGCAGGCGGCGCGGTGCTCACCGACGTGCACTGGTCCCTCTACGAGCACGGCCCGGGCGGGTGGACGGTCCGCGAGGACGTCGCCGCCGAGTTCCGCCGCCGCCTGTCGGGCACGTCGCCCTCCGCCGCGCGCGCCGTCTACCTGACCCAGCCGTGGCCCGACATCGGCGTCATGTCGGAGGCGAGCTACCTCGCGCACCTCGTCGCGGTGCGCGAGCAGTGCACCGCGGCCGGCGTCGGGCTCGTGCTGCGACCGCACCCGAGCGAGAACCTCGAGCGTTACGCCGGTTTCGAGGTCGTGCCCGGCGTCGCCCCCGCGGAGCTCGCCCGCGAGGTGGTCGGCTCGCGCGTGGTCATCGGGTCCAACAGCACCGCTCTGCTCAACCTCGCGGCCGTGCATGGCACCCGTGCGGTGCGGGTCACGGCGCCGGAGCTGTCACCGCTCGAGACCGCCCTGACCCGGCGCCAGCGCACCCTGCTCGACACGTTCCTGCCGACCCCCGCCCCTGTCGAGTCCCTCTCGGAAAGGCTTTCGGGGCTGCTCTCCCGGGACTGGTGATCGGCGACGGAAATGACCGCAAAGGTCACGTTGCGAACACTTTTTCCGATCTGTTTGCCGAACCCCTCGACATTTGCGACATTTGGCACTCCAGTAACAAGGAGTGAGCTTTGGCTGCCAGAAAACACCTCTCCACGTTTGTCGCGGTGATCGGCCTCGCCGGCGCCTTCGTCGTCCTCCCCACGGTCGACGTCAGCGCCAAACCCGCGCCGGTCAAGCCGAAGCTCGTGCGCGTGGCGGTGCCCTCGGTGCCGGTCGCGCAGCAGCGCTCGGCCGCGGTGTCCACCCCGGGCACGCGCGCGGCGGGCAAGCGGGTCGTGGCTGCCCTGACGTCGACGGGCACGGCGTTCGACGTCGCAGGCGTGACGTTCACGGGCGCCGTCCCAGCCGGGATGACGGTCGAGGCCCGCACGCGCACGGCCGCCGGATGGAGCCACTGGCTCGAGCTCGACGTCGACGACGCCGACGGCCCCGACGCCGGGTCGGTCGACGCGCGCGGCGCCCGCAAGGCCACCGAGCCGGTCACCGCCGCAGGTGCCACGGGCCTCGAGGTCCGCGTCGCCACCTCCGGCACGACGGCCCCGGCCGGCCTCACCGCGACGCTCGTCGACGCCGGGTCGTCGGCCGCCGATGCGCAGGTCGGTGTGGCCCGCCCCGCCTCGGCCACGGCCGCCGTCACCCAGCCGACGATCATCACGCGCGCCGAGTGGGGCGCCGACGAGAGCATCCGCACCTGCGTCCCCGAGACGATCACCGGCGTCAAGGGCGCCGTCGTGCACCACACGGTCAACGCCAACGACTACACCCAGGACCAGGCGGCTTCGCTGGTGCGGGGCATCTACGCGTACCACGTGCAGTCGAACGGCTGGTGCGACATCGGCTACCAGTTCCTCGTCGACCGGTTCGGCAAGGTCTACGAGGGGCGCTACGGCAGCCTCACCCGGTTCGTCCAGGGTGCCCAGACCGCCGGCTTCAACTCGGAGACGGTCGGGGTGTCCGTCATCGGCGACTCCACCGATGTGCCCTTCTCCTCGGCGACGACGTCGGCGGTCGCCGGCGTCATCGCCTGGCTGGCCGACCGGGCGGGCTTCGACCCGGCCGGCACCACCACGTTCACCTCGGCCGGCAACACCAAGTACGCCGCCGGCACCGAAGTCACGCTGGGCCGGGTGAGCGGGCACCGTGACTTCGGACTGACCGAGTGCCCCGGCAACCTGGGCTACGACCAGCTCTCGACCATCCGAAGCTCGGCAGCATCCAGGTGGGCGGCGGGGCAGCAGACGTTCACCGCGATGTCGCCGACGCCCGTCGTCGAGACCTTCACCCGCCCTGCCGGCACCGCCTTCGCCCTGAGTGGCCACGGGTTCGGTCACGGTCGAGGGATGTCGCAGTACGGCGCCAACGGGGCGGCCCGCGCCGGGCTCACGGCCTCGCAGATCACCTCCTTCTACTACCCGGGCACCACACTGGCGTCGCAAGGCGACCCCCAGCTGCGCATCTACCTCTCGGACCTGGGCTCGGGCGGCACGATGGTGCCACCGCAGACCGGTCTGACCTTCTCCGACGGCAAGGCCACGAGCGTCCTCAGCAGCGGCACCTCGTGGCGCATCGTGCCGGACGGCGGCGGCCTGACGCTGCAGTGGCGCACGGGCACCTCCTGGACGTCGAGCGGCTACTGGAAGGCGTGGAAGACGACGCCCCTCGTGCTCTCGCGCCCCTCCACGGGCGTGCTGCGCGTGGTGCTGCCCTCCGGCCTGCAGCGCGACTACGCCGGCTCCGTGACGACGCACGTCTGGGGCACGGCAGCGCGCTCGGTCAACACGACGACCGCCGAGGCGCACGCCCGCGCCGTCGTGCCCAACGAGATGTCGCCGTCGTGGCCCACGGCCGCCCTCCAGGCGCAGGCCATCGCTGCACGCAGCTACGCGGCATACGGCCGGGCGCACCCCCTGTCGGCCTCCTACGACACGTGCGACTCCTCGAGCTGCCAGGTCTACCGGGGCATCGCCGACTACGACTCGGCGGGCACCCTGCGCACGGCCCGGCTCGACTCGCGCTCGACGGCGGCCACGTCCGCGACCGCCGGGTCGGTGGTCCGCTACAACGGGGCACCCGCGCTCACCGAGTTCGGCGCCTCCAACGGCGGCATGACCGTGGCGTCGTCGCTGCCCTACCAGGTCGCCAAGGCCGACCCCTACGACGGCGTCGCGGTGACGGGCAACACGCACTCGTGGACGGGCTCGCTCGCCCTGTCGCGCATCGAGTCCGCCTACCCGACGACCGGAACGCTGTCGTCGCTGGCCGTGCTCAGCCGCTCGGGTGGCGGCGACTGGGGCGGCCGCGTCGTCTCGGTGCGCGTCACGGGCTCGACCGGGTCGGTCACGGTCGGTGGCGACGCGTTCCGCAGCGCCATGGGTCTGCGCAGCACCTGGTGGACCGTGACGTCGGCCCCGGCCGTCTCGGCCCGCACCCTGCCGCGTGACCTCACGGCCGACTCGCTCGGCGACGCGCTGACGCCCAGCGGCTCCGGCGTCGCGGCCCTCGCCTACAACGGCAACAAGGGCTTCAGCCTGAAGAGTCTCACCACGACCGGGTTCTCGGGCACCAGCCTGCTGACGGGCATCGGGCCGTTCGACTCCGACAACCTGGCCGACGTCGTCGCGCGCCGCAGCGACGGCACGCTGTGGCTCTGGTCGGGCAGCGCCACTGGCCTGCTCACCCAGGCGCCGGTCAAGATCGGCACCGGCTGGGGCGGCATCAACCTGCTCGTGCCGGCCGGCGACCTCAGCGGCGACGGGCACACCGACCTGCTCGCGCGCACCTCCACCGGCACCCTCGTGCTCTACCTCGGCAACGGGGCCGGCGGGTTCAGCGGCTCCCGGCAGCTGACCACCGGCTGGCAGATGTTCAACCACATCACGGCGGGCGACTTCGACGGCGACGGGCGCACCGACGTCGCAGGTGTCCGGTCGAGCGACGGGCGCCTCTACTTCTACGCGGGCCTCGGCAACGGCACGCTGCAGTCCAGCCAGGTCATCGGCACCACCGACTGGCGCGGCTTCAGCGAGTTCAAGTCGGTCGGCGACCTCACGGGCGACGGGCGCCACGACGTGCTCGTGCGCCGCGCCAGCGACGGCGCGCTGCTCATCGAGCCCGTGACCGGGCGCTTCGCCATCGGAACCGCGGTGCCCGCCGGCACCCACGCGTGGACGACCCGCCTC
>CBHRRQ010000079.1:0-15770 GCA_966081555.1 uncultured Terrabacter sp.
ACATCGAACACACCTTCGAACGACGACGTCATCGGCGGCACCTCGGGCGACTCGGCGATCAAGGATCCCGAGGACTGGGTCACGGGCGACGAGGCGATGACCGGCGCGCAGCGCAGCTACCTCGAGACCCTGGCGCGCGAGGCCGGCGAGACCCTTCCCGCCGACCTGACCAAGGCCGAGGCGTCCGAGCACATCGAGCGGCTCCAGGCCCAGACGGGTCGCGGCGCGTCCGACTGAGACGAGTCGCGTGCCGGGTCAGCGCCGCTGGGCGGTCGAGGAGATGTGGGCCTCGAGCGCAGCGCGCAGCCCGGCCGCGTCTCGGGCCTCGAGCAGGTCGACGAGGTGTTCGTGCTCGCGCGTCAGCCCCTGCATGTGCCGACGCCCCGTCGGCTCGCCGAGCCGCGTGAGCCGCACGAACGCCCCGAGCTGCGCCAGCAGCCGCGAGAGGGTCGGCATCGCGGCCACGGCCGCCAGCGCCCGGTGGAACTCCTCGTCGAGGCGCAGGAAGGCCTCCGCGTCGTCGGCGTCGGCGCTGCGACGCTGCTTCATCGTGAGCAGCCGCAACGCGTCGACGTCGTCCGCCGTCACCCGGGCACAGGCGTCGGCGGCTGCCGCACCCTCGAGCGCCACCCGGATCGCGACGATCTCGTTGCGGTGGCGCTCCGACGCGTCCACGACGAGCAGCTGTCGGCGACCCCCGGGCACGAGGAGCCCTTCGCTGGCGAGGGTCCGCAGGGCCTCGCGCACCGGGGTGCGTGAGACGCCGTGCGCCTCGGCGAGCGACACCTCGTCGAGCGCGCTCCCGGCGACGAGCTCGCCTGAGACGATTCCGGCACGCAGGGCGTCGTAGACCCGGCCGGCCTTGGTGTCCCTGCCGTCAGCCGCCACTACTTCGCGAAGATCTGCGACTCGTCGGCGAACGCCTTGAACTCCATGGCGTTGCCGGCCGGGTCGAGGAAGAACATCGTCCACTGCTCGCCCGGCTCGCCGGCGAAGCGCAGGTAGGGCTCGATGACGAACGACGCTCCGGCGGCCTTCATCTTCGACGCCAGGTCCTGGAAGTCGTCGACGGCGAGGACGCACCCGAAGTGCGGCACCGGGACGCTGTGGCCGTCGACCGCGTTGTGCGCAGCCGGTCCGGGTGAGCCGTCGGGGGCCAGGTGCGTCACGACCTGGTGGCCGTAGAAGTTCCAGTCGACCCAGTGCTCGGCGGAACGCCCCTCCTCGAGTCCGAGGACGCCGCCGTAGAAGTCCCGGGCCCGGCCGAGGTCGTCGACGGGAACGGCGAGGTGGAAGCAGGGGCGCTGCTGGGTCATGGGTCCTCCCGAGGCGGATGTATGCAGGAACACCACTTGTATACATTTGGCACTATCGGGCGTCAACGGTCGTCCCGAGCCTCGCCGGATCTGGGGCTCAGCCGATCTCGATGCCGTCGGAGAGGACCCCCGCGTCGGCGAGCTCGCGCAGCCGGGCGACGGCGCGGTCGTGCACCGTCCACGGGTCGATGGTGTTGACGTAGATCTTCGTCCCGCCCTCGAAACCGGCGAGCGTGGAGATGCGCCATTTGAGCACGGCCCGCAGCGGCATCGGCTGGTCGACCGACGGCGGCCTGTGGTGCCACTCCTCGTTCGACGGCACGTGCACGCCCGTAGCCGCGTGGCAGGCGTGGACGAGGTCGGAGAAGTCGCGAAGCTGCTCCTCGTCGAGATCCCACGGGCAGCCCTCGCCATCGGTCACGTGCACCACGAGCGCGGGATAGCGGTGGCCCACGCCCGCGAAGGCGATCGCGTGCTCGTTGCGCGCGACGACGAGCCCTTGCTCGGCGGCGTACTGGGCGCCCCACCGGGCGAAGACGTCCGGCTCGGTGCGCAGCCGCTCGATCTCCCGCTCCTTCTGCGCGCCGAGCTCGTCGATCGCGACGATCTGCTTGTGCAGGTGGTCGAACGAGGCGCCCGCCGCCGACAGCCAGTTCTGGAAGACCGACACGTAGCGGGCGCAGGCGTTGTCGCGGTAGAGGTCGCGCATCGCCCGCACCGTGAGCTCCGTGTACCTCCAGTGCTCCTCGGGCGTCAGCGTGCCCGAGCCGGCGAGCTGTGTGTCCTCGGTGGCGCCGTCGACGTAGTGCCGTCGCGCGATGACGACCTGGTGGTTGCCCGCGAACAGCCCGACCGCCTCGCGCTCGAGGTCCTCGTCGGCGAGCGGCTCGGCGTCGGCGCCGGGTGCGCTGCGCGCCCGCATCCGGATGCGGGCCAGTGCCGTGACGTGCTCCCGACCCTGCGCCGTGCCCAGGTATGCCGTCCGGTGCGCCAGCGACGCGGCCGTCGGCTCGTAGCCGTGGCTGAGGTGCCAGTAGTCGTAGCTGAGGATCTCGAAGAGGTTCGGGATGAGGCGGAACTCCGGCCGGGTCGCGTGCAGGTCCTCGGCGAGCACGGCGCGCACCTCGCGCCAGCCGTCACCGCTGTCCTCACCGCTGCCACCGTCGCGACCGTCGTGGACGAGGCGCGCGATCTCCGGGGTGGTCTCGAGCATCCGCGCCCAGCAGAACGCGCAGTGCCGGTCGTGGTCGTCGGGGTCGAGCGGCAGCGGGTGGTGGGCCGGCACCCCGAAGGGCCTGGCCGCGCGGCCCGGCAGCGTCCAGACCTTCGTCCCGGTCAGCGGGTTGACCTGTTTGATGGTGCCGTCGGGAAGGCGCACCAGGGGCTCGACCACGCTTCCAGCCTAGGTGGGTTAGCGTCGCACCGTGGCCGTTGACGACACCTCCGACCTGCCCGCAGACCCGCCCTACCGAGACCCGGCGCGATCGGTCGAGGACCGGCTCGAGGACCTGCTCGCCCGCATGACGCTGCCCGAGAAGGTCGGCCAGATGCTCCAGCTCGACGCCCGGGGCGACCTCGACGACATCGTGAGCACGAAGCTCGCCGGCTCCATCCTGCACACCTCACCCGACGACATGCCGCGCGCCACCGAGCTCGCCGCGGCGACGCGACTCGGCATCCCGCTGCTCACTGCCGACGACTGCATCCACGGCCACTCGTTCTGGCCCGGCGCGACGATCTTCCCGACCCAGCTCGGCATGGCCTGCACGTGGGACCCCGACCTCGTCGAGCGGACCGCCCGCGCCACCGCCGTCGAGGTGTCGGCGACCGGCATCCACTGGACGTTCTCGCCCGTCCTCTGCATCACGCGCGACCTGCGCTGGGGACGCGTCGGCGAGACGTTCGGCGAGGACCCCCACCTCATCGGCGAGCTCGGTGCCGCCATGGTGCGCGGCTACCAGGGCGACGGCCTCACGGACCCGACGGCGGTCCTCGCCTGCGCCAAGCACTTCGCCGGCTACTCCGAGACGCAGGGCGGGCGCGACGCGAGCGAGGCCGACCTCAGCCGCCGCAAGCTCACCTCGTGGTTCCTCCCGCCGTTCGAGCGAGCGGTGCAGGAGGGCTGCCGCACCTTCATGCTCGGCTACCAGTCGATCGACGGCGTGCCCGTCACCGCCAACGGCTGGCTCCTCGACGACGTGCTCAAGCAGCAGTGGGGCTTCACCGGCACCCTCGTCACCGACTGGGACAACGTCGGCCGCATGGTCTGGGAGCAGAAGGTCTGCGCCGACGACGTCGAGGCGGCCGCCGTCGCCGTCCGCGCGGGCAACGACCTCGTCATGACGACACCCGCCTTCTTCGAGGCCGCGCAGGAGGCTGTCGCTCGAAACCTGCTGGAGGAGAAGCAGATCGACGAAGCCGTCCGCCGCATCCTCCGCGTCAAGCTCGAGCTCGGCCTCTTCGAGAACCCGCGTCCACCCGACAGCGCGCGCCAGGCCGCCGTCATCGGCTCGGCCGAGCATGCCGCCCTCAACCTCGAGGTCGCGCGCCGCTCCCTCGTCCTGCTCACCAACGACGGCACCCTGCCGTATGCCGCAGGCCCCGCCGGAACGCCCGACCCGACCGCCCGCACGGTCGCCGTCCTGGGCCCCAACGCCGACGACGCCCAGTCCAACCTCGGCGACTGGGCCGGCGCCTCCGGCCAGGTCGACTGGATGCCCGACGGGCACCCGCGCGAGACGGTCGAGACCGTGCTCGACGGCTTCCGTGCCGTCGTGCCCGACGGCTGGTCCGTGACCTACGCCCGTGGCGCCGAGATCGAGCAGCTCGTGGCCGACCCCGACGGCCCGTTCTTCCCCGACGGCCAGCCGCGTCCGCCGGTCTCCAGCCCCGCACCCGTCGACGCCGACCAGCTCGCCGAGGCCGTCTTGGCCGCCCGCAGCGCGGATCTCGCCGTGGTGGTGCTCGGCGACACCATGGCCCTGACCGGAGAGGGCTGCTCGACGGCGACGCTCGAGCTGCAGGGTGGACAGGCCGCCCTCCTCGACGCCGTCGTCGCCACCGGCACCCCGACCGTCGTCGTGCTGCTCCACACCAAGCCCGCCGTCCTGCCGCCCAGCGCGCTCGAGGCGGCGGCCGTCATCGAGGCCTTCAGCCCGGGCATGCGCGGGGGACGCGCCGTCGCCGAGCTCGTGCTCGGCCACATCGAGCCCTCCGGGCGCCTGCCGCTCTCGGTCCCGCGGCACGTCGGCCAGCAGCCGACGTACTACAACCAGGTCCGGGGCCAGCACGGCCACCGCTACGCCGACCTGACCCAGGAGCCGCACTTCGTCTTCGGCGAAGGCCTGACCTACACGTCCACGACGTGGTCGGGCCTCACTCTCGCCGACACCCAGCTCACCGCTGCCGACACCGTCCGCGCGCGTGTGACGATCACCAACGAGGGCGAGCGTCCCGCGCACGAGGTGGTGCAGGCGTACGTCCACGACGTCGTCACGAGCGTCACGTGGGCGACCAAGGAGCTCAAGGCGTTCCGTCGCGTCGTCGTGCCGCCGCGCGACACGGTGACCGTGGAGCTCGAGCTCCCCGTCGCAGCGTGCACCGTCGTCGACGCCGCCGGCCGTCGCGTCGTCGAGCACGGCGAGTTCGAGCTGCTCGTGGGACCGAGCTCCCGCGACTCCGACCTGCTCAGCAGCCCTTTCACCGTCATCCCCACCCGCAGCCAAGGAGCATGATGCGCGCAGCCCGAGTCACCTCCCTCGACGGCCCCGGCAGTCTCGTTATCGAGGACCTGCCCGAGCCGACCCTCGAGCCGGGCCACGTGCTCGTCGAGGTGCACGAGGCCGGCGTCAGCTTCCCGGACGTGCTGATGAGCAAGGGGCTCTACCAGATGCGCCCGGACCTGCCCTTCGTGCCGGGCGCCGAGTGTGCCGGCGTCGTGCGCGAAGCGGCTCCCGGCAGCGCGTTCCGGCCCGGCGACCGCGTCGCGGCGTTCCCGGTGCTCGGTGCCTTCGCCGAGACGGTCGCGGTGCCGGAGCCGATGGTCTTTCCCCTCCCCGACTCCGTGACCTTCGAGGCGGGCGCGGCACTGCCGATGAACTACCTCACCGTGCACTTCGCGCTGACCCGTCGCGGCCGGCTCGAGCGGGGCGAGGTCGTCCTCGTCCACGGCGCCGCCGGTGGCATCGGCACGGCCGCGATCCAGCTCGCCAGGGCCATGGATGCCCGAGTCATCGCCGTGGTCTCCTCGGCCGAGAAGGTCGCGACGGCCGAGGCCGCGGGTGCCCACCACGTCGTGCTCGCCGACGAGTTCCTCACGCGGGCCAAGGAGCTCACGGACGGGCGCGGGGTCGACGTCATCGTCGACCCGGTCGGCGGCGACCGCTTCACCGACAGCCTCCGCGCCCTCGCGCCCGAAGGGCGGCTCCTCGTCATCGGCTTCACTGCCGGTCAGATCCCGGAGGTGAAGGTCAACCGCCTGCTCCTCAACAACATCAGCGTCGTCGGTGTCGGCTGGGGTGCCTTCTGGATGCCTGACCCGAGCTACCTGCGCACGCAGTGGGAGGCCATCCTCCCGCTGCTCGAGAGCGGCGAGCTCGCCCCGCCGATCGGAGCGCGTCACCGGCTCGACGACGTCACGGCGGCGCTCGGCGAGATCGACGAGCGCCGCGCGTCCCCGGCTCGCCGCCGTCCCGGCGGCGCGCGGCGAGATCGACGCGCGCCGCGCCCAGGGCAAGGTGACGCTCACGCTCCGCACGGGGGGCACCCCCTAGGGTCGGCCGTATGCCGCCTCGTTCCCCCAGCCGTGTCCTCGTCACCGGTGCCGCGTCGGGCCTCGGCCTGTCGCTCGTGCGCGCCCTCGTCGCTCGCGGGGACCAGGTGCTCGCCACCGACGTGGCGCCCGAGCGGCCGGATGTGCTGCCGGCCGGCGTCGACTACCTCGCGCTCGACGTGCGCAGCGACGACGCGTGGGCCGCGGCGCTCGCCCACGTGCGCGAGACGTGGGGCGGGCTCGACCTGCTCGTCAACAACGCCGGTGTCGCCGCGGGCGGTCGCATCGACGTCGCGAGCATGGACGAGTGGCGCTGGATCGTCGACATCAACCTCCTGGGTGTCGTGCGCGGCTGCCGCACCTTCACGCCGCTCTTCAAGGAGCAACGCAGCGGGCACATCGTCAACACCGCCTCGCTCGCCGGGCTCGTGCACGCCCCCGGCATGTCGGCCTACAACACGGTCAAGGCCGGCGTCGTCGCGCTGAGCGAGACCCTCTCGCACGAGCTCGCGCCGCACGGCATCACCGTCTCGGTCGTCTGCCCGTCGTTCTTCCGGACCAACCTCGGGGCGTCCTTCCAGGGCGCCGACACCGAGATGGAGGACGCCGGCAAGAAGATGGTCAGCGGTTCGAAGCGCTCGGCCGACGAGGTCGCGGCCACGGTGGTTCGCGGCATCGACGCGGGCAAGGACATCATCCTCACCGACCGGGACGGCCGGATCGCTTGGCGGGCGAAGCGATTCGCTCGACCGGTCTACACCGCGGTCATGAAGCGAGCGGCCCGCCGCGTCGCCCGGGAACGCTGACGCTAGCGGCGCGTCGCCCTCCGGACGTCGACCTCGGCCGGTGAGCCGGCACCCAGCACGCCTTCGAGACTCGCCCGGAGAAGCTGCGCCGCGGCGAGGTCGCCGACGGCGAACGTGCGGCTGAGGTCGGGCTCGTCGTCGACCTGCCAGCCCAGGGCGAGGAGGGCCTGCTGCTGCTCGCCCGTCAGGTCGGTGAGCCCCTCGAACTCCGTGTCGGCGATGCACTCCAGCGCGATCACCGACCCGAGGCGCCGGGCCTGCACGAAGACGTCGGGCACGTGCGGCGGGTGGTCCGCCGACGGACGCGCGCGTCGCCACCCGCGGTGACGCGCGGGAGCCCGCTCGGCGGCATACGCACTCGAGGCGTGCGACTGCACGTGGACCGTGAACGTCACCCACTCGTCGTCAGCGAGGGCAGCGAGGTCGGCGGCGACGCGGGCGGTCCACGCCTCCCACGTCTCGTCGAGGGGGTCCGACGGATCGCTCATGCCGGCACCGGCACCACCGCGGTCTCCATGAGGCGGCGCAGGTGGTCGGGGATCGGGGTCGAGCGACGTGTCACGGCGTCGATCTCGACGTGCACCCAGTGGCCCAGGGCCTTGATGGCCGGGTCGGCCCGGTCGGCGTCGTTGCTGCCCGCGCGGTCGGGGTCGACGAAGAGGCCGAGCTGGTAGGTGACGCTGCTCGTGCCGATGCGCGTCACCCGGATGCCGACGACGAGCCGGGCCGGGAAGGCGACCTCGGCGTAGAACGCGCACCCCGACTCGGCGACGACGCCCTGCGTCGCGTCGGTCAGCGGGTCGACCGTCACGTGCTCGGCCTGCCAGCCGTTGATGGCCGAGTCGAACAGCTCGTAGTAGACGGCGTTGTTGAGGTGGCCGTACATGTCGTTGTCGGACCACCGGGTCGTGACCCGACGGTGGACCGGGAAGTCCGCGAGGGTCAGGTCCCGGGGATCTCTGGCATCGCGCAGGTCGGGTGTGACGGGCATGGACCCATCCTGCCCGAGCCTGTGGACGGGGCCAGGCGGTGTCGGCGCCCGAACGTAGAGTTCAGAGGTGGCGTGGAGCGTGGGGCGGGCGACGTGGGTCGGTGAGGTCACCGACCCCGACATCTCTCAGCAGGTCGGCACGCGCACCTTCGACCGTGGCCGGGCGTATGCCGCCGAGCGCCGGGTGCGCTCGCTCGCCACCCGTCCCGACGGGCTGATGCTGCTCGGCACCATCGAGGGCAGCGGGTCGGGCGAGAACCGGGAGACCTACCAGACGATCATCGAGGCCCGGCCCCACCCGAAGGGCCGCGCCCACCTGTGGAACGGCCGGTGCAGCTGCCCCGTGGGCACCGACTGCAAGCACGTCGTCGCCCTGATGCTGACCGCACGCGACGTCGCGCGCGGTGTCACGCTCGGCCCTCCCGACGAGGACGACGCGGCAGCCGCGGGCGACGCCGCCGCCGCGGTGCAGGCGGTCTCCTCGCCCGGCCTGGCCGTGCCGCCCCACTGGGCCGACGTGCTCGGGCACATCCGCCCCCGCCCGGCCGAGGTGCCGGCCAGCGCTTCGCGCGCCGAACCGCGTGGCGACCTCATGCCCGCCGGGCTCTTCGTCGACACGGTCTACCGCGACCAGCGGGGCCGCCGAGGCGTGCCCGAGCTGAGCTACGGCCTGCGCCCCACCCGGTGGACCCGCGCCGGCACGTGGCACCGCACCCTGTCGTGGCACGACGCCTTGCCCCAGTGGCGCCCCGGCATCCGCTTCCTGCCCGAGCACGAGCGCATCATGGGCCGGCTCCACGACGTCGCCCGGCACGGCTCGGGCGGCACGACCTACTTCTCCGCGACGCCGCCGCTCTCGCTCGACGCCAGCGCCGAGGTGTGGCCGCTCCTGCGCGAGGCCCGCGCCGCCGGCATCGAGATCCTTCCCGGCGAGGGCGTCACCGGTCCTGTCCACCTCGTCGACGAGCCGGCCACGCTCGTGCTGCACGTCAGGCGAGCCGCCGACGGCACGGGCGACCTCGACCTCGACGTCGAGCTCGACGGGCTGCCGCCCGAGGCGAACGGCGAGCGGCTGCTGCTCGGCGACCCGGTGCACGCCGTGGCGGTCGAATCCGACGACGGGGCGTTGACGTTCGTACCGCTCGAGCAGGAGCTCGACCTCGGGCCAGCCGCCCTCGAGTCGGCGCTCGCGGGCCTGCGCGTGCCCGCCGACGAGCGGGCCCGCTTTCTGCGCTCCGTCGTGCCGGGCCTGCGGCAACGGCTGCGCATCCGGTCCGAGGTGCCGCTTCCGGCGCCCGAGGTGGCCGAGGCCGCCGCTCCCGAGCAGGTCACGGTGCACGTGCGCGTCGTCAGCGACGTGCCGGGCGAGGTGCGCCTCGACCTCGGCCACGCCTACGGCGGGCGCCCGCGCCCGTTCACGACGGCCCGGTTCGGCACGGTGGGTGGTCGCGACCGCGACGCCGAGGCGGCCGCGGTGCGGGCGGCGACCTCGCTGCGCCAGGTGCCCGGGGCGCTGCGCTCCGACCTCGGGGGTCACCCGTACCTCGTGCCGCGGGTGGTCCTGACGGGTCTGCAGGCGGCGCGCTTCGTCGGCGACACCCTCGCCGAGCTCGAGTCCGACGAGCACGTCACCGTGGAGGTCGACGGCGACCTGCCGCCCTACGAGGAGGTCACCTCCGCGCCGGTCGTGCGACTCGGCACGGGGGAGCGGCAGCCGGCCCGGGAGCAGGAGCGCGGTTCCGACCCCGGCGACTGGTTCGACCTGCACGTCTCGGTCGAGGTCGACGGCGAGGAGGTGCCGTTCGAGCCGCTCTTCGCCGCCATCGCGCGGGGCGACGAGATCATGCTCCTCGACTCCGGGTCGTTCTTCCGCCTCGACCGCCCCGAGCTGCTGCGGCTGCGCGACCTCATCGAGGAGGCCCGCGAGATCGCCGATCCCGAGACGGGCGAGCTGCGCCTCAGCGCCCACCACGCCGACCTCTGGGAGGAGCTCGTCGCTCTCGGCGTCGTCGACGAGCAGAGCGCCCGGTGGGCCGCGAGCGTCGAGGCCCTCGGCTCGCTCGACTCGGGGCCGGTCGCCGAGGTGCCGCCCGACCTCAGGGCGACCCTCCGGCCCTACCAGCTCGACGGCTTCCGCTGGCTCTCCCGCCTGTGGGATGCCCGCATCGGCGGCATCCTCGCCGACGACATGGGCCTCGGCAAGACACTGCAGGTCATCGCGACGCTGGTGCGGGCCCACGACCGCGGCGAGCTCGGGTCTGCCGGCGCCGACGCCC
Organism: uncultured Terrabacter sp.; assembly: GCA_966081555.1. GTDB lineage: Bacteria > Actinomycetota > Actinomycetes > Actinomycetales > Dermatophilaceae > Terrabacter. The sequence continues at coordinate 10,161 of CBHRRQ010000079.1, forward strand.
GTGGGCCGGTGCTCGTCGTCGCCCCCACGAGCGTCGTCGGCACGTGGATGGGCGAGCTCGAGACGTTCGCGCCGCACCTGGCGGCGGTCGCCGTCACCGCCACCGAGCGCAAGCGCGGGGTGGCGCTCGCCCACGTCGTCGCGGCCGCCGAGGTCGTCATCACCTCGTATGCCGTCCTGCGCCTCGACGAGGAGGCGTTCCGCGGCGTGCGGTGGGGTGGCGTCGTGCTCGACGAGGCCCAGTTCGTCAAGAACCGCCAGGCCAAGACGCACGTCGCCGCGCGACGCCTCGGTGCGCCGTTCACCATCGCGGTCACCGGCACGCCGCTCGAGAACTCCCTCATGGACCTCTGGTCGCTGCTGTCGCTCACGGCTCCCGGCCTCTACCCGCGGCCCGACGTCTTCACGAAGAGCTACCGCAAGCCCATCGAGTCGGGTGAGCGACCCGAGCTGCTCGACCTGCTGCGCCGGCGCATCCGGCCGCTGATGCTCCGCCGCACCAAGGAGCAGGTCGCGATCGACCTGCCGCCCAAGCAGATCCAGGTCGTCGCACTCGACCCGCACCCGGTGCACCGGCACATCTACGACCAGCACCTGCAGCGCGAGCGGCAGCGGGTGCTCGGCCTGCTCGACGACCCCGACGCCAACCGCGTCGCGATCCTCGCGGCCCTCACCCGGCTGCGCCAGCTCGCCCTCGACCCCGTCCTCGTCGACGAGGTCCACGCCGGCAAGGGCACGCCCTCGAAGATCGAGTTCCTCGTCGACCAGCTGCGCGAGCTCGCGGCCGAGGGGCACCGGGCGCTCGTCTTCAGCCAGTTCACGGGCTTCCTGCGCATCGTCGAGGGCGCGCTGACCCGCGCGGGCATCGAGACGGCCTACCTCGACGGGTCCACCACCGACCGGCAGTCGGTCGTGCGTGGCTTCCGTGAGGGCGACGCGACGGCGTTCCTCATCAGCCTCAAGGCAGGGGGCTTCGGGCTCACGCTCACCGAGGCCGACTACGTCTACGTGCTCGACCCGTGGTGGAACCCTGCCGCCGAGGCGCAGGCCATCGACCGCGCGCACCGCATCGGCCAGAATCGACCCGTCACCGTCTACCGCCTCGTGTCGGCGGCCACCATCGAGGAGAAGGTCGTCGCGCTGCAGGAGCGCAAGCGCGACCTCTTCCAGCGGGTCGTCGACGAGGGCGGTTCGCTCTCCGGTGCCATCACCGCCGACGACGTGCGCGACCTGCTCGGCCTGCCCTGACCCGGCTGCCGGCGAGCGTGGAGAATGGGGACGTGACCCAGAACTTCACCCTGGACGAGCTCGCCGCCCACGAGTCCGACCTCGTCTTCGACCGGTTCGACGACGACACGGCCTGGCGCCTCGGCGTCGCCCTGCGCGACGCGGCGCTCGCGGCGGGTCACCCCGTCGCGATCTCGATCCGCCGCAACGGTCAGCGCCTCTTCCACGCGGCCCTGCCCGGCGCGTCCGCCGACAACGACGGCTGGCTCGAGCGCAAGAGCGCGGTCGTCGACCGCTACGGCCAGTCGTCGCTGCGAGTCGGCGAGGGCTTCCGCGCGAGGGGCAAGTCGTTCGAGGACGACTCGCGCCTCGACCCGCGGGCGTATGCCGCCCACGGCGGCGCCTTCCCCGTCACCGTGCGCGACGTCGGCTGCGTCGGCACGATCGCCGTCTCGGGCCTGCCGCAGGTCGAGGACCACCGCCTCGTCGTCGACGTGCTGCGCGCGTTCCTCGAGAACGGTTGAGCCGCAAGGATTTGACCTCAAGCTGGGTTGAGGTCTGAGAGTGGCGGAGTGGGTACGTGACCCACAGCCCGCGCCCACGGACACCCCTGTCGACGGCGGTTTGCCCCGGCATAGAGTGGGCGGAGCCGGATGGTCTCCAGAAAGGAACGACAAGTGGCTTACACGCTTCCCGATCTCGACTACGACTACGCAGCCCTCGAGCCCCACATCAGCGCTCGCATCATGGAGCTGCACCACAGCAAGCACCACAAGGCCTACGTCGACGGCGCAAACGCCGCGGTCGCCAAGCTCGAGGAGCTTCGCGAGTCGGGCGACTACGCCTCCGTCAACGGCGTCGAGAAGAACCTCGCCTTCCACCTCGGTGGTCACACGAACCACTCCGTCTTCTGGAAGAACATGAGCCCCGACGGCGGTGGCCAGCCCGAGGGCGAGGTCAAGGCCGCGATCGACGAGTACTTCGGCGGCTTCGAGAAGTTCCAGGCGCACTTCAACGCCAACGCCAACGCCATCCAGGGCTCCGGCTGGTCCATCTGGGCCTGGGACACCATCGCGCAGCGGCCGCACATCATGCAGCTGTTCGACCAGCAGGGCAACATCCCCGTCGGCCAGATCCCGCTGCTCCAGCTCGACATGTGGGAGCACGCGTTCTACCTGCAGTACGAGAACGTCAAGGCCGACTACGTCAAGGCGTGGTGGAACGTTGTCAACTGGGAGGACGTCGCCGCCCGTTTCGAGCGCGCCAAGGCCACCACGGGCCTCATCATCCCGGCCTGAGCCAGTCGCCAGCACGACGCACCTGAGAAGGGCGGTCACCCCCACGGGGTGGCCGCCCTCCGTCGTCCTCAGCAGTCGCGAGCGGCGGGGCCTGATGCCGTGACCGTGAACGACCGTGGTGGGGTGAATCCGGCGCTGGCGAAAGCAGATTCGATCGCCGATGCGACAGTGTCGGCGTCGGCGGCGGGGACGATCGCGATGCACGACCCGCCGAAGCCGCCGCCCGTCATGCGTGCGCCGAGCGCCCCGTGCGCACGGGCCGTCTCGGTGGCCACGTCGAGCTCCTCGCACGACACCTCGTAGTCGTCGCGCAGGGACGCGTGCGAGGCGTCGAACAGGCGCCCGACCTCGCGGAGGTCGTCGGCCTCGAGGGCCCGGACCGCGGCCTCCACGCGCTCGATCTCCGTCACGACGTGGCGCACCCGGCGGCGCACCTCGTCGGAGTCGAGCCGGGCGAGCGCGTCGTCCAGCCCGGCCGGGTCGATCTCGCGCAGCGTCTCGACCCCGAGCTCACGGGCCGCCTGCTCGCACGCCTCGCGGCGCGCGGCGTACTGGCCGTCGACGAGGGCGTGCTCGGCACGGGTGTCGGTGACGAGGAGCACGTGCCCGGCGCCACCGAGGTCGAACGGCACCTGCCTCGTGTCGCCCGAGCGGCAGTCGAGCAGCAGGGCAGCGCGCTCGTCGCAGAGCAGGGACGCCGACTGGTCCATGCCGCCGGTGGGTGCACCCGCGATGGTGTTCTCCGCCTCGACGCAGCGCGCCGCGAGGCGGGACCGGCCCTGCGCCGACTCGAGCAGCCCGAGACCGAAGAGGTCGCTGGCAGCCGCTGCGACGGCGCACTCGAGGGCGGCCGAGCTGGAGAGCCCCGCCCCCAGCGGCACCGTCGAGTCGACGAGCACGTCGAGGCCGCCGACCTCGTGCCCGTCCTTCGCGAGGGCCCACAGCACGCCGGCGACGTACGCGCTCCACCCGCCGGGGCGCTCGGGCGAGATCTCGTCGAGCGAGACCTCGACGACCCCGTCCTGCTGCGCCGACGCCATGCGGAGGACGCCGTCGTCGCGACGGGACACGGCGGCATACGTCCTCTGCGGCAGGGCGATCGGCAGGCACAGGCCACCGTTGTAGTCAGTGTGCTCACCGATGAGGTTGACCCGGCCGGGCGCCGACCAGACGCCTGCCGGGGCGCCGCCGAAGGTGCGCTCGAACGCTGCCGTCAGCTCGTCGATCACGGTGCGACCTCGCGCAACCGGGCAGCCGCCCGCTCGGGCGCGACGTCGTTGACCCAGCCGCCGACGCCGGACTCGGAGCCGGCGAGGTACTTGAGCCGGCCGGGCCCGCGGAGCACCGACATCAGCTGCAGGTGGAGGCGCGACACGTCACGACCCGTCTTGGCCGGGGCCTGCTGCCACGCCGCGATGTAGGGCAGCGTGACCGGCGAGCCGTCCTCGGCGACGTAGTAGCGGTCGAGCCTCCCCAGCAGGTCGCGGTAGACGACGGCGAGCTCGTCGCGCTCCTCGTCGTCGAGCGCCACCAGGTCGGGCACGTCACGGTGCGGTGCGAGGTGCACCTCCACGGGCCACCGGGCCGCGAAGGGCACGTAGGCCGTCCAGTGCTTGCCGGAGATGACGACCCTGGAGCCATCGGCCTGCTCGGCGGCGAGGATGTCGGCCCCGAGCAGCCGGCCGGTGCGCTCGTGGTGGCGGCGAGCCGCCTCGAGCAGCGCCTTGGTGCGGTCGGGCACGTAGGGATAGGCGTAGATCTGGCCGTGCGGGTGGGGGAGCGTCACGCCGATCTCGCGGCCGCGGTTCTCGAACGCGAAGACGTGCTCGACCTCCGGGATCGCGCCCAGCGCCTCCGTGCGCTGCGCCCACGTGTCGATGACGGTGCGCACCCGCTCCACCGGGAGGTCCTTGAACGACGCCTCGTGACTGCTCGTGAAGCAGACCACCTCGCAGCGTCCCAGGGCGGGGCGCGTTCCGAAGATGCCGGAGGGATCGGGCACGTCGGCTCCGACCGACGTGACGGCATACGACGGGAAGCGGTTCTCGAAGACGACCACCTGGTAGTCGGTCTCGGGGATCTCCGACGGCACCGACCCGTGGCCGGCGGGGCAGAGCGGGCACTCGTCCTTGGGCGGCATGAAGGTGCGGTGCTGGCGGTGCGCGGCCACGGCGACCCAGTCGTCGACGAGCGCGTCGTGGCGCACCTCGCCCGACTGCACGCGCGGCTCGACAGGGCGCTGGTCCTCGGCGGTGCGCTCGGGGGTGCCCGGTTCGTCGACGTAGATGATCTCGCGACCGTCGGCGAGGTGCCTCGTCGTCATGCGGCTCGTCGTGCGGCTCGGGGTGGTCATGATGCCTCCACGGTCTCGAGGGAGCCGACCGACTCGCGCAGGATCTCGCGCGCCCGCCCGGGAAGTGCGACGTCGGTGACGAAAAGGTCGACCTCGCTGAGGTCGGCGAAGGTGCTGAGGCCCACGGTGCCCCACTTCGAGGAGTCGGCGAGCACGCACACGTGACGGGCGGACGAGACGAGCGCCCGGTTGGTCTCGGACTCGACGAGGTTCGGCGTGGTGAGGCCGCTGCGGTCGTCCACGCCGTGCGCTCCCAGGAAGAGCAGGTCGACGTGGAGGGCACGCAGGGCCGCGACGGCGACCGGGCCGACGAGCGCGTCGGACGGGGTGCGCACCCCGCCCGTGAGGATGACGGTCTGCCCGGGTGCACCCGACTCGTGCAGCAGCTGCGCGACGGGCACCGAGTTCGTGACGACGGTGAGCTGCGGCACGTCCTTGACCGCACGGGCCAGCTCGTACGTCGTGGTGCCGGCCGAGATGCCGATCGCGCTGCCGGCCTCGACGCGGCGGGCCGCGGCCCGGGCGATCGCCTGCTTCTGCGCGAGCTGGAGGAGGGACTTGGCGGAGAACCCGGGCTCCTCGCTGCTGCGCGAGTCGTTCAGGGCGAGCGCTCCACCGTGCACGCGCTCGAGGAGCCCGTCGCTCGAGAGCCGGTCGATGTCGCGGCGGCTCGTCATTTCGGAGACGCCCAGGCGCGCGACATCACCCTCGAGCAGGTCGTCGCCCCCGGGAC
>CBHRRQ010000080.1:0-15696 GCA_966081555.1 uncultured Terrabacter sp.
CGTCTGCGGCGCTCAGCGTGCCACCCTCGCGGGTGAACAGCACGACGGCGGTGGATCCCTTCGCCTCCGGGAGGCGATCGCGCAGCTCCGCCGCCTTGGCGCTGTCGGAGCCGACGGGCAGCTGGTCGGTGGCTGCAGCGGTGCGCGTCGCCTCGCCGAGGGCGCTGGTGACGCCCATGGCGCCGGCGAGCGCGAGAATGACGATGGCGATGGCCCACCACCGTCGCACGATGGTGTCGGTCAGACCCCGCACGAGAGACCTCCGGGATAAGATGAGTAACTCAGTTACTCAGATGATTACTAAGTTGGTGAGTGACATTAGCACGAAGCGTCGAGCCGCAACAGACGCACCCCCGGGCCGCCACGGCCCCCACGAGGCCTCCCCGCACGCGTCCACGGGTGCGGCAGCGGCGGGAGCCGCCGGGAGCTCCGGCCTGCCCGAGCTGGGCCTCGTCCCCGGTGTGCCGCAGTGGCGCACCACCGCGACCCTGGCCGCGCTCCAGGAGCTCGTCGAGGTCTCCGAGGCGGTTCCGGCGGTCGTCGCGCGCCAGGCCGGCCTGTCGACCTCCGAGCTGCACTCCCTGCGTCACCTCATGCGCGGCCCCCTCGGCCCCGTCGAGATCGGGCGCCTGCTGGGGGTCACCTCGGCGGCGTCCTCGGGCGTCGTCGACCGGCTCGTGTCGCGAGGGCACGCCGAGCGGCGCTCGCACCCGGGTGACGGCCGGCGCACCGAAGTCGTCATCACCGACAGCGGACGGGCCGAGGTGCTCGCCCGCATGCGACCCATGTTCGAGGCGCTCGCCGACCTCGACGCCTCGCTCGACGACCGCGACCGGGCCGTCGTGGAGCGCTACCTGCTGGGCGCGACCGCGGCGATGCGCAACCTCATGTCCTGAGCCCGTTCGCCCGATCCCGACACGCACCGGCGCCGCCTGCGCGTGCCCACCGGGCCGCTCGTGCGCCCTCCGCTCGGGCCCCATGGCGTATGCCGTCCTGCCCGTCGTCGCGCCTCAGGCGGGCAGCTGCCCGCGAAGCAGGCTGTCGCCCGAGTGCGCCGGCTTGTCGTCGAACTGCTCCTTGGAGATGTCGACGACGACGTAGCCCTGGTCGATCAGCGCCTGGGTGACCGGGAACGAGCCGGGCTCGCCGGGTCGCAGCACGCCCACGGAGACCATCCGCTTGCCGTCGGCGTTGATGAGCCAGACCTCGAGGTAGCCGTTCCCTGCGTCGAGGGGCGTGTCGGTGGTGACCTGCAGGTCGAGGCCCGACGCGGCACGCACGAGCCGTGCCTCGCCCTCGGTGCGGCGGGTGTCGAGGGTCGCGAGGGCGACCTGCGAGACCTGTCCGCCGCCCGTGGAGCCCCAGATGGCGCGTCCGGTGAGCAGCCCGACGACAAGGCTGGCGGCGACGAGGGCGGCTGCCCACGCTGCCGTACGCCGCCGGGCGCCTCGCTCGAGCCGGACCACGGGTGCCGGCGGGGCAGCGGGCGCCGCCTCGGAGGCGTCGGGTGCATCCGGTGCCTGGAGTGCCTCGGGCGGCGAAGCCGTCGCGGCGCCGTACCGGTGGGTGTCGTCCTCGACGGCGCCGTCGTTCTCTGGCTCGGCGGTGTCGAGCTGGTCCGCGATCCTCGCCCAGACCGCGTCGTCGGGGGCCTGCCACCCGGCATACGGCCCGGGGTCGGCGACGAGGCGCACCGTGCGGCGGAGGTCGCTCACCGCGGAGGCGCACGCGGCGCACTGCGCGACGTGGGCCGACACGTCGGCGGCAGCCGGCTCGCCCAGGGCGAGGTCGGCCAGCTCGTCGTCATTCGGGTGAGACACGTTCCACCTCCTTCAGTCGATCTCTCAGTGCGATGAGGCCCCGGCGCACGTGGCTCTTGACCGTGCCCAGCGGCAGGTCGAGGGCCCGGGCGATGTCCTCGTGGGTGCGGTCCTCGATGAACGCCATGCGCAGCACCGTCGCGCGCGGGTCGCCCATCCGTTCCAGCTCGTGCACCAGCAGCAGCCGCTCGGCCCAGTCCGAGTCGCCGGTGGCTTCGGGCGCCGTCGCGACCTCGGAGGCGACGGCCTGCAGGTTGCGGTGGCTCCGGTAGCGCTCGGCCCGCACGTCGGCCACCCGGTGCTTCGTGATGCCCACGAGCCAGGCGGCCGGCGAGCCGCGCTCCGGGCGCAGGGTCGCCCGGCCACGCCAGGCCGCGACGAAGACCTGCTGGACGACGTCCTCGGCGTCCTCACGGGTGCCGAGGGCACGCAGCGCGATGGTGTGCACGAGGGGTGACCAGCGGCGGTACATCTCGGCGAGCGCCTCGCGGTCGCCGCCGGCCAACCGGGCGGCGAGCTCGGCGGACTCGACGTCAGGGTCGTCGTGCACGTGCACGAGTACACCTAACCACGGCATGTCGGCGCACGCTCACGTCATCGGCTCGGCCGTCACGACGACGTTCTCGTCGTAGCGCCGGCGCTCCCTGTCGAACTCACCGCCGCAGGTCACCACGTGCAGGCGGGGTGGCCCGTCGCGCGCGAACAGCGCGGCCAGGTCGAGCGACGTCTTGCGCACGCTGGACACGTCGGTGACCCGGAAGCGGTGCGTCGCGGCGGCAGAGCGCACGGTGATGACGTCACCGGCACGCAGCTCGTCGACCTTGGCGATGGGCCCGACGCCGTAGCCCGGCATGTCGAGGTGGGCGGCGAGGACCGTGGCGCCGGCGCGGTCGCCGGGACGTGGTCCGTAGCGGTACCACCCGACCTGCGCCGGTGTGGCGGGCAGCGCCATCTCGCCGTCACCGGCAACCCCTTCGGGAACGATCGCCATGTCGATGCCGAGGCGCTGGATGGTCAACCGCTGCGGCATGCCCTGGCGCCCGTCGGACGGCGCGGGCGGAACGGTGGCAGGGCTGGCCGGCACGGGGGTCGACACGAGCCCCGAGGGGGCGGCCGCTCCGGCGGCGGGCGCACGTGCCGCCGGAGGGCCGGGTGCGCCGGCCGCGGGAGGGCCGGGCGCGCCGGGTGGCGCCGTGGCCGAGCGGATCCCCGCACTCCCGGCAGAGGCTGCGCTCTGCTCCGGGCGCGTCAGCCAGGCGACCACCGCCCCTGCCAGGACCGCCGCCGCCATCGCGGCGGCCACGGTCCTGGCGCCCCGGTTCCGGGCCGGAGCGTGCCCCCGAACACACCCCGGCGCGGGCCTCTCGATCCCGGCCCCGGCTCCTGCCTCGCGCCCCTCGGCGAACGGGGCGGCAGGGTCGCCGGCGAGCGCGCGGTCCCGTGGCGGGGTGACGTCCGGGTCGGAGACGTCGTCCTCCGTCAGCAGGTCGCGCGAGACGGCCGGCATGGCCGTCCGGTGCTGGGGGCCGGGCATGGGGCTCTCTCCTCGGTGTGGACGGCTCAGCTCTCGGCGCGAGCCGTGCGGCGACGCGTCACGAGCACGAGGGCGCCGGCCGCTGCGGCGGCGCCGACGACGGCCGAGTAGCGGGCCACGTCGGACGACTGCTGCGCGGCAGCCGCCTGGCCGCCTGCCCCGGCGGGCACCCCACCGGGAGCCGAGTGCATGCCGGAGATGGTCTGCACCGCGAGCTTGAGGTTCTTGTCGGCGGCGCTGCCCCAGGCGTACACGATGGTGTTCGTGCCCTCCTTGAGGTCGAGGTCGGCGGGGCCGATCGCGATGTCGGATGTGCCGGCGAGCACGACGTCGGCCGTGATGGTGCCGGCGCCCACGACGGCCTTCGCCTCGTTGGGGTTGGTCAGGCCCTTGAGCGCGGCGGTGCCGTTGGCCCGGACGTCGACGGCGGGAGCCGCCGCGGTGTGGCGGACCGTCAGCCGCGCCTTGCCGGCCGGGACCTTCGAGGTGTCGTTGACGAACGGCGTGAGCACCGGCTTGCCGGCCTCGGAGAGGTGGGCCACCACGGTGACGTTCGCGCCGCCCGGGACCTGCACGTCCTTCGCCTCGATGACGGCGGCGCCCCCGGCGCCGGCGCCCGCCTGGGTGACCTTGAGGTCGTAGGTGCCCTCGGGGAGCATCAGCGGGTCGGTGAGCGTGCCGGGCTTGAAGTTGGTGAGCAGGGCCTTGCCGTTGGCGTAGACGTCGACCGTCGCGCCGGGCACGCCGTGCAGCACCGAGACGGTGGCGTCGGCGGCGTGCGCCGGTGCGGCGACGAAGGCGGCGGGGGCGAGGGCGAGCGAGGCGGCGGCGGCGATGCGGATGGACTTCATGGTCGTTCCTTTCCGGTGTGAGTTCTCGAGTGCGACCGGGTCGCTCTCGTCGGGCGGACGCGGACGGGAGGGGAGGTGCGTGGTCGACGGCGTGGGGTGCCGTCTGCCCCCTTCTTCCGCGCGGGCACCCGTCCTGGATGCACCGGAGCCGAGATTTATCTCCCGAGTCCCGTCGCGCGCCGCTCGGGTCTCGCCGATGGCCGCTCAGAGCGACGCGTGGACCGCCTCGGCCGTGCGGTGGCCCGACACCAGGGCGCCCTGGATCGAGGCGGTGTCGCGGTGGTCGCCGCACACGAAGACCCCGTCGCCGAGGTCGACGGAGGAGCGCGTCTGCAGCGGTGGCGCCATGGCCGGCAGGGCTGCGGGCACGCGGTGCCGGACGACCAGCCGCCACCCCGAGGTGTCGCAGCCGTAGATCTCGCCGACGTGGCGCAGCACGTCCGACTCGGAGGCGTCTCGGTCGGGCCGGTCGAGCAGGCAGGTGGCCTCGACGAGGTGCCGGGCGGCAGGGGCGTAGCTGGGTGCCGCCGCCGTCATGACCGCGGCGTTCCACACCGGCCCCGGCGGGCGGTCGCCGGATCGTCGACCGTCCACGGCGACGAAGGGCAGGGCGTGCGGCGCCTCGGGTGCGTCGAACCACCAGGTCACCAGCCCCCGGACGGGCGGCTCGGGCAGACGCGTGAGCGCGGCGGCGGCGAGCGGGTCGGTCGCCACCACGGCAGTGCGGGCGCGCAGGGCCGCCTCGCCGGTCCGCACCTCGACGCCGCCCCCGACCGGCACCACCGCGTCGACGCGGTGGTTCAGGCGCACGCGGTCGCCCAACCGCTCGGCCAGCTGCTGGGGGAAGGCCTGCATGCCGAGCGCCGGCACCGAGGGGCGACCGAGGGCGAACATGCGCACGAGCAGCTTGGTGAAGGACGCCGAGGACTGCCCGTGGCTGTCGACGAGCACGCCGGCGAGGAAGGGTTCGAGGACCTCACGGCGCAGCCGCCCTGACACCCCTGCGCTGTCGAAGGACTCGTCCAGGGTCGAGTCCGGCTGCGCCAGAACACCTTTCGGGTCGACCATGACTCGCGCGACCCAGCGGCCCAGCGCCGCCAGCTCGACGGGGTTCGCGTACCCGCTGCGGAGGGTCGCCGGCAGCCGGCGCGGCTCCCGCACGGGGTCGGCGACGACCTTCAGGCCCTCGGGCCGACGCACCAGCACCCCGGCACCGAAGGGCTTGAGGTCGAGCGCCTCGAGGTCGACCCATCGGCGAACGGCCGGGTAGGCAGGGTTGAGCACCTGGAACCCGCGGTCGCAGCGGAAGCCGTCGACGACGTCCGTGCGGATGCGCCCGCCGACCGCATCGGACGACTCGAGGACGAGCACCTCACGGCCGAGCTCGGCGAGCCGGGCCGCGCACCTGAGGCCGGCCAGGCCCGCGCCCACGACGAGGACGTCGGCGTCCACCGGCGGTCAGCCCTCCGGCTGGAGCCGGGCCGCCGAACGGTCGCGGCGGTCGCCGGCGCCACCGGCGTCATGGCGCTCGCGGGCCCCGGCCGGCCTGTGCCAGCGCGCCGCGGCGGCGAGCACCACGAGCGCAGCCACCACGGCGGCGATCCCGGTGACGAGCGAGCGCGGAGAGTCGGCGATGCGTCCGACGGCGATCCACCCCAGGCCCCACGCCATCGCGGCCGCCACGGCCCAGCGACCGCCGAGGCGTCGTGCGAAGAGCACCCCCAGACCGCCGGCGACGGCGAGGACGAGCACGGCAGCCAGCTGGTTCAGCCACGCGCTGAGGTCGACGCCCGAATCGACCAGTGCTGCAGTGATGTTCGCGCAGGTGGCGACCGCGACCCAGCCGAGGTAGGCGCCGAAGGTGCCGTCGAGGACGACCGTCTCGGTCGGCGACGCGGCGGGCTCGTCCGTGAGGCGTCGAAGCAGCACTCCCAGCGTGAGCACGAGCGCGACGATGACGACGACACTCACCCAGATCCAGCCCCGCTGGGTCACGAGGAGCCACGCCGCGTTGAGCACCATCGAGACCGCGGCGAGCCAGCCGGTGCGCCGCACGCGAGCGCGAACGGCGTTGGCGGGCAGGGCCTGCCACACGGCATACGCCAGGAGACCGAGATAGATGGGCGTCCAGATCGAGAAGGCCGGGGTGGCCGGCGCGATGAGCGTCGCCGTGGCCGCCAGCGCGCCGCCCGACGACTCCTCGACGCGCGTCCCGAAGACCCCGAGGCCGACGAGCGTGCCGACGACGCAGAAGACCTCGGCGGCCAGGACGCCGACGCGGCGGACCTGGTCGGACGGGGTCAGTGCGTCGTCGTGCGGTCGTGCGGGTCGTGTGGTCATGCCGTCACCTCGATCGCTCGGGGGATTGCTCATCCAGTTAGCGACCCTAGCAGTCCGTGGCGAGCGTGACCCCGGGCGCGGGGACCGAGGGCGTATGCCGTCAGCCGCGCAGCCGCACGGAGAGGCAGGTGACGCAGCCCTCGAGCTTCTCGAACTCGGAGATGTCGACCATCGTCACGTCCAGCCCTCTCGCCGCGAAGAGCTGGGCGGTGCGGGGCGCCGCGGCCGACATGAGCACGGACTGCCCACCGAGCAGCACGACGTGGGCGCCGGGCTCCTCGGGAACGGGCAGGAACCTCGACCACACGGTGTGGTCGTCGACGAGGGGAAGGTGGCCCACGACCGTGCCGTCGGGCAGGGCGGTCACCGCGGACTTGAGGTGCAGCACCTTCGAGACGGGCACCGGCACGACGTCGACGCGGTGGCCCGCCAGGGCCCGGGCCAGCTGCGCGACGCCGTCGTCGTTGGTGCGCCCTCCGACTCCGACCCACACGTGGTGGCCGTGCTTGAGCACGTCCCCTCCGTCGAGCGTGCCCGGTGCCTCGATCTCGACGGTGCGGTAGCCGTGCGCCTCGACGGCCTCGCGCACGCCGGCGCGCTCCCCCCGCCGCTCGGGGGCGCCGGAGCGGCAGAGCACCGCGACGTCGCCGTGCACGACGACCTGGTCCTCGATGAAGACGCCGTCGGGGCAGTCGTCGGCGGCGGGTGCCTCGACGACCGACCAGTCGCGGCGACGCAGCACATCGACGTACTCCTGCCACTGGCGCAGGGCCAGGTCGGCGTCGACCGTCGTCGACCGCTCGACGTGCGTCACGATCCCGTCGGCGAGTCTGGGGGAGGGTCGGCGGACGAGCGCGAGGCGACGGTGCACGCGCTCACCCTATGGGTGGCCGCACGAGGCCGACCGGGCGCACTCGTCGCCCGTCAGGACGCGAGCGTCGGCTTCTCCTCGGAGCGGGCCGTCGGCCACCACCCCTGGGTCTGCGCGGTGTGGGTCAGCTGCTCCCGGTAGGCCGATCCCGCGGCCCGCACGCACCGCTCGACGTCGGCCTCGCCGATGGAGCCGAGCCGCCAGCGCAGCACGCGGCGAGCGACGATCGGCTGGTCGCAGAGCGGGCGCAGCACGCCACCGGGCGGGGCGGCGGCGGTCGGCACCGCGAACGAGACCGCGCGCCCGGTCACCACGGCCGGCCACAGCGGGCCGAGGTCATGGGGACCGTAGGACGACCGGAGCGTGACGCCGAGCGCACCGAGCACCGAGCCCGTCGCCTCGGAACCGGGGTCGATCTCGACCGGCGGCAGGATCCAGTCCTCGTCGGCCAGGTCCCGGATGTCGACGCAGCGCTGCGCGGCGAGGGGGTGCGTCGCGGAGAGGGCGACGAGCAGCGGCTCGCGCTCGACGATGAGGCGCTCGCCGACGTCCGGGCGCTCCTTTGCGCGCGCGGCCGCCAGCGCGATGACGACGGCGACGTCGATGCGGCCGTCGCTGATCGCCTCGGTCGTCGTGGTGCCGGTGAGCGGGGGCACGGGCAGCAGGGGTCGCCGCATGTCCGTCGCGTACGCGTGGCTGACGAACGAGGTGAAGTAGCGCAGCGAGTCGGAGGAGATGCGCAGCGGGCCCTCGCCGGACTGGTGGCCGCGCACGTCCTCGCGGAGCAGCGCCACCTCGCTGACGACGGCACGCGCCCGCGCCGCGACCCGCTCTCCGATCGCCGTGCACGAGACCGTGTCGCCGCTCGCGCGGAACAGGGAGCAGCCGAGCGCGCGCTCGATGCGCCCCACCTCCGAGCCCAGGGCCGCCGGGGACACGCCGAGGACCGCAGCCGCCGCGGGCAGGCTGCCCTGCTGTGCGACCACCGCGATGACGCGCAGGTGCCGGACCTCGAGCTCCACGGTTCCGAGAGTAGGGCGACCCGGGCCGGGCCGCCGCCCGACCGCGCACCCGACCACACGGCATACGGCCGGGGTCTCGTCTTGAATGGGCTTGACCCTCACGCGACGTGAGGCGACACGCTCGGTGCCATGACCGGAAGGACGCAGGAGATGACCACCTGGACGGTGGGGCAGGTCGCCGACCTCTTCGGCGTGACGGTGCGCACGCTGCACCACTACGACGAGATCGGCCTGGTCGTCCCGAGCGGGCGCTCACGGGCGGGCTACCGGCTCTACACCGACGAGGACCTCGTCCGCCTGCGGCAGGTCGTGGTCTACCGGCGGCTCGAGCTGCCGCTCGACGAGATCGCGACCCTGCTCGACGGCGGCGAGGACGCGGCCGACCACCTGCGCCGTCAGCGCGCCACGGTCATGACCCGGCTGGACGAGCTGCGTGAGCTCGTGGCGGCCATCGACCGAGCACTGGAGAGAGAGATGGGCAACGAACCCGCCACCCCCGAGGAGCTCAAGGAGCTCTTCGGCGACGGCTTCAGCGACGAGTACCAGCAGGAGGCCCAGGAGCGTTGGGGCGAGTCCGACGCGTGGAAGCAGTCGGCCGCACGCACCAAGCGCTACACGAAGGCGGACTGGTCCGAGGTCAAGGCCGAGATGGAGGCCGTGAACTCGGCGTTCGTCCGGGCCCAGCAGTCGGGTGAGCCGGCGACGAGCGAGGCCGCCATGGACGCCGCCGAGCAGCACCGCCGCCACATCCACGACCGCTTCTACGACCTCGACCACACCTTCCACCGCGGACTCGCCGACATGTACGTCTCCGACCCCCGCTTCACGAAGACGTACGAGGACATCGCACCGGGCCTCGCGGCCTACGTCCGCGACGCGATCCATGCGAACGCGGACCGGCACGAGGCGACCGACAGGTGAACGCGGCGGGGGAGGGCGACCTCCCTCGCCGTAACCTTGTGACATGCGAGTCGGTGTCTTCGGTGCAACAGGTCAGGTCGGCGGGGTCATGCGCGCCCTTCTCGAGGAGCGCGACTTCCCGGTCACGCAGGTGCGGTTCTTCGCGTCCGCGCGCTCGGCGGGCACGACGCTCCCGTTCAAGGGCGAGGACGTCGTCGTCGAGGACTCCGCGACGGCCGACTTCTCTGGCATCGACATCGCCCTCTTCAGCAACGGCGGCGCCGCCTCCAAGGAGCTCGCCCCCAAGGTCGCTGCCGCGGGCGCGACCGTCATCGACAACTCGAGCGCGTGGCGCAAGGACCCCGAGGTCCCGCTCGTCGTCTCCGAGGTGAACGCCGCCGACCTCGACACGATCCCCAAGGGCATCGTGGCCAACCCGAACTGCACGACGATGGCCGCCATGCCGGCGCTCAACCCGCTGCACGAGAAGGCCGGCCTCGTCCGTCTCCACGTCTCCAGCTACCAGGCCGTCAGCGGCTCGGGTGGCAAGGGCGTGCAGGAGCTCGACGGCCAGCTGCGGGGTGCGTACGCCGCCGGTGACCCCGCGGGGCTCGCCCTCGACGGGCGCGCGGTCGCCGTGCCCGACCCGACCGTGTATGCCGTTCCGGTCGCCTTCAACGTCGTGCCGCTCGCGGGGTCGATCGTCGACGACGGCTCGCTCGAGACCGACGAGGAGCAGAAGCTGCGCAACGAGTCGCGCAAGATCCTGCACATCCCCGACCTGCGGGTCAGCGGGACGTGCGTGCGCGTGCCCGTCTTCACCGGTCACAGCCTCGCCATCCACGCTGAGTTCGAGCGCGACATCACGCCCGAGGAGGCGCTCGACCTGCTGAAGAACGCGCCCGGTGTCGTCGTCACCGACGTGCCCAACCCGCTCGAGGCCGCCGGCCGCGACGAGGTCTTCGTGGGCCGCGTGCGCGCCGACCAAGCCGCTCCCGAGGGCAAGGGCCTCGTGCTCTTCGTCGTCGGCGACAACCTGCGCAAGGGTGCGGCGCTCAACGCGGTGCAGATCGCCGAGGAGCTGCTCGCCCGCCGCTGACGGCTTGTCGCCGCGCTGGCATAGGGTCGGGGTCGTGACGGAGAACCTCACGGCCGCGACCCACCGCGTCGACACCGCCCCCGGGCTCTTCGTCTGCTTCGAGGGCGGCGACGGCGCGGGCAAGACCACCCAGGTGCGGCTGCTCACCGACGTGCTCGAGAAGCAGGGCCGCGAGGTGGTCGTGACCCGCCAGCCCGGCGGCACGCCCCTCGGCGCCCAGATCCGCGAGCTCGTGCTGCACGGCGACCACGTGTCGGCCCGGGCCGAGGCGCTGCTCTTCGCCGCCGACAAGGCGCACCACGTCGACCAGCTCATCAGGCCGGCGCTCGCCGACGGCAAGGTCGTCATCACCGACCGCTACGTCGACAGCTCGATCACCTACCAGGGCGCCGGGCGCGAGCTCGGGGCCGACGAGATCACGGCCCTGCAGCACTGGGCCGTCGGCGGCCTGCTGCCCGACCTCACGATCGTGCTCGACGTGTCGCCCGAGGTGGGCCGCGAGCGTCGCGGCGACGTGCACGACCGGCTCGAGTCCGAGGCCGACGCGTTCCACGCGGCCGTGCGTCGGGGCTACCTCGAGCTCGCGGCGCAGGACCCCGAGCGCTACCTCGTGCTCGACGCGAGCAAGCCCGTCGAGCACCTGCACGCGGCGGTGGTCGACGGCATCGACCGGGTCACGGCGGCGCGGGCATGACCGTCTGGGCCGACCTCGTCGGCCAAGAGCCGACCATCGAGACGCTCTCGCGCGCCGTCTCCGACGAGTCGGCGATGACGCACGCCTGGCTCTTCACCGGCCCGCCGGGGTCGGGTCGCTCCACGGCCGCGCGCGCCTTCGCGGCGGCGCTCCAGTGCCCGCAGGGCGGCTGCGGCGAGTGCCGCGAGTGCCGCACCGCGCTCGACGGCAGCCACGCCGACGTCAAGGTCGTCGCTACCGAGGGGCTGTCGATCAAGGTGGCCGAGGCCCGGGCCCTCGTGCAGGAGGCAGCGCTGCGCCCGTCGGTCGGTCGCTGGCGCATCATCATCATCGAGGATGCCGACCGCCTCACCGCCTACACCGACGCCCCGGCCGACGCCCTGCTCAAGGCGCTCGAGGAGCCGACGCCCCGCACCGTCTGGATGCTCTGCGCGCCGAGCCTCGAGGACGTCATCGTCACCATCCGCTCGCGCTCGCGCCACGTGCGGCTGCGCACCCCGCCCGTCGAGGCCGTGGCCGACCTGCTCCAGCGGCGCGATGGCGTCGACCCGGCGATGGCCCTGTATGCCGCCCGCGCCGCGCAGTCCCACGTCGGACTGGCCCGCCGCCTCGCCCGCGACGAGCAGGCACGCATCCGGCGGCGCGACGTCATCGCGATGGCGACGAAGATCCAAGGGGTCGGCGACGCCATCGGCGCCGCTGCCGACCTCGCCCAGATCGCCGACGAGGAGTCGTCCGCCTCCGGCGCCGAGCGCGACGCCGCCGAGCGCGCCCGCCTCATGGAGACGCTGGGCGCCGACCCGACGGCTCGCACGCAGCCGCCCCACATCCGCTCGCAGCTGGCCGCGCTCGAGCGCGAGCAGAAGATGCGCGCCACCCGCTACGGCCGCGACGTCGTCGACCGGGCCCTCGTCGACCTCACCTCCGTCTACCGCGACGCGCTCGTGCTGCGGCTCCACTCCGACGTCGACCTCGTCAACCCCGACGCCATCGACAAGGTGCGAGCCCTCGCCGGCGTCTTCGGCCCCGAGCAGCTGCTCGCGGCCATGGACGCCATCAACGAGGCCCGCGACCGCATCAACGCCAACGTGCCGCCCCTGCTCGCGCTCGAGGCGATGGCGCTGCAGCTGCGCGTCCCCCGCGACCTCGGGGTCTGAGCGGCGCCGCCCCGAACCGGCCCCACGGCATACGCCATCGACGCCCTCTCGGCAAGCCGCGGGACGGCTCCTCGGATGCGGCCCGACAGGGTCCGACGCGTTACGGTTTCGGGCATGACGACACGCCTTGCCGCCAGCTCCCGTGCCCTGTCCGCCATGGCGGCGGTCGTGGCGCTCGTGCTGGCCGCAGCGGCGTGCACGACCGACGAGCCGCCCGTGGCAGCGACGTCCAGGACCGGTCTACCGGCGGCCACGGCAGCACCCGGCCCCGCCCTCGCCTCCTACTACTCGCAGCGTCTCGACTGGCAGTCCTGCGGGGGGCTCGAGTGCGCCGACCTGCGGGTGCCCCTCGACCACGCCGCCCCCGACCCGGCGAAGGACCTCACCATCAAGGTCGTGCGGGTCAAGGCCCGCGACCAGGCGAAGCGACTCGGCTCGCTGCTCGTCAACCCGGGTGGTCCAGGGGCGTCGGGCATCGACTACGTCCGGGCCGGCGCGAGCACCATCGGGGGCACGCAGGTGCGCCGCTACTACGACCTCATCGGCTTCGACCCCCGCGGGGTCGGGCGGTCGAACCCGATCGACTGCCTCGACGACAAGGCCCTCGACCGCTTCCTCGCCACCGACCCGACGCCCGACGACATGGCGGAGGAGGAGGCGCTGCGCACCCAGGCGAAGGCGATGGCCGATGGCTGCGAGGCCGACAACCCCGAGCTCCTCAAGCACCTGTCGACCGCCGACGCGGCCCGCGACATGGACATCCTCCGCGCGGCCGTCGGCGACCCGCAGCTGAACTACCTCGGAAAGTCCTATGGCACCTTCCTCGGCTCGACGTACGCCGACCTCTTCCCCCAGCGGGTGGGGCGCGTCGTGCTCGACGGCGTCGTGCCGCCCGACCTCACGAGCGCGCAGCTCGGCGAGGGCCAGGCGCGCGGCTTCGAGATCGCGACCCAGGCCTACCTCGAGGACTGCACCAGCGAGTCCGGCTGCCCGCTCGGCGACACCCCCGAGGCGGCCCGAAAGGGCCTCGAGGACCTCTTCCGGCAGGTCGACCGCCAGCCGCTGCCCACCGGCGACCTGAGCGCGCCGCAGCTCACCGAGGGCTGGGCCAGGGTCGGCGTCGCGATCGCCCTCTACGACCAGGGATCATGGGGCATCCTCACCGAGGCTCTCAAGCAGGCGAAGGCCGGCAGCGGGCAGAGCCTGATGCAGCTGGCCGACGCGTACGCCGACCGCCGGCCTGGCGGGGGCTACGACGGCAACATCATGGAGTCGATCTTCGCCGTCAACTGCCTCGACCGCCCCGACAGCGCCGACCTGTCGACGTACCAGACGTACGCCAAGGACTTCTCGGTCAAGGCCCCGACGTGGGGCGCCACCCTCGCCTGGGGCGCGCTGCCGTGCGGCTTCTGGCCGGCGAAGGCCGCCGTCGGCCCGCACAAGGTCAAGGCGCCCGGCAGCAACCCCATCGTCGTCGTCGGCACGACCCGCGACCCCGCCACGATCTACGAGTGGTCCGTGCGGCTGCGCGACCAGCTCGAGAACGCCGTGCTCGTGTCCTTCGACGGTGACGGGCACACGGCTTATGGTCGGAGCAACACGTGCGTCGACAGCGCCATCGACGCCTACTACGTCCAGGGGCGCGTGCCCAAGGACGGCCTGCGATGCTGAGCGACGGACCCCGGTGACCGATGATGAGTGACGACCCGCGCCCCGACGACCTGCCGGACGCCCCGTCGGGGTATGCCGCCCTTCCGCCGAGCTACGCGTCGGGTCCGGGTGGTCCGGGTGGTCCGGGTGCCCCAGGCTCACCTGCCGGCCAGGGTGCCCCGTATGCCGCCTCGCCGGCGGGTGCGCCCGCCCGGTCGCCGCTTCGGACGCTCCTCGCAGCGGTCGCCATCGTCGCAGTGGTCGCTGTCGTCGTGCTCGCGGTCTGGCGCATCAGCAGCCCGCCGGTGGTCGCCCAGACCGCGCCGCCCGTGCCGTCGCCGACGCAGGTCGCGCCGACGCCCACGCCGAGCGCGAGCCGGAGCAGCGCCCCCGCCACGGGCGACTTCCCGGCAGCGCTGCGTGACTTCTACACGCAGCAGGTGTCGTGGTCGCCGTGCCCCGACAACGCCAAGCACGAGTGCGGCACGATGCAGGTGCCCGTCGACTACGCCGACCCCACGGGTGCGCGCTTCACGCTGGCTCTGCGCAAGGCCCCCGCGACCGACCCCGCCAAGCGCATCGGGTCGCTCGTCATCAACCCCGGCGGCCCCGGCGGCTCGGGCGTGGAGTACGCCCAGTACGCCTCGTTCGTCTTCTCGCCCGAGGTGCGGGCGGCATACGACATCGTCGGCTTCGACCCGCGCGGCATCGGCGCGTCGAGCCCCGTGCGCTGCCTCGGCGACTCCGACATGGACCTGCTCTTCAGCGACGACCCGACCCCCGACTCGGCGGCCGAGCGCGCCAAGCTGCTCGGCGACGTCGACGCCATCACCAAGCGGTGCGCGACCCGCGGTGGTGAGCGAGCGATGCACATGAGCACCTCCGAGGTGGCCCGCGACATGGACGTCATGCGCGTGCTGCTCGGCGACGAGCGCCTCAACTTCTTCGGCGGCTCCTACGGCACCTTCCTCGGTGCGATGTACGCCGACGCGTTCCCGAAGAAGGTCGGGCGCATGGTGCTCGACTCGGCGATGTCGCCGAACCAGACCGAGCAGCAGGAGATGACCTACGACATCCAGGGCTTCGAGTCCTCGATCGACGCGTTCATCGACTGGTGCGTCGCCCGCTCCGACTGCGCTCTGGGCAACGACAAGGGCAGCGCCCGTCAGAAGATCGTCGACCTGCTCGACACCGTCGAGAAGAACGGCCTCAGGACGAGCAAGCCGGGCCTCACGACCATCGGCGAGGGCTGGGTCGGCTTCTCGATCTTCATGTGCCTCTACTCCGACACCTCGTGGCCGACCCTCAACCGCGGGCTGGCCCAGGCCTTCACCGGCAAGGGCGACATCCTCCTCGCCAAGGGCATGTCGGTCGTCGAGCGCAGCGCCTCCGGTGCCTACGCGCCGACCACCTACCTGCAGGCGATGATCCCGGTGCGTTGCGCCGACTGGCCCCGCATGTCCTCCGACCCGTCGCTGGCCGCCGACCAGGCCAACGCCAAGAAGGACCACCCGCTCTGGGCCCGGATGACCGGCGAGCTCTACGACAACTGCCGCACCTGGCCGACGGCGGGCCGCACGCCGAAGGGGACCACCCTGGCCGCGGGGGCCGCCCCGATCCTCGTCATCGGAAACGAGCGCGACCCGGCCACCCCCATCGGCGGCACGAAGCAGCTGGCGAAGGACCTCGCATCGGGCGTTCTGCTCACTTCCGACCATGACGGACACGGCACCTACTACGCTGGCAACTCGTGCGTGG
>CBHRRQ010000081.1:0-15684 GCA_966081555.1 uncultured Terrabacter sp.
GGCCGCGGGGTGGCGGAGGGTGGGACTGCCGCGGGTAGACGAGAAGCCCGCCCCCACGAACGGGACGGGCTTCTCGGTGGTACGTCTGTCAGGCGCTCTTGCGCCGGCGCGGCTTCTCGCCACGGGACTCGCGCAGGAGCGTCAGGCGCTCCTCCAGGAGCTCCTCGAGCTCGGGGATGGACCGGCGCTCGAGCAGCATGTCCCAGTGGGTGCGCTGGTGCTTGACCTGCTTGGCCTCCGGCTCCGGGCCGCCCTGCAACCTGGCGTCGAGGCCGCAACGGCACTCCCAGGTGGCAGGCACGTCGGCCTCGATGGAGAACGGGAGCTCGGTGCGGTGGCCTTCGGGGCAGACGTACACGGTGAGCTGACGCTCACTCGGGACGACGTTCTCGTCGGATTCCATGCTCCTCGCGCCGAGGTTGGAACCGCGTAGTGCTCGATCGGCCATGTGGACCCCTCCAGGACTTCTGCCGCTGTGACACCCGTTGGTGTCATACCCTCACAGACGCTTGAACGAGCGAAACGGTTGAGTTGTTCCCCGCAGCCGTCCGGATTGTAAGCGTTTCTCAGATGACGGCGGGGACGGGGTTGCCGGCCTGCTCGATGCCCTCGCGCATGCGCACGCGCGAGAGCAGCAGGCCCCCGATGGCGAAGAAGATGATGAGGGCGATGATGGCCCACCGGTAGCTGAGGGTGACCTGGTAGACGAGCCCGAAGATGAGGGTGCCGAACCAGCTCGTCCCGCGCTCCATGGCCTGGTAGAGGCTGAAGTACTCCGCCTCGCGCCCCCGCGGGATGAGCTGGCTGTAGAGCGAGCGCGACAGCGCCTGCGTGCCGCCGAGCACGATGCCGATGAGCAGGGCGAGCGCGAGGAAGATGACGAGCGACCGCGACGGCACGAGGAAGGCGAAGACGACGACGACGGTCCAGAGGCCGATGCCGTACAGCACGGTGCGCCACGCCCCGATCGAGGCGGCGACGCGCCCGAAGAGCCGGGCGCCGAAGAAGGCGACGAACTGCACGAAGAGGAAGACGCCCAGCACGGTCGTCTCGGAGAAGCCGAGCTCTTTGGAGCCGTAGATGCTCGAGCTCCCGATGACGGTCTGGATGCCGTCGTTGAAGAACAGGTAGGCGAGCAGGAACATCTTCGTCTGCGGGTAGTTGGCGAGGTCGCGGAACGTGCTGCGCAGCTGGGCGATGCTGCCGCCGACGACGCCGGCGGAGCGCTCGACCGGCGTCTCCACCGTGCCGGTGAGGTGGCGCAGCCCGAGGTACGGGATGAGCGTGAAGCCGGCCCACCAGAGCCCGGCCGACAGGATGCTGATGCGCGTGCTGAGGGCCCGGTCGAGGCCGAGGTCCTCGTGGAAGAAGTCGAGCGCGAAGTTGAGGGCCAGCAGGATGCCGCCGCCCAGGTAGCCGAACGCCCAGCCCTTCGAGGAGACCCGGTCGCGCTCGTTCTCGTTGGCGATGCGCACGAGGATCGAGTCGTAGATGACCAGCGAGGCCCCGAGGCAGATGCCTGCCACGACGACGAGAGCCGCGCCGAGCTGCCAGTTCGTGCCCGCGACGAAGAACATCAGGCTCGCGGCGGCCGCCCCGACCCAGGCCAACGCTCCGAAGAGCCTCGTGGGACGCGGGCTGCGGTCGGCGATCGCCCCGATGAAGATGAGCACGATCGCCGACAGGATCGTCGTGAACGTGACCGTGAAGAACCACAGCGACCCCGGTGCGACCGGGATGCCGAAGACCGAGAGGGTCGTCGTGCAGTCCTGCCCGTCGGCGAGCCCCGGGCACGCCGCCTCCTCCGCCACTGACGTCAGGTACGGGCTCATGAGCACCGTTGCGGTGGTCGTGACATAGGCCGAGTTGGCCCAGTCGTACCAGTACCAGGCCCGCTGCTCCCGGGTCTCCGGTCGGGCGGCGTTGACGACGGCGTGCGACATGGCGCAACGGTCCCACAACGCGTCCGCGACAGCACCGCGAGCGGCTGAAACACGCCGCGCACCCTGCCCGTGCAGCGTCAGCGGACGGCATACGGCCACTCAGGGGATGCCCGGCGAGCCGTCAGGACTTGGCAACCCGCGGCCAAGGGTTCGCAAGGTGCATTGCCGGGGGAGTGGGGGCTGGACAGGGTTTCGCTCGCTCTTCCTCCCCGCACCCCTTCACTCCCACGGAGATCCATGCGCAAGCGCACCCTGCTCACCCCGCTGGTGCTCGCTGCGGTCACGACGGCCGGCCTCACCATCGCCCCACCCGCGGCGCTGGCGGCCGGGCCGGACATCTCGGTGGCCAACACCAAGGCCCACCTCGACCAGCTCCAGTCCATCGCGAACGCCAACGGCGGCAACCGCAGCACCGGCAAGCCCGGCTACAAGGCGTCGGTCGACTGGGTGAAGGCGAAGCTCGACGCTGCCGGCTTCACCACCACGGTGCAGTCGTTCAGCACCTCGTCGGGCACCTCCTACAACCTCATCGCTGACCTGCCCGGCGGCGACACGGGCTCGGTCGTGATGTTCGGCGCCCACCTCGACTCGGTCTCGGTCGGGCCCGGCATCAACGACAACGGCAGCGGCAGCGCCGGCATCCTCGAGACCGCCCTGACGTACGCCGCCAGCGGGCAGACACCGCGCAACCACGTGCGCTTCGGGTTCTGGGGCGCCGAGGAGCTCGGCCTGCTCGGCTCGAAGTACTACGTCAACAACCTCAGCACGGCACAGCGCTCGGCGATCAAGAGCTACCAGAACTTCGACATGATCGCCTCGCCGAACGTCGGCTACTTCGTCTACGACGACAACGCGGCGGGCAACGGCATCCGCGACGACCTCACGAAGTACTACGACGGCAAGAACATCCCGTGGGAGTACATCGACGTCCAGGGCCGCAGCGACCACGCCGCGTTCCGCTCGCTCGGCCTGCCCACGGGTGGCATCTTCAGCGGCGCCGAGACGACGAAGACGAGCGCGCAGGCGGCCAAGTGGGGCGGCACGGCCGGGCAGGCCTTCGACCCGTGCTACCACCGGTCCTGCGACACCAACACGAACCTCGACCTGACGGCGCTGGACGTCAACGTCGACGCCATCGGCGCGATGGTCTGGGCGTATGCCGCCAAGGACTACGGCACGACACCGCCGCCGGCGGGTGGCAACCTGCTCGCCAACCCCGGCTTCGAGTCGGGAGCGGTCTCGTGGACCGGGACGTCCGGCCCGATCACGACCTCGACGTCGCGGCCGGCGCACAGCGGCACGTGGAAGATGTGGCTCGGGGGCAACGGGAGCACGGCGACCGAGACCGAGCAGCAGACGGTGGCCATCCCGTCGACGGCGGCCACGGCGCAGCTGTCGTTCTGGGGACGCTTCGACACCGCCGAGGTGGGCAGCACCGTCTACGACACCCTCAAGGTCCAGGTCGTGAGGAACGGCGTCACGACGACGCTCGCCACCTACAGCAACGTCGGGGCGTCGGCGACCTGGGTGCAGCGGTCGTTCGACCTCAGCGCGTTCCGGGGGAGCAGCGTCACCGTGAAGTTCGTGGCGACCGAGGACTCCTCGGCCCAGACGTCCTTCGTCGTCGACGACACGGCCCTCACGACGAGCTGAGGCGGCGCCGTCGCGCGCTGCGCGGTCGCGCGGGTCGGGCGATGTGGCCGGCCCGCGTGGTGGCCCTTCTCCATGGCTGCGTTTTAGCGCTAAAGTGTTGAGTGTGAGCGAGCGTGCGGGGGAGCGGGTGGGCGAGATCGTCGCCGCCTGGCAGCAGGAACGTCCGGACGTGGACGTCTCGTCGATCGCCGTGCTGACGCCGCTCTGGCGGCTGGCTGCCCGAGCCACGGAGAACCGGGCGCGGGTGCTGGCCGAGCACGGCATCGAGCAGAGCCATCTGGACGTGCTCGGGACGCTGAGGCGCGCGGGCGCGCCGTTCCGGCTGACGGCCGGCGAGCTGACCCGCCGGTGCCGGGTCACCGCCGGGGCCACGACGCAGCGCGTCCAGGCCATGGAGCGTCTCGGTCTCGTCGCGCGCGTGCGTGAGGAGCCCGACCGACGGACGGTCCACGTGCAGCTCACCGCCGAGGGGGTCGCCGCCGCCGACCGCATCCTGGCTGACGTCATGGCCGGTGACGAGCGGATGCTGTCAGGCCTGACACCGGCGGAGCGCGCCGGGTTGGAGAAGGCCCTGGGCGGCTGGCTCGAGAAGCTGGAGCCGTGAACCGGGCGGCTCGGCGACCGGCTCGGAGCTTGTTCGGGAGCTCGTTCGGGAACTAGGACGAAGGTCTGATGGCGGGGGCAGCCGGGACGAGCGATGCTGGTTGTCGCGGAACACGTGTCCAACGCCAGGACCCGTCGCGCGGCCCGTTGCAGAGGTGTCGCGCGACGAGGTCTGGAGGCATCCCGTTTGCGGCGAGTGCTGCGCTCACGCGGGAGGCCATAACGCCGATAATCGACATTATGTCACTTTGCCGTCCGAGCAGGCTCCCCCAAGTGGTCTACCCGTGGCCATAGAGCCCTGCGCGAGCCGTAGCCTTGCCCGGTGCAGTGCGACTACTTCGACGCGGGCCGCTGCCGCTCATGCGCGCTCATGGGCGTGCCATATGCCGTCCAGCTCGCCGACAAGGACGCCCGCTGCCGGCAGGCGCTGTCGCCGGTCGCCCCGGACCTCACGTGGCTCGAACCGTTCGCCAGCCGTGACTCTGCCTTCCGCAACAAGGCCAAGCTCGTCGTCGGCGGTCGTCCCGGCGCGGTCACCCTCGGGATCCTCGACCCGACGTCGCACGGCGTCGACCTGCGGGCCTGCGGGCTGCACGAGGAACCGCTCCAGCGCCTGATCCCCCGGCTGGCCGACCTCGTCGACGAGATCGGCCTCGAGCCCTACGACGTCGCGGCCCGGCAGGGCGAGCTCAAGCACCTCATCGTCACCCTCTCCCCCACCGGTGAGGTGATGCTGCGCTTCGTGCTGCGCTCGAAGAAGCACCTGGCGCTGCTCGAGTCACGGCTCCCGCGGCTGCTCGAACACCTGTCCGAAGTGCGCGTCGTCTCGGTGAACCTCCAGCCCGAGCACAAGGCGGTTCTCGAGGGCGAGACGGAGATCGTCCTGACCGACCAGGGCCTGCTCGAGATGCCCGTCAACGACATCACCCTCTACCTGCGACCCAACAGCTTCTTCCAGACCAACAGCGCCGTCGCCGCGGGTCTCTACCGCCAGGCCCGGGACTGGGCCCGCGAGGTGCGTCCGGCTGCCGTGCTCGACCTCTACTGCGGCGTGGGCGGCTTCGCGCTCCACTGCGCCACGGATGGCGACGGCGTTCCTCGCCGGGTGCTCGGCGTCGAGGTGTCCCCCGAGGCGGTGCGCAGCGCCGAGCTCAGCGCCGACCGGCTGAGAGCCACCTCGGCCCGCGCGGTCGACGTGCAGTTCCGGGCCGGAGACGCGACGGACGTGTCGGGCCTCGACCCGGCCGTCCTCGGCGACGCCGGGTCGATGGTCGTCGTCAACCCACCCCGTCGCGGCATCGGGCCCGAGCTGGCCGACTGGATCGAGCGATCGGGCGCCGACCACGTGACCTACTCCAGCTGCAACGTCGACAGCCTGGCGCGCGACCTCGCTCGGCTTCCCTCCTACGTCGCCCGGCGGGCTCGGCTCTTCGACATGTTTCCCCAGACGTCGCACCACGAGGTGATCGTGCTGCTCGAACGTGAGACCCTCCCTGCCACGACCCGACTCGCCCACGGAGGCCACTCCTGATGAGCCCCAGCTCCACCGCCGCCAGCACGTCGCAGTGGAAGGCCCCCGAGGTCGAGCGCCCCGGCGGCTCGCTGGTGGCCGGCGAGACGCAGATGCTGCCGGAGATGCTCGCCTGGCACCGTGCGACGCTGTTGTCCAAGTGCGCCGGGCTGACTGCCGAGCAGCTCGCCGAGCGCACGATCGGGCCGTCGAACCTCAGCCTCCTCGGCCTGCTGCGCCACCTGCGCAAGGTCGAGCGGATCTGGCTGCGGCAGAGGGTGGCCGGCGAGGACCTCCCTGCGCTGCACGGCTTCGGCACCGGAGCCGACCTCGACTTCGACGACCTCGACCCGGCGACTGCGCCTGAGGACTACGAGGCGTTGGTGACCGAGTGGGCGGCGGCCGACGAGGCGGTCGCCGGTCGTGGCCTCGACGAGGTCTTCGGGGCCGGGGGCGAGCCCTTCTCGCTGCGGTTCGTCTACCTGCACCTCATCGGCGAGTACGCCCGCCACAACGGTCACGCCGACCTCGTGCGGGAGTCGCTCGACGGAGTCACCGGTGCCTGACGAGGCGCGACACCATCCCGAGCGGCTCGACCGGATCCAGCGACGGTTCTCCGAGTTCGCCGCCGAGTACGCGGCCCTGCCCCTCTACGCGACGATCTGCCGGCACCTCGCCGAGGACGAGGAGCTCGCGTCGCTGCTCCTGGCGGCGCGACCCGGACAGGCGCGTCCGGTCCTGTGGCTGGCCGCCCTGCACGACCTCGTGCTCCGCCGACCGGACACCCCGGCAGCCGGGTGGTATCCGAGCGTCGTGGGAGCCGGGCGCACGCCCAGTGGCGACCCCTGGCCCGACGTGCGGCGCACGGTGCTCGACCACCACGACGAGCTGGTCACGCTGATCGGCACGCACGGGACGCAGACCAACGAGGTGAACCGGGCCGTCTACCTCGCCCTCGGCCTGGTGGCATCGTCTCGCGACGTTCGTGAACGCCCGCTGGCACTCGTCGAGCTCGGGGCCAGCGCCGGACTGCTGCTGGCGGTAGACCGCTACGCCGTGCAGCTGGACGCGTGGGACTCTGCGTCGGCGTCGCCGGTCGTGCTGGGCGACCCCCGCTCGTCGGTCCGCTGTGTCGGCCGGGACCGGTCCGGGATGGCCTCGCCTGACGGAGCGGACGCCCTCGAGCTCCCTCCGGTGCTGGGGCGAGCGGGTGTCGACCTCGATCCCGTGGACCTCGCCGACGACGACGCCGTCCGTTGGCTCGAGGCCTGCCTCTGGCCGGAGGTGCCCGGCAGGGTCGAGCGCTTCCGCGCCGCGCGCGACCTGCTGCGTGACCAGCGGCCAACGGTGCTGCGGGCGGACATGGTCGACGGCCTGCCCCGAGCCGTGGAGGTCGCCCGGAGCCAAGCCGGTGGGCAGGCCCACGTCGTGGTCTTCAGCTCCTGGGCGCTCACCTACCTAGAGCCCTCGCGACGCACCGACCTCGAGGCCGCGGTGAGGATGATCGCCCGCGACTGCGCGCTGCTCTCGTGGCTCACCGCGGAGCCACCGTCGTGCGCCCCCGGCGTCGAGCCCCCAGCGGACGTGGACGAGGGCGGCACCGTTGTGGGCCTGCGCCGCTGGCGCGAGGGCGACGAGCGAGCCCCGGTGACGCTCGGCACCTGCCACCCGCACGGCGCGTGGGTGGATCTCAGCTTCAGCGGCCTCGAGAGGCAAACATCATAATGTCGATTACCGGCGAATCCCATTGTGGCACAAAGGGATTCGGCGATTGTCGAGAAGATGGCGCCACTCCCCCGCCGGTGTGACAGCTGTCAGCGGGCCCGACGGCCCAGCCCGGCGGCATACGCGTCGAGCGCCCTGAGGGCCGCCGGCGCACGGTAGACGCGGTTGCGTCGGTGGCCCGTCGACTCGAGCAGGATGCCGTCGTCGACGAGCCGCTGGAGGGCCGACTGGGCCGTGGGGGCAGAGACCCCCAGCTCGCGCATGACGACCCGTGCGGTCACGACGGGCTGGCGCAGCAGGAGATCGAGCATCGACCACGACGCCGATCCCGCTCTGGCAGTGAGGCGTTCGGCCCAGCGGGCGCGGACCTCGCGCAGCGTCGCGACTAGCCGCTCACCGATGTGGGTGCCGTTGCGTGCCGCCTCGGCCACGCAGCGCAGGATCGGCTCGGCATCGCCCCGGCGGTACGTCATCAGGGCGTCGACGTAGTCCTCGCGGATGGCGAGCAGCCCCGCCGAGATCGGGACGGTGACCCGGCGGATGACCCCGGTGTGAAGCAGCACCGAGTGCAGCAGCGCCCGCCCGGTGCGCCCGTTGCCGTCGGTGAAGGGGTGGATCGTCTCGAACTGCGCGTGCGCCAGCGCGGCGTGCGCCAGGGGCGGCAGGTCGTCGCGGTCCATGAAGGCGACGAGGTCGGCCATCAACGCGGGCACGTCATCGGCCACCGGCGGCACGTAGTGCGCGTCGCCGGGGTGCAGCGCGGAGCCACCGACCCACACCTGCTGGTCGCGCCACCGCCCGGCGGGATGCTGCGTCTGCTGCGCCATGAGGGCGCGGTGCATGGCGAGCACGGCGTGCTCGTCGAGCCGGCCGGCGAGGTCGAGGGCCGCCTGCATGGTGCGCACGTTGCCGAGGATGACGGCGGCGTTGGCGCGGTTGCCCTCGCCGATCTCGGCCTCCGCGAGGGCGCGGGCCGACGACGTGAGGTTCTCGATCTGCGAGCTGGCGGCGCTCTCGGAGCGCAGCAGCACCGAGGCGAAGGGCGCGATCTCGCCCGCTCCCCCGGCGTCGAACGCCGCGAGCAGGCGGGTTGCCTCGTCGAGGTCGGCCGCGAGGTCCCCGTCGAGCACCAGGCGGGCTGCGGCGATGGGCGGCACGATCGCCGCCTCGTAGGTGCGGGGCGCGGCCCGCTGGGCGCGGCGGGACAGCTCGAGGAGCCCCTCGACGGGGCTCCACGGGACGGTCCTCGACTCGAGCGCGGGCCAGGTCGGCACCATGCGTTCTCCACCTCCTTGGTAAAGGTTAACGCACAACCTTTACCAAGGGCGTGTCGCGACTCAGGCCCGCAACACCTCGACCGGCGCCTCGACCACCCACCACGCGGCATACGGGCTCAGCGACGCCTGCCCGGCCGCGTCGCCGAAGACGGGGTGCCCGCCCAGCGCGTCGTGGGCGTGCCCGATACCGGCGTCCGCGAAGAGCCGCACCGGGACGGTCTGCCAGTGCCGCGTCACGTTGTAGACGCAGACCATCGAACCGCTCGGGTGGGTGCGCACGACGGCCAGCACCCCGTCACTGGTCTCGAGGACCACCTGGGTCTGCGCCGAGGCGTGCAGCTGCGGAAGGCTGCGACGCACGGTGGCCAGGTGTCGCAGGCCCTGGAACACCTTGCCCGCCGTCGTCGCCAGGTCGCCGCGGTGCGACGCGAGCGCCCAGTCGATGCGCTCACGGTGTGCCCAGCGGTTGTCGTCCTCGTGGCCGGGCTCGTCGGCCCAGTGCGGGTCGTTCGGCATGCCGAGCTCGTCACCGCTCCAGACCACGGGGATGCCGCCCCAGCCGGCCACGACCGCATGTGCCAGGAAGAGGCGGGCGAGGCCCAGGCCGACCCCGTCTGCGTCGTTGCGACGCTCGGCGTCGGACAGACCGGTCAGCGCCGCGGCCGTGCCACTGATGCGCTTGTCGCCCGTCGCGGGGTTGTGCTGGAAGACGAGGCCGTGCGCCCACGACCCGGGCTGGTCGCCCGAGTACCAGTCGGAGAGGAAGCGGCGATGGGCGTAGCCGTCGAGGCCCGCCGCTGCCGCGTCGGCGTCGTCGATGGCCCAGCCGATGTCGTCGTGGCAGCGGACGTAGCAGATCCACGTCCCGCTCGGCGGCGTCGGCGGCAACGCCGTCAGCGCCTGCTTCGTCAGGCCGCTGCTGCCCGTCGCGAGCATCGACCACACCTGGACCATGAGGCTGTTGTGGTACGCGATGTCGCTCACGCGGCCGGCGTGCTCGCCCTGCCCGAGGTACTGCACGAGGTCGCGGGGCCCGACGATGGCCTCGGCCTTGAACGCGAGCGCCGGGCAGGCGATGCGTGCCACGGTGCGCAGGGCCTGCGTGACCGCGTGCACCTCCGGCTGGTTCTGGCAGTTCGTGCCGAGTCGCTTCCACGTGAAGGCGATGGCGTCGAGCCGCAGCACCTCGACGCCGAGGTTCGCGAGGTAGAGCACGATGTCGGCGTACTCGACGAGCACGTCGGGGTTGGCCCAGTTGACGTCCCACTGCCACTCGTTGAAGGTCGTCCAGACCCAGCCCGCCAGCTCGTCGTCCCACGTGAAGTTGCCGGGGGCGAAGTCGGGGAACACCTCGGGCAGCGTGCGCTCGTAGGCGTCGGGCATGACCCGGTCGGGGTAGACGTGGAAGTAGTCGCGGTAGTGCGACTCCCCCGCCCGGGCGCGACGCGCCCACTCGTGCTCGCGCGCCACGTGGTTGAGGACGAGGTCGAGCACGAGGGAGATGCCGTCGGCGCGCAGGGTGCTCGCGAGCTCTCGCAGGTCGTCGACATCGCCGAGGTCGGGGCGCACGGTGCGGTAGTCCTGCACCGCGTAGCCGCCGTCGTTGTCGCCGTCGCGCGGCAGCAGCAACGGCATGAGGTGCAGGTAGGTGACCCCGAGGTCGCGCAGATGGTCGAGCCGGCCGGCGAGGCCCTTCAGGTCGTCGCCGAAACGCTCCGTGTAGCAGGCGTACCCGAACATCCCGGGCTGCTGCAGCCAGTCGGGGCGCAGCAGGCGCCGCTGGTCGAGGCGGCGCAGCTCCGGGGATCGCTCGGAGTAGGCCGAGACGGCGCGCTCCACCAGCCGCTGGGCGATGGCGGAGACGTCCTGCTCGGGGTACAGCACCCGCAGCGCGGCCAGGAGGTCGTCGGACCAGCGCTCGAGCCGCAGCTCCAGCGTCTCGCGGTCCGCCGCGTCGAGACCGGTCAGCAGCGCGCCCAGGGACTCGCCTGCCGGCGGCTCGGCAGTGGGCCTCACGTCACGGGCGCCATGGCTCATGGCCCGATTGAACAGCACCACGCGCCGGCGCGACAGTGGGGACGACGGCGCGGCTGGTCACTCGAACGGGGTCGGATCGCCGGCGCCGACCCGGGTGACGACCGGGTAGCCGTCGGACCAGTCCACGACGGTCGTCGGCTCGAGGCCGCACTCCCCCGAGTCGATGACGGCGTCGACGACGTGGTCGAGGCGGTCCTTGATCTCCCAGCCCTCGGTCATCGGCTCGTCGTCGTCGGGCAGCAGCAGGGTGCTCGACAGGATCGGCTCACCCATCGCCTTGAGCAGCTCGCGGACCACGGGGTGCTCGGGGATGCGGACCCCCACGGTCTTCTTCTTCGCGTGCAGCAGGCGTCGCGGCACCTCCTTCGTGGCCGGGAGGATGAAGGTGTAGGGGCCCGGGGTCGCCGCCTTGATGGCCCGGAAGACAGAGTTGTCGAGGTGCACGAACTGGCCCAGCTGCGCGAAGTCCGAACACACGAGCGTGAAGTGGTGCTTCTCGTCGAGGTGGCGGATGCGCAGGATGCGCTCCTTGCCCTCCGGGTTGTCGAGCGAGCAGCCGAGGGCGAAGCACGAGTCGGTCGGGTAGGCGATGAGACCGCCGGTCCGAAGGATCTCGACCGCCTGGCCGATCGCTCGCGGCTGGGGGTCCACCGGGTGGACGTCGAAGTACTTCGCCATGACCTCACCCTGCCATGCTGGGGCCATGACGGAGCGCACGGGTGAAGGCGTGGATGACCAGACGGACGACCCGACCGACGACCAGACTGAGGGCTCGGCCGCGGCCATCGAGGTCGTCGACAACCCCGGGCGCAGTCGTTTCGAGCTGCGCGACGGCGACCGGGTGATCGGCATCGCGAGCTACGCGCTCGTACGGGCCCGGGGTGACGGCGGCCCCGACGACGCCGACCGGGTCGTCTTCTTCCACACGGAGGTGCACCCGGAGTACGAGGGGCAGGGCCTCGCGGGCCGGCTCGCCGACGTCGCGCTGAGCTCGACGGTCGCTGCCGGGCGCCGCATCGTGGCGTTGTGCCCGTACATCAAGGTCTACCTCCGCAGGCACCCAGAGCCGTATGCCGCCCACGTGCTGAAGCCCACCGACGCGGACGTCGAGGCGGCCGACGAGGCCGCTCGCGCGGCAGCAGGGTGACGCGGCCGCACGTCGTCGTCGTCGGTGGTGGGATCGTCGGGTCGGCGGTGGCCCGCCGCCTCACGCTGTGCGACCCGCGCCCCGAGGTGACGGTCGTCGAGAAGGAGTCGGCTCCCGCACGGCACCAGACGTCGCGCAACAGCGGCGTTGTGCACGCCGGCATCTACTACGCGCCGGGCTCGGCCAAGGCCACCCTCTCCCGGGAGGGGGTGCGGCGACTCCGGGCCTACTGCCACGACCGCGGGCTGCCCTACGACGAGGTCGGCAAGGTCGTCGTCGCCCTCGACGCGGTGGAGGTCGAGCGGCTGCGCGCCATCGAGGCGTGGGCGCAGGCGAACGGCGTGCCCGGCCTGCGCTGGCTCGGGCCCGACGCCCTGCGTGAGGTGGAGCCGCACACCGTCGGTCTGGCGGCCCTCCACTCCCCCACGACCGCGATCACCGACTTCTCCCGGGTCGCCGCCGCGATGCTCGAGGACGCCCGAGACCGCGGGGCGCAGGTGCTCACCGGCTTCGAGGTGAACGGGCTCGACCAGGACGGCGTTCTGCACGGTGGTCAGGTCGAGGTGCGGGCGACCGACGGGCGCCGGCTGCGTGCCGACCGGGTCGTCATCGCGGGAGGACTGCACGCCGACCGCCTCGCCGTCCTCGCCGGCGACGGACCGACCCCCGCCATCGTGCCCTTCCGTGGCGAGTACCACCGGCTGGCCCCGTCCGCGACGCATCTCGTACGCGGCCTGGTCTACCCGGTGCCCGACCCGCGCTACCCCTTCCTCGGGGTGCACCTGACCCGCACGGTCGGTGGCGACGTGCTGCTCGGGCCCAACGCGGTGCTGGCCACGGCGCGGGAGGGCTACCGACGCCGGGACGTCGACCTCCGGGTGGTGCGTGGGCTCGCGAGCTCGAGCGGCTTCCGCCGCTTCGCCCGGGCCAACCTGGCCACGGGCCTGCACGAGGTCGTGGGCTCCGTGAGCAAGCACGCCTTCGTGGAGCGCGCGCGGCGTTACGTGCCCGCCATCGCGGACGTCGATGTGGTGCCGGCGGGCGCCGGGGTGCGGGCGCAGGCCATGGACCCCGACGGGTCGCTGGTCGAGGACTTCCGTTTCAGCAGGGTCGGAGGCGTGCTGTGCATCCGCAACGCCCCGTCGCCCGCCGCGACGGCGTCGCTGGCCATCGGCGACCTCGTCGTGGACCGCCTCGACCTCGGCTGAGCCTCAGTTCTTGCCGAAGTACTCGCTGGCTTCCATCGCCTCGATGACCGATGGCGTCTGGTGCTGCCCGATCGCGTAGCCACCGAGGTCGATGGCGGTGTCGACGACGCCGGCGATGGGGCTGACCATCGACCACGGTGACGGGTGGAGGTCCGGTCCCTTCGCCGGGTCGAGGGCGATCTGGGTGCCGAGCGCGTTCGGCAGGATGCTGTCGCCGAACGGCACGTGGTCGACGAAGGACCCCAGCGGGTTCTGCAGCGTCGTGAGGATCTCGCCTCGGACGTGGTAGTTGCGCACCTGGCCCGGGTCGAGTCCGGGACTCTCATGACCGAGTGTGGCCGCTGCGAGCACCGTGTTGGGGTGCACGCCGGCAGCGTTGAACGTCACCGCGGGCACGTCGGTCGCGACGGACGCCGTGCTGGCGAGGCCGCCGCCCAGGGAGTGGCCGGTCAGCACCATGTTGTCGCTGCCGACCGCCCCCGCCAGGTGCTGCGCGAGACCGATCGCCTGCAGGTGCTGGCTGCTCAGCGCACCCACGCCCTGCTGCGCGTTCGCGCCCCAGTCGCTGATGCTGCTCGGGTCGGTGCCGGCGAAGGCGAGGACGTAGCGTCCCTCGTCGTCGCGGTAGATGTTCGCCTGGAACCCGCCGGGGCCGGTGAGCGAGTCGGGGTCGATGCCGAGCGCCTCGAGGGCCGAGCCGTCGAGGGGCTGGAAGTGCTCGCTGCCCTCGCCGTCGTAGACGCCCTGGGCGAGTTCCGCGAGCTCGAGGTCGATGTCCTGTGGGCTGGTGCCGCGCACCTCGTCGGCCAGCGACTCCTCGGTGCTGGCTTCCACGCCGACCGAGGCGGAGCCTCCGAGGCCCGGGAAGAGACCGGGGAACGATCCCGGGAACGGGCCGGGGAACGGGCCGGTGGGGCCGTCCGGGCCGGCGGGTCCGACGCCGTCGCCGCTGGCGGACCGCTGCGAGCGGGCGTTGTCCGACAGGCGGCGCGACATCGACTCGAGCGTGGACCCGAGGGCGTCGAGCGCGGACGCCGTGGTGCGCCAGCTCTCCTGGGCCGCCTGGGCGTCGCCGCCGCCCCACGAGCGGCCGATCACGGCGAGCGCCCGCGTGCCGTTGGCGCGGATGCCGTCGACCTCGCCGGCGCACGCGGTGAGCTCTCGAGCGGTGCGTTCGAGGGCTTCGGGGTCAGCACCCTTGCGGTAGAGCACGTTGGCCTCCTGTCGACGGTGCGGCTCACGCTAGGTCGCCGCGGAGCCACCGTCCATGGGGAGCGCTCCCCGCGTGTCGCTCTCGCGAGCCCCGGTGTCGACTCCGCCGGTGTCGCGTCGCCGACGGCGGGTGGCGAGCAGACGGCCTGCGACACCGACGGCCAGGACGACGACCCCCGCGACGAGCGAACCGGACGGCACCGCGAAGGCGAGGGCCACGCACCCGGCGAGGCCGAGCGCCGCGAGCGCCCGCGGGTAGCGGCGGTGGTGCCGGTCCTGCGTGAGGGCCGCCGCGTTCGCCACCGCGTAGTAGGTGAGCACGCCGAACGACGAGAAGCCGATGACGCCACGCAGGTCGGTGAGGACGACGAGGGCACACACCACGACGGCGACGCAGACCTCGGCGACGTGCGGCACGGCATACCGCGGGTGCACGGTCGCGAGCCGGCGCGGCAGGTCCCCCTCGCGCGCCATGGCCAGCGAGGTTCGCCCGACTCCCGCCACGAGTGCCAGGAGGGCGCCGAGCGTCGCTGCTGCAGCGGCGAGGCCGACGAGGACGCCGAGCCACGACGACCAGGAGGTGGTGTCGGCCGCCGACCGCAGGGGCGCGGCGCTCTCCGCGAGCGCCGGGACGCCGAGCGAGCGGAGCAGCACGAGGGCGGTCGCGGCATACAGCGGCACGACGACCGCGAACGCGCCGAGCACGGCCCGCGGGATGGTGCGGGCCGGGTCGACGACCTCCTCGCCGAGGGTCGCGATGCGCGCGTATCCCGCGAAGGCGAAGAAGAGGATCGCCGCGCCCTGGAGCACCCCGCCGAGACCGCCGTCCGGTGAGACTGCCGGGTCCGGCCGGGCGGCGCCGGGACCGAGCGCCAAGGCGAACAGCACGACGACGAGAGCGGCCAGGACGGCGGTGACGATGACCATGGTGAGCCGTGCCGTACGCGTGATGCCGCGGTAGTTCACCGCCGTCAGGGTGACGACGGCTGCGACGCCGACGAGACGTTCCCAGCCTGGCGGGGCGACGTACGCGGCGAACGCGAGCGCCATCGCGGCGCAGCTCGCCGTCTTGCCGACGACGAAGCCCCAGCCGGCGACGAAGCCCCACCAGTGCCCCAGCCGCTCACGGCCGTAGACGTAGGTGCCGCCCGAGGTGGGGTACTGGGCCGCGAGCTGGGCGGAGGACGTCGCGTTGCAGAAGGCGATGAGCGCGGCGACGGCGAGGGCACCGAGCAGCCACGGCCCGGCCGCCGCGGCAGCGGGTCCGAACGCCGTGAAGAGGCCGGCGCCCACCATCGAGCCGACCCCGATCACGACGGCGTCTCTCGTGGTGAGGCGCCGGGCGAGCGGTGCCGCGCTGCCGTGGGAT
>CBHRRQ010000082.1:0-15439 GCA_966081555.1 uncultured Terrabacter sp.
TGCCGAGGATGAACGTCGCGAAGAGCGGCGCGTTGAAGAAGCCGAAGAGCGTCTGGAGGTAGTCCATGACGTTGCTGAACGAGCTCGCCACGATGGCGGTGAAGATGGCGATGATCGTGGCGCCGACGGTGGCCAGACGGCCGATGCGCAGGTAGTAGTCGTCGCTGTGGTCCTTGCGGATGTAGCGCTGCCACAGGTCGTAGCTGAAGACGGTGTTGAAGGCGGAGATGTTCGCGGCCATGCCGGCCATGAACGCCGCGAGGAGGCCGGCGATCGCGACGCCGAGCAGGCCGTTGGGCAGCACGTCGCGCATCAGCAGCAGCAGCGAGTCGTTGTACTTGACGCCCTCGCCGGACGCCCCGCCCGGTGGTGTGCCGCCGGCCTTGAGCTCGCCGATCTCCTTGACGAGCACGGCCGCGATCATGCCGGGGAGGATGACGATGAAGGGCACGAACATCTTCGGGAACGAGCCGATGATCGGCGTCTTGCGGGCCGCGGAGATGGAGTTCGAGGCCATGGCGCGCTGGACCTCGACGAAGTTCGTCGTCCAGTAGCCGAAGGAGAGCACGAAGCCGAGGCCGAAGACGATGCCGACGACCGACCAGAACGGCGAGGTGAAGCCCGAGAGGGCCTCGCCTGGCCAGGAGTGCAGCTGCTGGTCGGCCGACGGGACCTTGGCCGCGGCGGCAGCGGGACTGGAGGCGAACTCCGTGATCTTGTCCTTGAGGCCCTGGTAGCCACCGACGCGGTGGAGGCCGATGAGGGTGAGCGGCAGCAGCGCGGCGACGATGACGAAGAACTGCAGCACCTCGTTGTAGATCGCGGCCGAGAGCCCGCCGAGGGTGATGTACGACAGGACGATCGCGGCGGCGACGAGCAGCGCCACCCAGAGCGGCCAGCCGAGCAGCGCGTGCACGATCGAGCCGAGCAGGTAGAGGTTGACGCCCGCGATGAGCAGCTGCGCGAGCGCGAAGCTCAGCGCGTTGACGAGGTGGGCACCGGTGCCGAAGCGTCGGAACATGAACTCGGGGACCGAGCGCACCTTCGAGCCGTAGTAGAAGGGCATCATCACCACGCCGAGGAAGAGCATGGCGGGGATGGCGCCGACCCAGAAGTAGTGCACGGTGGAGATGCCGAGCTCGGCGCCGTTGGCCGACATGCCCATGATCTCGACGGCGCCGAGGTTCGCCGAGATGAAGGCGAGGCCGGTGACCCAGGCCGGGAGCGAGCGCCCGGAGAGGAAGAAGTCGATCGAGTCGGACACCGCCCGCCTGGCCATCACCCCGATGCCCAGGACGAAGACGAAGTAGAGCGCGATGATCAGGTAGTCGACGGCGTTGGCGCTGATGAGGGTGTCCGCGGCGGGCACACCGGCCATAGCTTGCATGCGATCAGTCCCTTCGTTGGGCGACATTTCACGCTATCGCAGGCCGTCGGCCCTCGCGTGTCACGACGGTGGGGTGTCCTGCGCAGGCGTGATCAGCCGTTTGAGCGGCACAGCGAGATCCGCAGCCGCGGCTGGCTCGATGGTCATACCCTTCTCGAGCGCCCGCTTCACGGCGAGATAGTCGGCGCTGCTGCCGACTGCCTCGACCGAGAGCAGTAGCCCGTTGCGATAGCTGAGCACCGAGAAACGTTCTGCCACAACGTCGCCGCGCACGACGACGTGGTCGGCGCCGTGGGGCAGACCGGCCATCTGCAGCCGCAGGTCCGCCTGGTCGCTCCAGAACCACGGCACGGTGGCGTATGCCGCCGGGTGGCCTGCCAGCGTCGCAGCGGCGGCGCGCGCCTGGTCCGTCGCGTGGGGCACGCTCTCGAGCCGCGTCGGCCCGAGGATGCCTCTGCCGTAAGGGTTCGGGCCGACTGCACAGTCGCCGGCCGCCACGGTGACCCCGTCGGAGGTGCGTGCGTTCTCGTCGACGACGACGCCGAGCGGCCCGACGTCCAGGCCGAGCTGTTCGGCCAGGCCGGTGCGCGGCAGGGCGCCGATGCCGACCACGACGACGTCGGCCGGGATCATCGAGCCGTCGGCCAGCTCCACGCCGGTCACACGGTCGACGCCGTCTCGTCCGGTCAGTCGGGTCACGTTGGCGTCGAGGAGGATTCGCGTGCCACGCCGCTCATGGGCATCCCGCACGAAGTCCGAGAGGACCGTCGTCGCGGCACGGCCGAGCAGCCGGTCGGTGGCCTCCACGACGGTGACGGTCGCGCCGAGGGCGCGTGCGCCGGCTGCGACCTCGAGGCCGATGAAGCCGCCGCCCACGACGACGATGCGCTGGGCGCCGCGCAGCTCGGGCGCGAGGCGGTCGGCGTCGGCGAGCGTGCGCACCGAGTGCACGCTGGCCAGGTCGGCCCCCTCGACGGGCAGGCGGCGGTTCGTGGCGCCGGTCGTCAGCGCCAGCCGGGTGAAGTCGAGGCGTCGGCCGGAGGCGGTGACGGCGCGACCTCCGGAGGCGTCCCGCTCGATGGTGGCGACCGCATCGCCCGTCACGAGGTCGATGCCCTGCTCGGCGAACCAGGCCGGGTCGCGGAAGTGCAGCGAGGCACGGTCGTGCTCGCCGCGCAGGTAGCCCTTCGACAGCGGGGGCCGCTCGTAGGGAGTCTCGGCCTCGTCCCCGACGAGCACGACGGGGGAGGAGTCGTCCAGCTCGCGCAGCGCGATGACGAGCGAGATGCCGGCCTGGCCCGCGCCGACGACGAGGACGGGACTGGCTGCCATGGGCTCCAGCCTAGGGTGGCACGCATGACCTGGTCGCCAGCGCAGCCCGAGACCGTCTTCACCTACGGCGCCCCGCAGCTCAAGTTCGGCCCGGGCGCCGCCGACGAGATCGGTCACGACCTGGGGTTGCTGGGGGCCAGCCGTGTGCTCGTCGTCACCGATGCCGGGGTGCTCGCCACGGGCTGGCCCGACCGAGTCGCCGACAGCATCCGCGCGAGCGGCCTCGAGGCGGTGGTGCACGACTCCGCGCACGTCGAGCCGACCGACGCCAGCCTGGCGGCCGCGATCGAGCGGGCCCGGGTCGACGGACCGTTCGACGGGTTCGTCGCCGTCGGCGGCGGGTCGTCGATCGACACGGCCAAGGCCGTCGACCTGCTGCTGACCAACGGTGGCGACCTCATGGACTACGTCAACGT
This sequence comes from uncultured Terrabacter sp., assembly GCA_966081555.1. GTDB lineage: Bacteria > Actinomycetota > Actinomycetes > Actinomycetales > Dermatophilaceae > Terrabacter. The sequence goes on from CBHRRQ010000082.1 coordinate 3,136, forward strand.
GCCAGTCGGGGCCGGTCGGGCGCCGAGCCGCCCCCTCGCACCGCTGGTCGCCGTGCCGACCACGACCGGGACGGGCGCCGAGAGCACCACGATCTGCGTCCTCGACGTGCTCGACCTCAAGGTGAAGACCGGCATCAGCCACGTGCGGCTGCGCCCCGTGCTCGCCGTCGTCGACCCGCGGCTCACGGCGAGCCAACCGGCTGGGGTCACCGCCGGCGCGGGGATGGACATCCTCTGCCACGCCCTCGAGAGCTGGACGGCCAGGCCCTACACCAGCTACGAGCGCAAGCAGCCGGCGGAGCGGGTGCCCTACTGCGGCAGCAACCCCATCTCGGACCTCTGGGCCGAGCGCTCGATGTCGCTGCTGGCCAAGGCGTTCCGTCGGGCGGTGCGTGACGGATCTGACGAGGCTGCACGTGGGGACATGGCGCTCGCGGCGACGTTCGCGGGCCTCGGCTTCGGCAACGCCGGCGTGCACGTGCCGCACGCCAACGCGTACCCCGTGGCCGGTCGCGTGCGCGACTTCCACCCCGACGGCTACCCGGCCGACGAGCCGATGGTGCCGCACGGCATGGCCGTCGCGCTCACCGCGCCGGAGGCGTTCCGCTGGACGTTCGAGGCCGACCCCGAGCGGCACCTCGCTGCGGCGCGGCTGCTCGACCCGGACGGCGCGACGACGAGCCGTCGCACGACGGACCCCCGTGACGTGCTGCCGGACGTGCTGGCCGCCCTCATGCGCGACATCGGCATGCCCAACGGGCTGTCGGCCGTGGGCTACGGCGAGGCGGACGTGCCGGACCTCGTCGAGGGGGCGCTGCGTCAACAGCGCCTGCTCGCGACCGCACCCCGCGACGTCGACGCGGACGCGCTCGCCGGCATCATCGGCAGGTCGATGCAGCTCTGGGACTGAGCTTCCGGCGCGAGCAGGTGACGGCGGCATACAGTGCCGTCTGTGACGACCGAGCCCACTCACCTGCCCCTGCCACTGCCGTCCGACTGGCTGGACTGGGTCGGCGCCCGTGGCGAGCAACAGCTCGCGCTGGCCCGATCGCTCGTGGACGGGCTGCGCACCGCACCGCCGAGGGAGCCGCTCGAGGTGCTCCGGGTCTGGAACGACGCGCAGACGGCCCTCTCCAACGCCGGCTCGGTCGGCTCGCTCTTCTCGGAGGTGCACCCCGACAAGGGGGTGCGCGACCGCGCCGAGTCCGTGGCGCAGCAGGTGCAGAAGCTCGACACCGACCTGGGCCTCGACACCGAGCTGTATGCCGTCTTCGCGGGCCTCGACGGAAGCGGTCTCGACGCCGACGCCTCTCGGGTTCTCGAGCGCACCCTGCGCGACTTCCGCCGGTCCGGCGTCGACCGTGACGAGGCGACCCGTGACCGCCTGCGCGAGCTGAGCGAGCGCGCCATCCTGCTGAGCCAGGAGTTCAGCAAGAACATCCGCGAGGACGTCCGCAGCATCCAGGTGACGCCCGACCGCCTCGCCGGCATGCCCGCCGACTGGGTCGAGGCGCACCCCGTCGGCGACGACGGCCTCGTCACCGTGACGACCGACTATCCGGACGTGGTGCCGTTCCGCACGTTCGCGCACGACGCGGAGGCCCGCCGCGAGCTCGTGACCGAGTTCCTGACGATCGCGTGGCCCGACAACGACCGGGTGCTCCAGGAGATCTTCGCCGTGCGCCGCGAGCACGCCTCGCTCCTCGGCTACGAGTCGTGGGCCGACTACGACGCCGAGGTCAAGATGATCGGCAACGGCAAGGCGATCGGCGAGTTCATCGACCGCATCACCGAGCTGTCGACGGCGAGCGCCGAGCGTGACAAGGCCGTCCTGCTCGAGCGGCTGCAGCAGGACCGGCCCGACGCCACCGACATCGACGGCGCCGACACCTCGTACTACGCCGAGCTCGTGCGCAAGGAGCAGCTGGCCGTCGACGCGCAGCGGGTGCGCACCTACTTCTCGTTCGAGGCCGTGCGGCAGGGCCTGCTCGACGTCACCGGTCGCCTCTTCGGCCTCGACTGGACCCCGGTGGCCCGCGAGGACGCCCGCACCTGGCACGAGGAGGTCGCCACCTACGACGTCTCGTTCCAGGGCGAGCGCATCGGGCGCATCCACCTCGACCTGCACCCTCGCGACGGCAAGTACAAGCACGCAGCCCAGTTCGACCTCGCTCGAGGCGTCAACGGGACGCAGCTGGCCGAGGGCGTGCTCGTCTGCAACTTCAACCGCGGACTGATGGAGCACGACGAGGTCGTCACCCTCTTCCACGAGTTCGGCCACCTCGTCCACCACGTGCTCGCGGGGCGCACGGACTGGGTGCGGTTCTCCGGCGTGGCCACCGAGTGGGACTTCGTCGAGGCGCCGAGCCAGATGCTCGAGGAGTGGGCCTGGGACGCCGACGTGCTCGCCACCTTCGCGCGCAACGCCGAGGGGGAGACGATCCCGGCGGACCTCGTCGAGGCGATGCGCAGGGCTGACGACTTCGGCAAGGGCTACGACGCGCGCACGCAGATGTTCTACGCCGCCCTGTCCTACGACTTCCACGTCAACCAGACCGACGACCTCACGGCGCGGCTGCGCGAGCTGATGGCCCGCTACTCCGTCTTCCCGTACCTGCCGGGCACGCACATGCAGTGCCACTTCGGGCACCTCGACGGCTACAGCTCGGCCTACTACACGTACATGTGGTCGCTCGTCATCGCCAAGGACATGTTCTCGGCCTTCGACCGGGGCGACCTCTTCGACCCCGAGGTGGCCGGCGCGTACCGCGACAAGGTGCTCGCCCAGGGTGGCCGGCGTGACGCCGCCGACCTGGTCGAGGACTTCCTCGGCCGCCCCTACACCTTCGACGCGTATGCCGCCTGGCTCGCCGAGTGACCGCCTGACCGTCGCGGCTCTGGCGACCTACCCCGTCAAGTCGTTGGCGGGCGTCGCCGTGCCCGCGGCGTGCGTCGACGAGGTGGGGCTGCGCGGTGACCGGCGTTGGGCGGTCGTGGATCCGGCCGGCACGAAGGTGACGGCACGCGAGGAGCACTCCCTGCTGGGGCTGCGCGCGGAGCCCAGGGACGGCGGCGGCATCCGGCTGATCGCCAAGGGCTCAGGGCGCACCGGGGTCGCGGGGGGCACCGGGGGCGCGGCGCCGCTCGACGTCGAGCCGCCCCGTGACGCGGCGCCGGTCGCGGTGTCCTTCAGCGGGCAGGACCGGGCTCGGCCGGCGGGTCCCGAGGCCGACGCGTGGCTGTCCGAGCGTGTCGGCAGGCCGCTGCGCCTCGTGTGGCAGGACGACGAGACGCACCGCCCCGTGCGGCCCGAGATGGGCGGTCAGGCCGGCGAGCGCAACTCGCTGTCCGATGCCGCGCCGCTGCACGTGACCACCGAACCGTCGTTGGCGCGTCTCAACGACTGGCTGCTCGAGACCGCGATGGAGCGCGGCGAGGAGCCGCCCGGGCCACTCGGGCACGACCGCTGGCGGCCCAACGTCGTCGTCGCAGGCGGTGAGCCGTTCGCCGAGGACGCGTGGCGGTCGGTCGCGATCGGCGACGTGCCGTTCCGGGCGACGATGGTGTGCGACCGGTGCGTCATGACGACGATCGACCGCACCGACCTGCGCACCTCCAAGGAGCCGATCCGCACCCTCGCCCGGCACCGCAGGTGGGACGGGGCCACGTGGTTCGGCATCCGGCTCACACCGGTGCTGCCCCTCGCGGTCGGCGCCACCATCCGCGTGGGCGACCCTGTCGTCCCGGCCTGACGAGACGAGTCGCACCTCACACCCGAACGAGCGGCGCGCCGCCCCACACCGCGTGAGACTGGAGGTATGAGGACCGACCGAGTCCTTGGTGGTGCCGTCGCTCTGATCGTGGCACTTGCGACGACCTCGGGAGTCGTCGCGTCGCGTCGGGAGGCCTCGTCCCTGGCCGCCGGGACACCGGTCGCCGCGGTCGATGCGTACCTCCGGGCCGTCGTCGACGGCCGGCTCGCGGAGGCGGCCGGCTGGATCGACCCGGACGGCTCCTGCACCCCGTCGGACCTCGTGCCCGAGAACCTCGGCTTCAGCCGCGGCGACGCCGACGTCCGCGCCGACCTCGTCAGCAGCACCACCGCCGGCGCCACCGCGACCGTGCAGGTCGACCTCTGGTTCGGCGCAGGCGCGCTCGACCCCTTCGGTTCGCCCGACGGTGGCCGTCAGTTCTTCGAGCTCCGCACCGTGGGCGGCGCGTGGCGTCTCACCGGGATGCCGTGGCCGCTCGTCAACTGCACCTCAGGAGGCTGACATGCTCGTCCCACTCGCCCTCGCGGTCATCGTCGTGGTCGTCGCAGTGCTGGGCGGCCGACGGGCGCTGTCCCATGACGCACCCCGCATCTCGGAGGGCTCGTCGATCCGCCGGTTCTTCACGTACGTGGTGCTCTTCGGGCTCCTCATGGTGGCGGGCGAGGGCGTGGCGGGCCTGCTTTCCCGCGCCATCGACGTCAGGAGGGAGACGGACTTCCTCGACGAGATGCTGGCCCAGCAGACGGCGTTCGCGGTCGTCGGGGTGCCGCTGTTCGTCGTGCTGGCAGCGTGGACGAGGAGCCGCGTCAGGAGTGACGAGTCCGAGGCCGGGTCGCGGGGGCTCGCCATGTACCTGACCGCAGCCTCGGTCGTGCCCCTCGTGCTGACGGTGACGGCCATCCAGTCCACGGTCGGGTGGGCGCTGGGGGCCCCGTTCGACAACGGGTCGCGCTTCGCCGGGATCCTCGTCTGGGGCGGTGTGTGGCTCACCCACCAGTGGGTCGAACGCCGACTCGTCGGGTCGGGCGTGCTCACGCGCGCCGGGTTCCTCGGCGCGACCGTCGGGCTCGCGGTCTCGGCGGCCGGGGCGGTCATGCTCCTCGGCGGCCTGCTCGCACGGGCTCTCCGGATCTCCGAGATCGTCGGCCCCGACCAGCCGTCGCTCCTCCAGGCCGGCGCCGCGACCCTCGTCGCCGGCCTGCCCGTCTGGATCGTGTGCTGGCTCGTGCGAGTGCGGGGCCTCCAGCGGCTGACCCTCTGGCACGCCTACGTGCTGCTCGTCGGTGTGGCGGGCGGGCTGCTCACGGCAGTGGTCGGCGCGAGCGTCGCCCTCGACCGGCTCGTCGTGTGGCTGGTGCGAGGAGCGGACGCGGCCTCGGCGCCCGGCGAGCTCGCCGCACTGCCGGTGGGGCTCGGAGCCGTCCTCGTCGGCGGACTGGTCTGGGTGTACCACCGCGGCCTCGCGCGCGTCAGCGGCCAGACCGGGCGCACCGAGGTGCGCCGTGCCTACGACTACCTGCTCGCGGGCGTGGGGCTCCTCGCCGCCTCCGTCGGGCTCGTGGTGATGGTCGTCGCCGGCATCGAGGGGCTCGCCGGTGCCGACGTCCCGCTGCTGGGCGGCGGCAGGCCGCTCGACACCGTCATCGCCGCCGCCACCCTCCTCGCGGTGGGCGGTCGGGTGTGGTGGGTGTTCTGGCACCGGGTGCAGCGCGCGGTGACGACCGACCCGGTGGGGGAGCGCCGGTCGAGCAGCCGTCGCGTCTTCGTCCTGCTGCTCTTCGGTGTCGCCGGCGTGGTGGCGGTCGGTGCGCTGCTCGCCGGGGTCGCCGGCGCCCTGCAGGACGGCTTCGCCGGCACCCTCGGCCCGCAGACGCTCCAGGCCGTGCGCTACCCGATCGCGCTCCTCGTCACGGCCGGACTGCTGGCGGCCTACCACTGGACGGTCTACCGGGACGACCGGCCCGCGCGGGCCGATCGCCGGCGCGGGCCTCGACGCGTCGTGCTCGTGGGGCCGGACGACCCCGATGTGGTGCGCGCCCTGCACGAGCGCACGGGCGGCACCGCGACCCTCATGGCGCGCGCCGACATGGCGGCGGCGCCGTGGTCCGTCGAGGCCCTCGACGCGGCACTGCACGACCTGCCCGATGCCGCGGTGGTCGTCGTCGCCGACGAGCGAGGTGACCTGCACACGTTCCCGGTCACGCTGCCCTGACCGACACGCGCGCCGAGGGCCCTGCGCGTCAGGGGATCGGGAGCTCCTGCAGCACGACCTTCTTGCCGGTGCTGCGCTGTGAGAGGTCGGCCAGCGCTTGGCGCACCGTCTTCGAGAAGAGGTGGGCACCCTTGATGGTGGGGTGCACCCGGTCGGACTGGACCTGCTCCGGGTGGGCCCGGATGGCGTCGGCCCAGTTCGCGACCACGACGTTGGGGCGGCCGCGGGCGACGAGGTCGAGAGTCGCGTTGTCGGAGTCGATGCGAGCGAAGGGCCCCATGACGTTGACGAGGACGACCATGCGCTTGGGCCCCAGCGCGTCGAGCACCTTGTCGACGGCCTCGGCGTCGACGCCGGCGTTGGTGCCGAAGGCGAGGATGACGGCGCGGCGGTTGCCCTCGCCGCGGGCCGTGACCTCGGTGAGGCCGTCGGACCATCGGCGGTTGGACTTCGCGTCGATGCGGATGCCCGGGAAGTAGTAGCGCAGCGCCTGCAGGCTGCCGACCATGATGGAGTCGCCGTACGCGTCGATCTCGGGTCCGGAGGGCATCGTGAACGATGCCGTGACGGCGCTCGCCACACCCGCCGACCCGGTCGGGGGTGCCGAGGCGTTGGCCGACGGGTTCACAGCGCTCCCCGTGGGGACCCCCGACCCCGCGGACCCACCCGAGGGTGCGGCCGACGGCGAGCCCGAAGGGGCCTCCGACTGCGCGTCCGACTCGGCGGCGGCCTCGTTGGCCGCGAGCATACGGGCCGTCTCGCTCATGTCGGGAGCGGTGACGACGACGACGGCGGTGACCACCGCCACGCCGGCCACCACGCCGGCGACGACCTGCTTGCCGCGCCGCGTCAGCGAGGTCGCGCTCGCGCGCAGGCTCGACGCCACGCCGCGGAAGCCGAGCGACCGGAAGGGCGCCTCGACGAAGCGGTAGGTGAGGTCGGCGAGGGCCAGGGTGACGAGCACGCACCAGACACGCGTCAGCAGGTGCGACATGGTGCCCGGAGCGGAGGGGTTGTCGAGGGCGACGAGCAGGATGACGGGCCAGTGCCAGAGGTAGATGGAGTACGAGCGCGCCCCCACCCAGGTGGCGACGGGGTGGCGCACCACACGCTGCAGCGCGGTGACCCCGTCGGGCCGCCGCTCGATGACACCCATGACGAGCACGGCCGTGGCAAGGGTCGCGACGGCGATGCCGCCGCGGAAGGTGAGCGACGACTGCTCGTCGAGCAGGGCCATCTCGGCGAGCAGCACGACGCCGGCCAGCGGGACGGCATACCGGCCGGGGCGACCCCAGAGCGACGGGGCCACCCACATCGCCAGCTGCGGGCTCGCCCAGGCGAAGGCGAGCGCCGCCCCGGCCATGAGGCCCATGACGTGCGTGTCGGTGCCGTAGTAGACGCGGGTCGCATCGGTGCCGGGCGTGAAGAGCACAGCCATGAGCACGGTCGAGGCGGCGCCGATGGTGAGGGCCGCACCCACGCGGATGCGGCTCGACACCAGCAACAGGCCCAGGGTCAGCAGCGGCCACGCGAGGTAGAACTGCTCCTCGACGGCCAGCGACCAGAAGTTCATGAACAGCTGCGGCGCGGTCTGGTCGAAGTAGCTGGTGCCGGCCGTGACCTCGAGCCAGTTCGTCGAGAAGGTGAGCGCCCCGACCATCTGCCGCCCGACGTCGACGAGGAGGTCCTGGCTGACGAGCCGCGCGATGAGCACGCTCGTCAGCACGCACAGGAGCAGGGCCGGCAGCAGCCGCCGCGCGCGGCGCACCCAGAACTCGCCCAGCGCGATGCGGCCGGTGCGGTGGTGCTCGCGAACGAGGAGCGTGGTGATGAGGAAGCCCGAGACGACGAAGAAGACGTCGACGCCGAGGAAACCTCCCGGCAACCACGAGGCGCTGAGGTGGTAGACGAGCACTCCCGCGATCGCGAGGGCGCGGAGGCCGTCGAGACCCTCGATGCGAGCGGGACGGGCACGCCCGGAGGAAGGGGTCGCCCCCTTGGCCGTGTCGGCGGTCTGACTCGTGCCAGCCGCCCGAGAAATCGCCGACGCCGTCACGTCGCTCCTTCCGTGGGCCCCGGTGAGCTGACTCACCTTCGTGCCTGCCGTGAGCATAGTTACGCACGGGGCTGAGGTTGCGGCGCCACGCGGCACGTCCACGACCACGCCGCCGGCGGCATACCGTGTCTGGGTGGGCAGCGAGACGGTGCGTGTGACGATGTTCGTGCGGGGCAGCGTGCAGGGGGTGGGCTTCCGCTGGTGGACGCGCGCTCGCGCCCTCGAGCTCGGGCTCGTCGGCCACGCCCGCAACACCGCCGACGGCCGGGTCGAGGTGGTCGCCCAGGGCGGCGCCGCCGCGGTCGAGCGGCTCGAGGCGCTGCTGCGTGAGGACCCCTCGACGACACGCCGCCCGGGCAGGGTCGACTCCGTCGTCGTCCAGCAGGGCGTTCCGAAGGACGGAACCTCCGGGTTCGTCGAACGCTGAGCCGCCTAGGCTGGCCGGCGTGAGCGACGTGCCAGAGGTCCCAGCCGAGCTCGCCCGGCTGCGCAGCAGCATCGACAACATCGACGCTGCGCTCGTCCACCTGCTTGCCGAGCGGTTCAAGTGCACGCAGCAGGTCGGCCAGCTCAAGGCGGAGCACCACCTGCCCGCCGCCGACCCCGCTCGCGAGGAGCGACAGATCGCCCGGCTCCGGGCGCTCGCCAAGGACGCCGGGCTCGACCCCGTCTTCGCCGAGTCGTTCCTGGGCTTCATCATCGCCGAGGTCATCCACCACCACGAGCGCATCGCCAACGGCGACGACTGATCCGACGGGTGGTTGAGCGCGCCGACGGCGTCAGTAGAGCGTCGCGTCCTGCCGCGCGTCGAGGGCCTCGTCGTACGCCGCCGCCTCCTCGTCCGAGGCGAACCCACCGGCCTCCCGGGTCATGTCCCCCGCCGTCGGCAACGTCTTCGGGTCGACGCGGGACTCGTTGTCCCACAGGCGGCTTCGCTTGACCGCCCGGGCGCACTGGAAGTAGACGCGTTCGACGGTGACGACGAGGACCGACGCGGGGCGCCGGCCCTTCACCTCGTGGCGGGCCAGCTCGGCGGGGTCGGTCGAGACCACGGCGGTGCCGCGGACCCGCAGCTCCTCGCCGAGCCCCGGGACGAGGAACAGCAGCCCCACGCGCGGGTCGGCCACGACGTTGCGCAACGTGTCGAGCCGGTTGTTGCCGCGTCGGTCGGGGATGACGAGGGTGTGCTCGTCGCGCACGACGACGAAACCGGGCTGGTCGCCGCGCGGTGACTGGTCCAGGCCGCCGTCGCCGACCGTCGAGACGACGACGAACGGCGAGGCCGCGATGATCCGGGCGTGGCTGGGCGTGATCGTCGGGGACTCCTTGGCGAGCGAGTTGGGCGCCGGAGGAGTCGGGTACAGCTCGAGCAGCCGCTCGGTCGTCGTCACGGTGTGCGGGTCGGCAGGGCGCTCGTGCTCGGTCACCTGCCAACGGTATGCCGCCAGCTCCCGTCGGGCCCCCTCCGACCCCGCTCGCCTCCCGGGGGTCGGGCCCCGCGGCTAGTACGCTGACCGGGATCGTCGCCGTAGGACACCGAAGGAACCCCACGTTCGTGTACGTCAAGAGCCTCACCCTGAAGGGCTTCAAGTCCTTCGCCTCGGCGACCCACATGCGGCTCGAGCCCGGCATCACCTGCATCGTCGGCCCCAACGGGTCGGGCAAGAGCAACGTCGTCGACGCCCTCGCCTGGGTCATGGGCGAGCAGGGCGCCAAGTCGCTGCGCGGCGGCAAGATGGAGGACGTCATCTTCGCCGGCACGTCGGGCCGGGCGCCGCTCGGCCGTGCCGAGGTCGCGCTCACCATCGACAACACCGACGGTGCGCTGCCGATCGACTACACCGAGGTGACGATCGCCCGCACGATGTTCCGCAACGGCGGGTCCGAGTACGCCATCAACGGCACTCCCTGCCGCCTGCTCGACGTGCAGGAGCTGCTCTCCGACAGCGGTATCGGCCGCGAGATGCACGTCATCGTCGGTCAGGGCCAGCTCGACACGGTGCTGCGGGCCACCCCCGAGGAGCGCCGCGGCTTCATCGAGGAGGCCGCGGGTGTGCTCAAGCACCGCAAGCGCAAGGAGCGTGCCCTCCGCAAGCTCGAGACGATGGAGGCCAACCTCACCCGCGTGCACGACCTCACGGGTGAGATCCGGCGCCAGCTCGGCCCGCTCGGGCGCCAGGCCGAGACGGCCCGCAAGGCCGCCGTCATCCAGACCGATGCCCGCGACGCCCGACTGCGCCTGCTCGCCGACGACCTCGTCCAGCTCACCTCGACCCTCGAGCAGGAGGTCGCCGACGAGTCCGCCCTCATCGAGCGTCGTTCGGAGGTCGAGGAGTCGATCGCCGAGCTCGCGACGCGCCTCGGCTCGCTCGAGGAGGCCGCCGAGGCGGCCCGTCCCGCACTCGCCCAGGCCCAGGACGAGTACGTCGCCCTCGGGCGCCTGGTGGAGCGGATGGCCTCGACGCGCTCGCTCGCAGCCGAACGCGTACGCCTGCTGAGCGAGGACGACGAGCCCGAGGAGTCCGGCCAGAGCCGCGACCCGGAGCAGCTGCGCGCCCAGGCCGCCGAGGTGCGCGAGCAGGAGGCGTACCTGCTCGAGGAGATCGCCGAGGCGCAGGCGGCGCTCGAGGACGCCGTCGCGAGCCGGGCGGAGGCCGAGCGCGGCCACGCCGAGGAGACCGCGCGGCTGCAGCGCGAGGCGCGGGCCGCGGCCGACCGTCGTGAGGGACTGGCCAAGCTGGGCGGCCAAGTCGGCGCCAAGGCGTCGCGCATCGAGGCCCGCGAGGCCGAGGTCGGCCGCCTGCGCAGCACCATCGAGGCCGCCCAGGCGCGCGCGGCCGAGGCCGAGCGCGAGTTCTCGCGTCTCGAGGCCGGCGTCGCCCAGGACGAGGAGGGCGAGGAGGGCCTCGACACCGCCTACGAGGAGGCCGCGGCGCGCCTCGAGGCCGCCGAGGCCGAGCTCGCCCGGTGGAAGGAGGCCGAGGCCACCGCCGAGCGCGCCCGCACCACCGCTGCCGCCCGTGTCGAGGCCCTGGGGCTGAGCCTCAGCCGCAAGGACGGTGCCGCCGCCCTGCTCGCCGCCGCCGACGACGGCCACGAGATCCTCGGCTCGGTCGCCTCGCTCGTCACCGTCGAGGCCGGCCTGGAGAACGCCGTCGCCGCTGCCCTCGGCTCCGCCGCCGAGGCGCTCGCCGTCGGCTCCCTCGACGCGGCTGCCGCTGCGCTCGAGTCGCTGCGCGAGGGTGACCACGGCCGGGCGAGCCTGCTCGTCGCAGAGTCGGCCGGCGCGGTCGACCACTCCGGCTGGCCGACCCTCCCGGGTGGTTCCCGGTGGGCCCGCGACGTCGTCGAGTGCCCCGCCTCGGTGCGTCCCGCCCTCGACCAGGTGCTCGAGCGCGTCGCGCTCGTGCCCGACGGTGCCACCGCCCGCGAGGTCGTGCGCACGCATGGCGGGGTCACCGCCGTGACCCGGGTCGGCGACGTCTACGCGCCGGGCGCCGTGCGCGGCGGCAGCAACGCCGCTCCCAGCCTCATCGAGCTGCAGGCCGCGCTCGACGAGGCCAAGGACGCCATGGCCCGTGCCACGCGCGAGGGCGAGGAGGCCCGGTTCCGGGTGGCCGGCGCCGAGTCGACGCGTGCCGAGCTGGCCGATGCCGTGGAGGCCGCGCTGGAGCGGCTCAACGAGAGCGACGCCCGCATGGCCGCCATCGCCGAGAAGCTCGGCTCGCTGGGCCAGACCCTGCGGGCCGCCCGTGCCGAGGTCGAGCGCACCGAGAAGGCCATCGCTGACGCGACCGCGGCGCTCGAGGCCGACCAGGCCGAGCACGCCGAGCTGACCGAGCGCCTCGAGGCCGCGAGCGGCGAGGGCGACTTCGTCGACGAGCCGTCCACCGAGGAGCGCGACCGGCTCGAGGCCGTCGCCCGCGAGTCGCGGGCGGCCGAGACCGAGCTGCGCCTGGCCCTGCGCACCCGCGAGGAGCGCGCCCGCGCCCTCAAGGACCGCGCCGACGCCCTCGAGCGCGGCGCCCTGCACGAGGAGCAGGCCCGGGAGCGACTCGCCGAGAAGCGCGCCCGGCGCCAGCGCGAGGGCGCCATCGCCGGGGCTGTGCGCACCGCCGCCGAGTGGGCCCACGGGCTGCTCGCCGAGTCGGCCGACGAGGCCGGCCGCGCCCGCGCCGCGGGCGAGGCCGAGCGCACCGAACGCGACGCCGCGCTCGCCGTGGGGCGCCGCGACATCGGCGTGCTTCAGGCCGAGCTGCGCGA
>CBHRRQ010000083.1:0-15382 GCA_966081555.1 uncultured Terrabacter sp.
TGCCGCCGCAGGGCGGGCGCAAGCACCCGCACCAGGAGTTCATCCAGATCGACACGACCAACGTGCTCTTCATCGTCGGCGGCGCCTTCGCCGGCCTCGAGAAGATCATCGAGTCGCGGGCCGGTCGCAAGGGCCTCGGTTTCGGCCAGCCGCTGCACAGCCCGAAGGACCTCGCCGACAGCTTCTCCGACGTCATGCCGGAGGACCTCCTGAAGTTCGGGCTCATCCCGGAGTTCATCGGCCGCCTGCCCGTCCTCACGACCCTCGCGCCGCTCGACCAGCAGGCGCTCGTCAACATCCTCACCGTGCCGCGCAACGCGCTCGTGAAGCAGTACCAGAAGATGTTCGAGATCGACGGCGTCGACCTCGAGTTCACCGACGACGCCATCGCCGCCGTGGCCGACCAGGCGCTGCTGCGCGGCACCGGCGCCCGGGGCCTGCGCGCGATCATGGAGGAGGTCCTCCTCCCGGTGATGTTCGACGTGCCCAGCGACGACGAGATCGCCCGGGTCGTCGTCACCCGCGAGGTCGTTCTCGACAACGTCAACCCGACGATCGTGCGCCGCGAGGCCGAGCCGCGGGCCAAGCGCCAGCGCAAGGAATCCGCCTGACGGCACCGCCGCGCGTTAACCATTCGTCCGAGGACGCCGGCAGCGGGTGGGCGTGACGGCCCCGGTCCGCGGGTCGGGCCGGCCGCGGCGGAACGTATAGAGTGCTCCCCGAATGCAGGCGACCCGGTCGCTCGGCCAGTCCACGTCCGACGCCGTGACGGCGACCGGTCCGACCCTCGGTCTCGCGCGAGGCCGGGTCCTCGGACGGCCGCTCGGACCGGGTGAGTGTGCGTTCGCTGGGCTGTCATCGCGGCAGCACGAGACTGAAGGAGTCGCATTGGCGGACAGCCACGTCGCACGCCTGCGCGCCAGGGACGACATCGAGCCCGCGGCCTCCGTCAGGTGGACGAGGCTGGGTCCCGGCGTGGTCGCGGTCGCGGCCACCGCCTGGTTCCCCGTCTACGCCGACGTCCCCGTGGCCTCGGTGGGGCTCTACCTCGTGGCGTTCGCCTGGTCGGTGATGGTGCCGGGACTACTCGTGCACCGGGCGCTGTGTGGCCGGCCCGCGTCCGCGGTGTCGGACCTCGCCCTCGGCGGCGCCACCGGACTCGTCCTGCAGCTGGCTGCGTGGCTCGTCTTCACGAGTCTGCACGTTGCGGAGTGGCTCGCCCTGTGGCCACTGCTCGTCGTGGTCCCCTTCGCCCTCGTCGCGCGGTTGCGCCCGCACTGGACGATCGCGCCGTACCGGCGCACCGTCAACCCGGTGGCGGCCTGGCTGACGCTGGTCGCCTACCTGCTGCCCCTCTTCGCGCTCGCCATCGGCCTCTTCGGCACCATCAACCTCCCGCCGGCCTCGAACATCTGGTACCCGGACGACCTGTGGCACCTGGCCCTCAGCGCCGAGCTCATGCGCAGCGTGCCGCCCGACATGCCGCAGCTGGCGGGCAACACGTTCTTCTACCACTGGTTCAGCAACGCCCACGTCGCCGCGATGACGTGGACCACCGGCCTGGACCTGCCGGTCGTGTTCCTGCGGCTCTGGATGCCGCCGGTCATCGCCCTCGCCGTCGGGGTCGTCTTCGCCGTCACCGAGCAGCTGTCGCGGCGCACCTGGCCGGGCGCCGTCGCCGCGCTGCTTTTGGCGTCCCAGGCTGCGCTCTTCCCCACCTGGCTGAGCCTGCCCGGCTTCAACGCGTTCGGTCTGCACAGCCCGTCGCAGGTGTTCTCGATCCCGATCCTGGGACTCGCGCTCCACTCCCTCGTGCACGTGCTGCGCGACCGGAAGGTGGGCGCCGGGCGCTGGGCTCTGCTTGTGCTCGCCCTCGCTGGCGCGTCCGGGGCGAAGAGCTCCGTCGTGCCCGTGCTCGTGTGCGGGGTGGCGCTCGCCCTCCTCGTCGCCCTCGTGGCGAACCGACCCAGGGTGCCGCGGCTGCTCGCCGTGCTGGGCGTCTGCCTCGTGCTGGTGGTGTTCACCGCGCTGCTGACCGCCGGCTCGAGCGCCGGCGTGATCGTCCAGCTGTTCTCGACGGTCCGGTCGTCGCAGCCCTGGGTGATCATGACGGGCACCAGCTCGCCGTTCTCGAAGGCATCCGTACTGCCGGGCCTCGACGCCCAGGGTGCGCCCAAGCTGCTCGCCCTGGTGCTGGTCTCGTGGGCGCTCGGCTACGCCTGGGTGCTGCCCGGGCTCCGGGCCCTGAGGCGCCACGACCTCAGCGGATGGCTCCTGCTGGGGGTCGGCCTCGGCGGCTTCGCGGCGATGATGCTGCTCAGCCAGGACGGGCTCTCGCAGGTCTACTTCATGTCCGGCGCGGTGGTGGCCCTCTACCCGCTCGCCGGCTGGGGTCTCTCGCTCGCGTGGGACGGCGCCGCCAGCCGCGCCGGTGCGCGGCCGGCTGCGCTGTGGTCGCTCGTCGGGGCCGGCGTCGCACCGGCGCTGCTGCTGGTCTGGCGCACCCTGAGCGGGCCCAAGCCGACGGCCGGGGAGCTGAACGGCTCACTCGTCCGCGGCCTGGTCGTCCCGGTGGTCGTCGCCGCCGTGCTCGTCGTCGCGTCGGTCGCCAGTCGGCGGGCCAGCCGCCGCTCGAGCGGTCCGCTCGCCTTCCTCGCGGTCGGCTGGCTCGTGGTCACCGCGGCGCTGGTGCCGCGCTCCGTGCCCGGGATCGGTGGGCCCCTCGCTCCCGGCGTCGTGACGACGTTCGTCGTCGCGGGCTTGGTCGTGGCCGTCGCCGCCCTCGTCGCGCTGGCCGGCGTGCCGTGGCGGGCCCACGTGTCGCGCCGGGCCCACGTGTCGCGCCGGGCCGTGGGCGGGGCCGCGAACGTCGTCCTCGGCCTCGCCGTGGTGGCCCTGGTCGTCTACCAGGCGGGCCTCTTCCGGACGAGCCGGGAGGCCACGCCGCTGAAGAGCGCGCTGCGGGTCTCGGCCGCCGAGACCGGGGCTGCCCAGTGGCTGGAGGCCAACTCCGACCCCGACGACGTCGTGGCCACCAACGTCCACTGCCGGCTCAAGAGGACCGTCCCGCACTGCGACGCCCGGGCCTTCTGGGTCAGCGCCCTCACCCAGCGCCGGGCCCTCCTCGAGAGCTGGGCCTACACCGCCTCCGCCCACGAGCGCCACGGCGTCGGTGGCCGTCCGTACTCCCAGCAGCCGTTCGACGACAGCAGGCTGTTCGCGCTCAACGAGCAGGCGTTCCGCGCGCCCACCGCGCAGAACCTGGCCGCGCTGGAGGGCAAGGGCGTGCGCTGGCTCTTCGCCGACACGCAGGCGGGGCCGGTGTCGCCCGAGCTGAGCCAGCACGCCGACCTCGTGCACGAGGCAGGGACCGTCAAGATCTTCCGGCTCCGCTGAGGTGCGCCGGCCCGCCAACGGTGCGTCGGTCGGGTCAGCCCGTCCGACGCACCGCGTGGACCGTCGTGACCGCCCCGAACGGCCGGAAGCCGGACCGCGCCCACGCCCGCTGCACGCGGATGTTGTGGACCTGCGTGGAGATGATCACGCGTGAGCAGCCTCGCGCGCGGGCCTGGTCGCCGACCCCGGCCAGCAGGTGCCGGTACCAGCCCTGCCCCTGGGTCGTCCCCGTCAGACCCGCCAGCAGGATCTCGAGGTCCTCGCCGTCGCCGCCCGTCGTCAGGGTGGCCACACCGATGGGCTCGTCGCGGTGATGCAGCAGCACGACGTCCTGGGGGTTGTCGTCGAGAGCCCGTCGAGCCCAGTCCAGGTAGCCGGTGAGGGCAAGGTCGCGGTCGAGGCGCGGGTTGGCGGTGTAGTGGTTGCCGTAGCCCGCGAACGAGTCGCGCACGACGAGGTCGAGCGCTGCCCGGCTCGCGTCGTCGGCCTCGGAGGGCACGGTGACGCTGAGGTCGTCGGCCGCCAGCGCAGCGGCGTCCGGCTGCAGGGTGCTCGTGGGCACCTCCCAGTAGACGAGCACGTCGGCCGGGATCACGGCCCGCGAGCTCGTGGCGGCGGCGGCCCCCAACGTCACGAGCCGCGTCGGCCAGCGGACGATGAGCAGCTCCTCAGCGGCCCGGTCGAGCTCGGCCGTCAGGGCCGGGGCGGCCTCCTGCTCCGGGCACTGGTCGCCGACGACGACGCGGCCGATCGTGATCCCGAAGCGGTCGCTCTCGACGGCGCTGGCGGACCGGGTGACGGTGGCGCCCTGCAGCCCGTCCCAGCTCATCGGGCGCGGTACTCGGACACGGCCGTGAGGACCCGCTCGGTGTCGTCGGGCGTCATGCCGGCGTGCAGGGGCAGGCGCACGAGGCGCAGCGCCCGGTCCGCGGTCACGGTGCAGGGCGCGGGCGTGCGGCCCAGGCGCTTGCCGGCGACCGAGGAGTCGAGGGGCTGGTAGTGGAAGGTGGCGACGATGTCGCGCTCCTTCAGGTGCTGGATAAGCCCCGTCTGGTGCTCGTGCGCCGGCATCGTGACGAAGTAGAGGTGCGCCGGGTGCTCGCACCCGTCGGGGATCGTCATGAGCTGCACGCCGTTGTCGGCTGCCCAGCCCGGGAGGTTCTCGTGGTAGCTGTTCCACACGGCGTGCCGGCGCTGCTGGATGTGGTCGAAGCGCTCGAGCTGGGCCACGAGCAGCGCGGCCAGCAGGTCGCTGGGCAGGTACGAGGAGCCCTGGTCGACCCAGGTGTACTTGTCCACCTGACCCCGCAGGAAGCGGGACCGGTTCGTCCCCTTCTCGCGGATGATCTCGGCTCGCTCCGCGTAGCGGTCGTCGTTGATGAGCAGGGCGCCGCCCTCGCCGCTCGTGACGTTCTTGGTGTCGTGCCAGCTCTGCGTGCCGAACGTGCCGAAGGTGCCCAGGTGCTGGCCGCGGTAGTAGGCGCCGAGCGAGTGGGCGTTGTCCTCGACGATGGACAGGCCGTGCTTGTCGGCGATCGCCTGGAGGGCGGGCAGGTCGCAGGCGACACCGCCGTAGTGGACGATGTAGATGGCCTTGGTGCGGTCGGTGACGGCCGCCTCGACGCAGGCCGGGTCGACGTTCATCGTCTGCTCGTCGACGTCGACGAAGACGGGCACGGCGCCGCGGATGGCGATGGCGGTGGCCGTCGACGAGAAGGTGAAGGACGGGCAGATGACCTCGTCGCCGGGCTCGAGCTCGAGCAGGAGGCCGGCCAGCTCGAGGGCGTGGGTGCACGAGGTCGTCAGCAGCGCATGCTTGGTGCCGGTCTGCTCCACGAGCCACTGGGTGGCCCGCTCGGTGAACGGGCCGTCTCCGTGCCAGACGGTGGACTTGAGGGCTTCTTCGACGTAGGCGAGCTCGTTCCCGGCGTGAAACGGTTCGGAGAACATGATGCGATGCATCCGGTTAGCCTCCCATACCGTGCTTGGCTAACCTGTCCGGGTGTCCCGTATCTCAGAGCGCGCCCGCACGCTCTGGTCCCGCCACGAGATCCGCTATCTCCTCGTGGCCGGAACCACCTCTGCCGGCTACCTCCTGCTCGTCTCTGCAGGCCTGCTGGCCGGGTGGCACTACATGGTCGCGATCCTCGTGGCGCAGGTCGTCACCATCGCCTGCGCCTTCCCGGCCTACCGCAACCTGGTGTTCGAGTCCCAGGGCAGCGTGAAGGGCGACTTCGTGAGGTTCCTGTCGGTGTGGTCCTCGGGCGCTGTCGCCGGCGTCGTCGCCACGCCGTTCCTCGTCGAGGTCTTCGGGATGAACCCGCTCGTGGCGCAGGTGCTGGCCATCGTGGTCATCGCCGTCGCCTCGTACCTCGGGCACCGGTTCTTCTCGTTCAGGACCCGCGCCGAGGCGCCGGGGGCCAGCCATTCCGACGGCATGGCGCCGAGGCGGTGAGCACCTTGGATAATCCCTGCGTGAACCTCTCTGTGATCATCCCGTGCTACCGCTCACGGCTCACCCTCCCGGAGCTCGTCCGGCGCCTCCAGAAGGAGCTGCCGCGCGTGGCGGAGCTCTACGAGATCATCCTCGTCGTCGACGGGTCTCCCGACGACACGTATGCCGTCGCGCGCGCCCTCGAGCTCGAGTTCCCTGCCACGGTGCGCGCGGTGCTGCTGCGCCGCAACTACGGCCAGCACAACGCGCTGCTGGCCGGGCTCGCGCGGGCGCAGTACGAGTTCACCGTCACGATGGACGACGACCTGCAGCACCGTCCCGAGGAGCTGGCGACGCTGATCGCGCCGCTGTCCGACCCGCTCGTCGACCTCGTCTACGGGGTGCCGGACGAGGAGGAGCACGGCTTCTTCCGGTCGCTGGCCTCGCGCATGGTCAAGGCGGCGCTCGCGGCCGCCGACGTGCCGAGTGCGAGGGACGTGAGCGCCTTCCGGGCGTTCCGCACCGACCTGCGTGACGGCTTCGCGCACGTCGCCGACCCGTTCGCGTCGGTGGACGTGCTGCTCAGCTGGACCACGAACTCGATCCGCCGCGTGCAGATCAGCATGGACCACCGCACGATCGGCACCTCGTCGTACACCTTCGCCTCGCTGGCCCGGCACGCCATGAACATGGTGACCGGCTACGGCACCGTGCCGCTGAAGCTCGTCACGTGGCTCGGCTTCGCCTGCTCGCTCCTCGGTTTCGTGCTGCTCTTCGTCGTGCTCGTGCGCTTCATCGCGGGCAACATCGAGGTCGCCGGGTTCACGACGCTGGCCTCGATGCTCGCGATCCTGAGCGGGGCCATGATGCTGTCGATCGGCATCCTGGGGGAGTACATCGGCCGGCTGCACTTCCGCTCGATGCAGCGCCCGACCTTCCTCGTGCGCGTCGACGGCGGCGACGACGGTCCCCGCGCGGGCCTGCCCGGCACGCGGCTCGCTGCGGTCGTCGAGGAGAAGCACCCCGACGAGATCGCGGCGGCGCTCAGGGGCAAGTACGACACGGAGCCGCTCCAGTCCGAGGCCGCGGCGCACGACGCCGTCGCACCCCCGCCGGCCCCCGAACCCGACACCCAGCCCGGCCCTGTGCCGGTGTCGTCCGAGCCGGCGTCGTCCGAGCCAGTGCCGTCCGAGCCGGTGTCGTCCGAGCCGGTGCCGCCCCAGCCGGTGCCGTCCAAGGCGCCGACGTCCCAGGGCTGACGCGCAGGCCGGCGAACGGAGGCTGATGCGATGCCTGCTCCCTTCCGGCTCGTCGCGGGCGACCACGCGCCCGTGCAGCAGACGTCGACGACGTGCGGCTCGGCGTCGCTGACGATCGCCCGCATGCTCGCGAACCCGGCGTTCGCCGCGTGGATCCGTGACGGCATACGCAAGGACGCGCGTGACGGCGACGTGCCCGACGCCGGCACGGAGGCGCAGCGGTTCGCCGCCTACGAGCAGGTCGTGGCCACCCGCACGAACGCGCTCGTCGGGGCCGGCCGGCGGCTGCAGCTGCCGTGGCCGCGGGCGCTCGGCACCCCTCCGTGGGGCGCCCTCAACGAGCTCGAGCTCGGCGCGTCGGACCCCGAGGCCGACTACGAGGTCGCCTGGTTCCGTCAGCGGGGCCGGGTGGGTCTCGCCCACACGTATGCCGACCTGCGCGCCCGGGTGCGCGCTGGTCGTCCCGCTCTCCTCTACGTCGGCAACGCGTGGGCGCCGCGGCACGTCGTGCTCGTCATGCCGGCGACGGGGGAGCAGGAGCTCGACGTCTACGAGCCGTCGGTGGGGCGGGTCGTCGACCTGCCGCGTCACGCCTTCGTCGAGCGGCGCCTCCAGATCGGCGGCTGGACCCACCCGTGGGCCGCTGTATGGGCCGCGCCCCCACCTGGCCGACCCCCCAATCGAAAGAACACGCCGACAAGGACGGGAGTGTTCTTTCGATTGCTGAGGGTGGGTCAGCCCATGTGGGCGGGGGCAGCGCCGTCGCTCGCGAGCTCCTTGTGGCGCACGTTGAGCGCGACGAGGGTGATGACGCCGCCGACGGCGATCATGATCGCGGCCACGAGGTAGGCCCGGCTCGCGCCGTAGGTGAACGCCTCGTCGGAGATCATCTTCTGGGCGGCCGCGAGCTGCTCACGGGTCGGGGCCGGCCCGCCCTGCGGCAGCCTCGCCGTCAGCTCGGCGACCTTGTCGTTGAGGTTGTTGACGAAGATCGTGCTCAGCGTCGCGAGGCCGATGGTGCCACCGACCTGCTGCATGGTGTTGAGCACCGCCGAGGCGACCGACGAGTCCTCGTGGGCCACGCCGTGCACGGCCGTCAGCGTCAGCGGCACGAAGATCAGGCCCAGGCCGAACGCGAGGACGACGATCCACGGCAGCAGGTTGGCGGCATACGTGCTCTGCGGCGTGAGGTGGGTGAAGCCCCACATGCCGAGCGTCGCGAACGCGGCGCCCGCGCCGGAGATCCAGCGCGGGTCGACTCGCGCGATGAGGAACGACGCGACCTGCGCCGCGACGACGATGCCGACCGAGAAGGGCAGGAAGGCGAGGCCCGACTTGAGCGGGGAGTAGCCGAGGATGTTCTGGATGTAGATGCCGAGGAAGTAGAACATCGCGAACATGCCGGCGCCGACGACGAGCATCACGAAGTACGACGTGCCGCGCGTGCGGTCGCCGGGGATGCGCATGGGCAGCAGCGGGTGCGCGACGCGGGTCTCGATGACGACGAAGGCCACGAGCAGCGCCGCGCCGATCGCGAGGTACGTGACGGTCGTCGCGTCGCCCCACGACGTGCTGGCCGCGTGGGTCAGGCCGTAGACGAGGGC
The DNA here is from genome assembly GCA_966081555.1 of uncultured Terrabacter sp. Lineage (GTDB taxonomy): Bacteria > Actinomycetota > Actinomycetes > Actinomycetales > Dermatophilaceae > Terrabacter. The sequence continues at coordinate 8,694 of CBHRRQ010000083.1, forward strand.
CGAGAGACCCGCGATCGAGGTGATGGCTCCAGGGATGTCGAGGGAGCCGCGGCCGTCCTCGGACTCCGTGAGGATGCGCTGCGCGAAGACGGCGACGAGCACGCCGATCGGCAGGTTGATGAAGAAGTTCCAGCGCCAGTCGACCTCGGTGAGTGCGCCACCGAGGATGAGGCCGATGGCGGCGCCGGCTCCCGACATGGCGGCGAAGACGCCCATGGCGCGGTTGCGCTCCTTGCCGGCGGGGAAGGTGGTCGTGATGAGCGCGAGCGCGTTCGGGGCGGCGAGTGCGCCGCCGAGGCCCTGCACGGCGCGAGCCGCGAGCATCATCGCCTCGTTCTGGGCGACGCCGGCCACGAGCGAGGCCAGCGTGAAGAGCACGATGCCCCAGACGAACATGCGGCGCCGGCCGTAGAGGTCGCCGAGGCGGCCCCCGAGCAGGAGCACGCCGCCGAACGCGAGCGTGTAGATCGTGACGACCCACTGGAGGTTGGCCTGGCTGAAGGCCAGGTCGGTCGCGATGTGGGGGAGCGCGATGTTCACGATCGTGCCGTCGAGCACGATCATGAGCTGGGCCGCGCAGATGACGATCAGCGCGAGACCGAGCCGCTTGGGCGGGGTGTCGTGCGAGGTGAAGTCGCCGGTCGGCTCCTCCACCTGCAGCGATGTGGTCGAAGACATGGGTTTCCTCTCGAGGGCACGCGTCGGGGCGTGCGGACGGATGCGCCGTGGGCGCGTGCGGGATCGGCGCGCGACGACGTCGGCGGGCGCGATGGGGCCGGCTGCGAGCCGGCAGTGGTGCGGTCGAGCAGGTGGTGCGGTCGGGCGGGTGGTGCGGTCGGGAAGGTTGGTGCGGTCGGGCGGGTGGTGCTGTGGTCGGGTCGGGTCAGCGCTCGTCGGGTGCTGACGCGAGAGTGGCGGCACAGGCCGGGAGGACGACGGCGTCGATGAACTCCGCGATGCGCTCCGGTCCCGGCCGCCTGCCCGAGAGCAGTGCCTCGTGGATCGACAGGGACGGCAGGATCATGAGCAGCGTGTCGAGGTCGGCGTCGCTGCCCACCTCGCCCCGCTTGCGGGCGTTCTCGAAGATGGTGCGGGCGGCCGCGATCTTCGGGGCCACGAACCGCTCGTGGATGCCGCAGGCCAGCTCCGGCTCGCGGTGGATGACGGGGAGCAGGGCGCTCCACGTGCCGAGGACGACCTCGTCGTCGAGGCCGCCGTCGGCGCACGCCTGGGCGAGCAGGTCGCCACGGAGAGAGCCGGTGTCGGGGTCCTGCTCGGCAGGACAGTCGACGAAGAGTCCGACGGCGTCGATGACGAGGTCGCGCTTGTGCGGCCAGCGCCGGTAGAGCGTCGCCTTGGACGCCCGCGCCGCCGTGGCCACGGCATCGATGGTTCGCCGGTCGTCGCCGTGGTCGCGCACCACGTCGAGCGCCTTCTGTTGGATCACGCCCCCGCGGGGGCCGCCGCCGCGCGGTCGACTTGCGGGCTGGGCCGCAGCCGGCTCGGCGCTCGTGCTCATCCCGTCCTCACTCTCCGCTGGATGAAACGAAACTGTTTCGTTTCATCGAAGAGTAGATCGCACGCCAGCGAAGTGCAAGCGCCTTTCCCACCGGGCGCAGGTGGCAGGTCACTCGCGCTCGAGCGGCGGGCTCGTGCGCATCAGCCAGATCGCGATCGAGACGCCGAGCAGCCCGACGACGTATGCCGCCGCGCTGAGCGGGTTCGAGCGCCCGGCCAGCAGCCCGGCGAGCAGGGCCACGGGCACCGCGGCGAGAAAGGCCACCGCGGTGTGTCGCAGCCAGCGCCGGCCGGTGCGCGCCGTGAACGAGCCGGCCGGCGGCGACGACGCGGACAGCGCCGTCGCCGCATGGCCGACGGCGCAACCGGCCGCGGCGGGGAGCGACCACCACGAGAAGGAGCCGGGCTCGGTGAGCGTGAACCAGCCGTAGAGGAGCAGGCCCCAGTAGACGAGGGGAGCAGCCGAGCCGGCCCACATCATCGTCAGGAGGGGCAGCAGGACGAGGGCCCACCAGACGGGGTCGAAGCCGCCGGCGGCGAGCCAGAGGCTGACGAGGTAGACCAGCACGCCGCCCATCGCGGCCGCGGTGACGCCGAGCTGGCTGAGCGACCACTCGGGCCCGGAGCCGAAGCTCAGCGTGCGGCGCACGGGGTGCACGTCGTGTGGCCCGGGCTGCCTCGGTGCGGCCGGCACGGTCATCGCCGTGCCATCCGGGGCGCGGCGGCGCGGCGCGCGATGTCGCGCAGCACGTTGTCGAGCGAGCCCGGACCGTGCCACGGCACGACCGGGACGCCGCGCAGCCGCAGGTTGTGCACGTCGGCCTCGCGGCCGAGCAGCCGGATGCGCCACGCGAGCGCCTGGTGCACGCTCTTGGGGTCCTGCACCAGGTGGTCGGGGAAGGTGTCGACGACGACGACCGTCATCCCGCGCGCGGCGAGCGTGTGGGCCAGCTTCACCATGGTCGGCTCGACGAGCGGCGACAGCACGAGGCACAGGGCCATCGGGTCGACCCCGCGGACCGCGTGCTCGCCGGTGTCGCGTCGCTCGGTCGCGGGCACGATCGCGGCGAGGGTGTCGAGGACCCGGCGCAGGTGGTTCGTCCCGGAGCCGACGCCGAGGGTGGGCACCTCGGCGGCTCCGACGGTGCGCAGGGTGAGCCGGTCGTTGCTGCGCAGGAAGTGCTCGCTGATCGCGCCGGCCGCTCGCACGGTGACGTCGAGGCTCGTCGGGCGCCCGTCGATGCCCTCGCGCGGGCCGAGGTCGCTGAAGCAGTCGACGAGCAGGAAGACGTGGGCGTCCTCGTCGGTGACCGTCGACGCGACGTGCAGCGTCCCGGTCCGCAGGGAGCCCGGCCAGTGGATCGGGCGCCGCCGGTCGCCGGGGTGGAAGGGGCGGATGGTGTTGAACTCGGACCCGGAGCCCGGCCGGTTGGAGCGGTTGAGGCCGACGATCCCGCGGGGGTGCGGCGTCGGCGCGCTCGCGTCGAACGAGGCCGGCACCGGGAGCGTGGCGGAGTCGAGGTCGGGCAGGTCGACGGGTCCGACGCGGAAGGCGCCCCACGAGCTGAAGAGGGTGATGCTGACCGTGCCGACCCGCCGCCGCCCCCACCGGGTCGACCGCAGCCCGATCGTGGCCGCCCCGTCGTCCAGCTCGGCGATGCCGCTCGACGGCTTGCGGTCCACCCAGGGCACGCGCGCCACCGTGACGACACCGTGGACGTCCGGCAGCTCCGGTGTCGTGTGGACGTAGAGGCCGGTCACCGACCCCTCGCGCAGCGTCGAGTCGCCGAGCCTGGCCGTGCCGGTCACCTCGACGCGGGGTCGGGTCAGGTGCCCCCAGACGGCGGCCACGACGAGCGGCGTGACGAGGACGAGCAGGTCGGGGCGGCGGCCCACCACCGCGGTGACCGCACCTGCAGCCCCGAGCAGGATCGCGCGCTGGTGGGCAGCGGTGGGCTCCCACGTGCCGAGCCGGCGTGAGGAGTTGCGGTGGGGGTGCCAGGGGGTCACGACCGGTCAGCCACCGACGGGCCCGGGACCGCAGCCTCGCGCGCCGACGGCGTCGCCACCGTGCGCAGCAGGCTCTCGACGACCGCCGCTCCGGAGGCGTTGCTCATCCACAGCTCCGGCTTGACGGTGATGCGGTGGGCCAGCACCGGCACGGCCACCGCCTTGACGTCCTCGGGGGTGACGTAGTCGCGTCCGTCGACGACGGCATACGCCCTGGAGCAGAGCAGCAGGCCGAGGGCGCCGCGCGGGGAGGCGCCCATGAGGACGTCGCCGTGGGCGCGCGTGGCTGCGGCGAGGGCGACGCAGTAGCGGCCGACCGACTCGTCGACGACGGTGGCCTCGACGGCCGCCTGCATCTGCAGCAGCGTCTCCGCGTCGACGACGGCGTCCAGCTGCTGCTCCTCCTGCTGCCGCGACATCCGGTTGGCGAGGATCTGCCACTCCTCGTCGAGCGAGGGGTAGCCGAACGAGATGCGCATGAGGAAGCGGTCGAGCTGGGCCTCCGGCAGGGGGTAGGTGCCCTCGTACTCGACGGGGTTGGCGGTCGCGAGCACGTGGAAGGGTCGGGGGAGCTGGAAGGTGCGTCCCTCGACGGTCACCTGCTTCTCCTGCATCGCCTCGAGCAGGGCCGCCTGCGTCTTCGGCGGCGTGCGGTTGATCTCGTCGGCGAGGAGCAGCCCGGCGAAGAGCGGCCCGGCGCGGAACTCGAAGTCGCCGGCCCGCTGGTCGTAGATGAACGAGCCCGTGATGTCGCCCGGCAGCAGGTCGGGCGTGAACTGGGCCCGCTTGAACTCGAGCCCGAGGGTCTGGGCGAAGCTGCGGGCGGCGAGCGTCTTGCCGAGGCCGGGGAAGTCCTCCATGAGCACGTGCCCGCCGGCGAGGATGCCGGAGAGCACGAGACGCAGCGACTCGTCCTTGCCGACGACGGCGCGGCCGACCTCGTCGAGGACCGCGCGGCTGCGCTCGCTGACACGGGAGAGGGGCATCGGGGGCAGGTCGGTCATGGTCACCACTGCTCGATTCGTCGGAGGATGGGGTCGAGTCGCTGCGGGCGGTAGAGGTCGGGCGGGGGGAGCCCGACGAGCAGGTCCCAGAGGTCGGGGGGCGTGACGCCCTGCGCCCACCTCGGCTCCTCCTCGGCGATGATGCCGTGCTTGGCGAAGAGCCGCTCGCGGATGAGCACCTGGAGCTGCACGTGCAGGTCGTGCACCAGCGACTCGCGACCCTCGCCGCGGACGTCCGCGGCCTCGAGGCGGCCCGCGAGGTTGGCCACCCGGAAGTCGTTGCCGCGTCCCCGGCTGCCGAGCTCGCTGTCGACGAGGGGCCAGACGGTGAGGTGCTGCGGCGCCGTGTGGTCGAGCACCTGCCAGACGAGCAGTGCCACCGCGAGCAGGATCGCGAGCAGACCCGGCACGTCGGGCTGCAGCCCCAGGGCGGCGGTGAGCAGGGCGATGCCGACCCACACCGCCACGAGCCCCACGAGCCGGCGCTTCCACGGCCGCACGGCATCCCGCAGGCCCGCGAACCGCGACGCCCGGCCGCTCACGGCGCCTCCCGGTCGCTTCGGCCGGCCCGCCGGGCGGAGGCCCGGGCACCGGCCGCCGCGTCGGCACGCGCAGCCGCGTCGGCGCTCGCCTGCTCGTCCGCCACGCGCTCGAGGTCGGCGATGAGCACGCGCAGGTCGCCGATCGCCCGCGCCCGGTGCTCCTCACCCAGCCGGTGCACCGAGAAGCGCGCCTCGCGGTAGAGCGCCGCGAGGTCGGCGAGGCGCTCGCGGTCGACCGCCCACACGGCGATGACGCGCTCGGTGTACTCGGTCGACGTCTCGGCGGGCAGCCGGGGCAGGCCCGTTGCCGCCGCGGAGCCCTCGAGGTCGAGCCAGGCCGCGACGATGGCGTTGCGCGGCTCCCCGGACTCGAGGTCGCGCAGGCGTTCTCGCGCCGCCTCGAGGAGCTCTGCCGGCACGAGTGGCACGGCGAAGGTCGGCTCCTCGTGCACCGTCAGGTGCGGTTTGCGCAGCAACGCCGCCAGCAGTCGCACGAACGCGAGCAGCACGACCAGGGCCGTTCCCACGAGGAAGATCTGCACGAGGGCGATGAGGAACGGGGAGGGCTCGAACGGCACGGGATTCGTGCTCACCGTGGCGGACGGCAGCGGGTTCGTGTCGAAGGTCTGCGTGGCGGTGGGCAGCGGAGGGACCGTCGCCACGAAGGCGGACGGGCGCGAGAGGAGCGGCAGCGGGCGGCCGGTGGACGCCACCACGAGGGCGGCCATGACGACCGCACCTGCGGCGATGGTGAGCTGCACCCCCCGCCTCGACATGCGCGAAACCCTAATCCAGCGAGGTCGCCCCCACCCGGTTTGGGCGCAGATCGTTGCCGTCCCGAGAGGTCGGGACGGCAACGACGTGTCGCTCAGGCCTTGGCGGGCGACTTCTCCACGGGGACGAGCTCGGCGTCACGCACCTCGACGGCCTCACCCTCGGCGTACGCGAGCTCGCTGATGCGACCGCTGGCGCGCAGGTCGGCCTCGGCCGCGCGGATGCGCTCGACGGAGGCCGCCGGGGCCACGAGGGTCATGGTGCGCACCTCCGCCCGCATGCCGACCTTCGCCTCGGACTTGACCTTGCGGACGCCGGCCAGGGCGGCACCGACCGCCGGCAGCACCGACGGGTCGCCGCCCGACGGCAGCTCGGCGCGCGTCGGCCAGGACTGGCGGTGCACCGAGCCCTCGCCGAACCACGACCAGACCTCCTCGGTGGCGTACGGGATGAACGGCGCGAGCAGGCGCAGCAGCGTCTCGAGCGCGAGGCGCAGCGCGGCGCGGGCGCTCGCCGCCGCCTCGTCGCCCTGGCCGCCGTAGGCGCGGTCCTTGACGAGCTCGAGGTAGTCGTCGCAGAAGGTCCAGAAGAAGGTCTCGGTGACCTCGAGCGAGCGGGTGTAGTCCCAGCCCTCGAAGCCCTGCGTGGCCTTCTCGACGACGTCGGCGAGCGCGGCGAGCATCGACAGGTCGAGGGGGTTGGTGACCGCGGCGCGCAGGTCGCCCGACACCTCGCCGAAGCCCAGGGCGAACTTGCTCGCGTTGAGCACCTTGATCGCGAGCCGGCGGCCGACCTTCATCTGGCCGGTGTCGTAGGCGGCGTCGGTGCCGAGGCGTCCGGA
>CBHRRQ010000084.1:0-15313 GCA_966081555.1 uncultured Terrabacter sp.
GGCGGTCACCGGTGACCGTCGGATCCACCGAGCGGGCAGGGTCTCGGCCGGATCAGGAGGTGGGTGAGCCCCAGCGCTGGGGCTCATCGGCCATCTCGGGGCGGGCGAGCCGCAGGTCGTCACCGATCGACCCCGCCGCGCCGACAAGCAGGCGGGCGAGCTCCTCGTCGGCGTACCGGCCCGACGATGCGGTCGTCGTCGACACGTTGATGGCGGCGATCGCCTCGCCGCGGGGATTGAAGACCGGTGCGGCCAGCGAGCGCAGGCCGATCTCGAGCTCCTGGTCGACGACCGCCCAACCGCGCTCGCGGACGCGTCCCAGCTCGGCCCGCAGCGCCGCCGGGTCGGAGACGGTTCGCGGGGTGAGGGGCTCGAGGCGCACCCGCCCGAGGTAGGCATCGAGGGCGTCAGCAGGCGCGAAGGCCAGCATCGCGCGGCCCATCGAGGTGGCGTACGCGGGGAACCGAGTGCCCACACGGATCTCGACGGCCATGATCCGGCGAGCCTGCACGCGCGCGACGTAGACGATGTCGTCGCCGTCAAAGACGGACGCCGAGGTCGACTCCCCCAGCTGCGCCGTGAGGTTCTTGAGGTGCGGCTCGGCGACGTCGGGCAGCCTCAGCGACGACAGGAAGGCGTGGCCGAGCGACAGGACACGCGGCGTGAGCGAGAACAGCTGTCCGTCGCTGCGCACGAAGCCGAGCGACTCGAGCGAGAGCAGGAAGCGGCGCGCGCTGGCCCTGGTCTGCCCCGTGCGGCGGGCGACGTCGCTCAGCGTGAGGTCGCGGTGCTCGGCGTCGAAGGCGCGGATGACGTCGAGCGTCTTCGCGACCGACCGCACCATCTCACCGCCGGCGGCTGACTCGGACATGTGCCTCCTTCTGGCTCGACTGTGCCACAGCGTGATCCACGGGGTGTCAGGCCCGGCGCAGCGGCACCGGGACGAGGGCCTCGAGCTCCTCGAACGTGACCCCGTGCGTCTCGCGCACGACGACAGACCCATCGCCGCCGTCGAGACCGGCGCCGTCGCGGTCGATGAGGAAGACCGCCACGTCGGTGTAGATGCGGCTCACGCAACCGACCCCGGTGAGCGGGTAGGTGCACGCCTCGACCAGCTTGCTCTGCCCCTCACGTGTCAGCAGGGTCATCATGACGAAGGTGTCCTTGGCGCCGATGGCGAGGTCCATGGCGCCGCCGACGGCCGGGATGGCCCCGGGCTCGCCCGTGTGCCAGTTCGCGAGGTCGCCGCGGGCCGACACCTGGTAGGCACCGAGGACGCAGATGTCGAGGTGTCCGCCGCGCATCATCGCGAACGAGTCGGCGTGGTGGAAGTAGGAGGCGCCGGGCAGCTCGGTCACCGGGATCTTGCCGGCGTTGATGAGGTCGGGGTCGACGTCGTCGCCGTGGGCCTCGGGGCCCATGCCGAGCATGCCGTTCTCGGTGTGCAGCGTGACGCCGCTGTCGGCGGCGAGGTAGTTGGACACCAGGGTGGGCTGGCCGATGCCGAGGTTGACGAAGGCGCCGTCGGGGATGTCGGCCGCGACGAGCGCGGCCAGCTCGGCCTTGCCCAGTCGGGTCGGGCCCTCGGTGAAGGTCGACGGGGTCTGCACAGCACTCACTGGTCCTCCTCGGGCTCCGGGGTCGATGCGGACGGCACGACGACGACCCGGTCGACGTAGATGCCCGGCGTCACGACCACCTCGGGGTCCATGTGGCCGGTGGGGACGACCTCGTGCACCTGGACGATGGTCGTCTGAGCGGCCGCGGCCATGATCGGCCCGAAGTTGCGGGCCGTCTTGCGGTAGGTGAGGTTGCCGACGCCGTCGGCGCGGTGCGCCTTGACGAGGGCGTAGTCGGCGCGGATGGGCAGCTCGAGCACGTAGTGCCGACCGTCGATCTCGCGCACCTCCTTGCCCTCGGCGAGCGGCGTGCCGTAGCCCGTGGGCGTGAAGAAGGCACCGATGCCGGCGCCGGCGGCGCGGATGCGCTCGGCGAGGTTGCCCTGCGGCACGAGCTCGAGCTCGATCTCGCCGGCCCGGTACTTCGCGTCGAACTGGTGGCTGTCGTGCTGCCGCGGGAACGAGCAGATGACCTTGCGCACGCGGCCCGCGCCGATGAGCGCGGCGAGGCCGACGTCGCCGTTGCCGGCGTTGTTGTTGACGACGGTGAGGTCGCGCGTGCCGCTCTCGACGAGGGCTTCGACGAGCTCGACGGGCTGCCCCGCCGGCCCGAAGCCTCCGATGAGCACCGTGGCTCCGTCGGGGATGTCGGCGACCGCGTCGAGCGCGCTCTGGGTGATCGTGACCATGTCAGCTCCCTTGCCGTGTCGCTGTGTTCGAGTGCCCTTGCGTATGCCGCGTGGTCACGACGTGACTCCTGCGCTGACGTTCTCGAGCACGACGGCGAGGCCCTGCCCGACGCCGATGCAGATGCAGGCCACGCCCCAGCGACCTCCGGTGCGCTGGAGGTCGCGCGCGAGGGTGCCGAGGATGCGGCCACCCGACGCTCCGAGGGGGTGGCCGATGGCGATCGCGCCACCGTGCCGGTTGACGATCTCGGGGTCGATCGGCCAGGCGTCGAGACAGGCGAGCGACTGGGCGGCGAAGGCCTCGTTGAGCTCGACGGCAGAGACGTCGTCCCAGCCGATGCCGGCGCGGGCGAGGGCGGCGTTGGCGGCCTCGACCGGCGCGTAGCCGAAGTACTGCGGTTCGAGGGCGCTGGCCCCCCGCCCGGCCACGCGGGCGAGTGGGTCGAGACCGATCTCGTCGCGGGCGGCCTCGCTGCCGAGCAGCACCGCCGAGGCGCCGTCGTTGAGCGGTGAGGCGTTGCCGGCGGTGACCGTGCCACCCTCCTTGCGGAAGGACGTGCGCAGGCCGGCGAGGCGCTCCTGCGTCGTGTCGGGGCGGATCGACTCGTCGCGGGTCAGCTCGACGCCGGGGACGGGAACGACGAGGTCGTCGTACCAGCCGTCGGCCCATGCCTGGTCGGCGAGCCGGTGGGAGCGGGCGGCGAAGGCGTCCTGCCGCTCGCGGGTGACGCCGTACTTCTCCCGCAGCTGCTCGGTCGCCTCACCGAGCGAGACGGTCCAGTCGGCGGGCATGGCAGGGTTGACGAGGCGCCAGCCGAGCGTCGTCGAGGCCAGCGCGAGATCGCCTGCGGGGTAAGGCTTCTCGGTCTTGGGGAGCACCCAGGGGGCTCGGCTCATGGACTCGACGCCGCCGCTGATGACGATCTCGGAGTCACCCGTCTCGATGGAGCGCGAGGCGAGCATGGCCGCGTCGAGGCTCGAGCCACAGAGGCGGTTGACGGTGGAGCCGGGGATGCTGGTCGGCAGGCCCGCGAGGAGGGTGGCCATGCGTGCGACGTTGCGGTTCTCCTCGCCGGCGCCGTTGGCGTTGCCGAGGACGACCTCGTCGACCTGCTCGCCGAAACCGCCGTCGGCCAGCCCGGGTGCGCGGCTCACGAGCTGCTTCACGACGTGGGCCGCGAGGTCGTCGGGTCGGGTGCCGGCGAGCTGGCCGCCGAAGCGGCCGAAGGGGGTGCGGATGGCGTCGTACACGTATGCGGCGGTGGTCATCACCGGTCTCCTGCTCCCGGACCGCCCTCGCGGTCGCTGTCGATGGTGGGGTCCTGCTCGTGCTCGGCGAGCGCCTGCTCGGCGACGGCGAACGCGTGGTTGGCCGACGGGACACCGAGGTAGATCGCCGCCTGGAGCAGCACCTCCCGGATCTCGTCGACGCTGAGCCCGTTGCGCCTGGCGGCGCGCACGTGCATGGCGAACTCGTCCCAGTGGTCGCGGGCGACCAACGCGGTGAGGGTGATGGCGCTGCGGGTGCGGCGGTCGAGTCCCGGACGAGTCCAGATCTCACCCCACGCGTAGCGGGTGATGAGGTCCTGGAAGGGCTCGGTGAACGCGGTGGCGCGCCCCTGCGCGCGGTCGACGTGCGCGTCGGAGAGCACCTCGCGCCGCACGACCATGCCCTCGTCGTACGCCTGTCGCGCGGTGCGCGAGCGGCTGTCGTCACTCATGCGTGGCCTCCTGCCCGGAGCGTGTCGAGGAAGTCGGCGAGCCGGCGTGCTGTCGTCTTCGGCTGCTCGGCCGGCGGCAGGTGGGCGGCGTCGGCGACCACGTCGCAGGAGCCGCCGGACCGGTCGGCCACGAGCTCGGACATCGACGGTGGGGCGACCTCGTCGAGCTCTCCGGCGAGGGCCAGCACCGGCACGCTCACACCGTCGAGGTCGTCGCGCACGTCGAAGGAGGCGAGGGCCTCGCAGCACCGCGCATAGCTGGCGCTGTCGGCGTGCTGCAGGGAGGTGAGCAGCTCGGCGGCCCGGGCAGGCTCGCGCTCGATGAATCCCGGCGCGAACCACCGTTTCGCCGATCCCTCGACCATGACCGGCGTGCCTGCGCGGCGCACGAGGTCGGCGCGCTCGTGCCAGCCGTCTGCCTCACCGATCTTCGCACCCGAGGCGATGCTCACGACGCCCGTGAAGACGTCGGCGTGGTCGACGGCGAGGGCGAGGGCGACGGCGCCGCCGAGGGACACGCCGGCATACGCGACGGGGCCCTCTGCAGCGGCACGGACGTGCTCGGTCGCCGCGACGACGGCGGTCGCGAGGTCCTGCACGGTGAAGGGCTCGTCGTGCGGGGCGCCGGCGCCGTGACCGGGCAGGTCCCAGCCGACGACGGCGAGGTCTGCTGGCAGCTCGGCGACGCAGGCCGCCCAGAGCGGCGCCACGGCCGTGCCGAGCGACGGGCCGACGACGAGGAGGCCGCTCGGCTGCTCGGGCCGTCGCAGCTGCGTCAGGGTGATCGGGACGGTCATGGGGCTCCCCCGTGGTCGGTGCTGAGAGTGGTCGCGCGGTCGCGACGACCGTGCCGAGCGACGGCACGGTCGACGAGGTCGCCGGCCGAGCCGACGTAGCGCGTGGGGTCGAGCAGGTCGGCGACGGCGTCGTCGGACAGCATCGGTTCGGGGAGGTAGGCGCGCAGGATGGGCGTCAGGTGCCTCGCCCGCGCGCCACCGACGAGGGCGGGTCGCAGGGCGCTCACCGCGGAGGCACCGTTCGGGAGCCGCGAGACCTCGCGCAGGAGGCGCTCGGCGACGAGCGCCGGGCCGACCGCGTCGACGTTGCGCCGCATCGCGTCGGCGTCGACCTCGAGGCCGGTGAGCAGCTCACGGGTCTGGGAGGCCGCGACGACGACGCGGCGGAGCAGGCGCAGCAGGGCTCCCCACTCTGCGTGCCAGGCGCCGTCGGGCCGCTCGTCGACAGCGAGGCCGGCGGCACTGTGGAGCGTGGCCCCGAGGTGCGGCGCCTCGATGGCGACCGACCGCACGAGCACCGAGAGCACGGGGTTGCGCTTCTGGGGCAGCGTGGAGGAGCCGCCACGGCCGTCGGCGGCGGGCTCGTGCACCTCCGCGATCTCGGCGCGCGAGAGCGTGACGACGTCGGTGGCCACCTTGCCCATGGCGTCGGCGGCGCGCACGAGGCAGTCGCCCGCCCGGGTCATCGGGCCGCGGTCCGTGTGCCAGGGCCGGCCCGCGTCGGCGAGACCCAGCTCGTCGGCCAGCAGTTGCGCCGCCTCGGCCGACCGTCCCGGCACGAGCGCATCGATCGCCGCGAGGGTTCCCGCCGCACCACCACACTGGACGGGCAGGATGCGCCGGAGGCCGGCCAGCTCGTCGAGGACGTCGTCGAGCGCACCGAGCCAGCCGGCAGCCTTGAGCCCGAAGGTCGTCGGCAGCGCGGGCTGCCCGAGCGTGCGCGCGACCTGCACCGTGTCACGGTGGTCGACGGCGAGCCGCGCCGCAGCGTCGGCGGCAGCCGCCAGGTGCTGGGACAGCTGCCCGGTCGCCTTGGCGACGAGCAGCATGAGAGCGGTGTCGACGACGTCCTGGCTCGTGAGTCCGCGGTGCACCGCGGCTGCGGCGTCGCCCACGCGCTCGCGCAGCGAGGCGAGCATCGGGATGACGGGATTGCCGCCGGCCTCGGCCGCGGCGGCGATGCCCGCGACGTCGTGGTCCGCGGCGTTGCAGGCCTCGGCCACGGTGCTCACGGCCTCGTCGCCGACCAGGCCGAGGCGCGCTTGGACCCGCACCCACGCCGACTCGACGTCGAGCATGGCCTGGAGTGCGGCGCGGTCGTCGGTGAGGCCGGCGGCTCGGGGGGCGCCGGGCTCGAGCAGGCCGCTCACACCTCGTGCCTCGGGTAGCGCAGGAAGACGGTCTCGCCGTCGCCCTGGAGCCGCACGTCGAAGCGCAGCGAACCGTCGACCTCCCGCGATGCCACGAGGGTGGCGCGGTCGGCCGCGGCGAGCGACGAGAGCAGCGCATCGGACGCGAGGGCTGCCGCCGGCTCGGGAAGGTAGACGCGCGTGAAGAGGCGGTTCAGCAGGCCCCGGGCGAAGACGGTCATCGCGATGAACGGAGCCGACCCCTCGGACGTGGCGCCCGGCTCGACCGTGGTGAAAGAGTAGCCACCGTCGCGCCACGTCTGCGTGCGGCCGAAGCCGGTGAACACCCCGGGGTCGCGGCGCAGCGAGCCCGGCTGCTGCACGACACGGCCTTGGGCGTCGGGCTGCCAGATCTCCAGGAGCGCGTCGGGCACCGGAGCGCCGTGGCCGTCGGTGACGGTGCCGTGCAGCCGCACCGATCCCGGCGTCCCTGCGGGCACGAGGTGCTCGCCGTCCGTAAACGGCAGGGCATAGTGGTAGAAGGGCCCGACCGTCTGGCCGGGCGTGGGTGCCAGGCGAGCTGCGGCGGCATACCTCGGGTTCGCTTGTGCCTCAGACATGCTCGGCCTCCTCCATCGGGGTCGCGTGGGTGCCGGTCAGGACGACGTCCCAGCGGTAGCCGAGCAGCCACTCGTGCTCCGAGGTGTCGTGGTCGTAGGTGGCCACGAGCCGGTCGCGCGCCGACTGGCTGGTGATCGCCTGGTAGATCGGGTCGAGCGCGAAGAGCGGGTCGCCCGGGAAGTACATCTGCGTGACGAGCCGTTGGGTGAACTCCGTGCCGAAGAGCGAGAAGTGCACGTGCGCCGGCCGCCACGCGTTGCGGTGGTTGCGCCACGGGTACGGGCCCGGCTTGATCGTGACGAACGAGTAGGAGCCGTCGTCGCCGGTGATGGTGCGGCCCACGCCGGTGAAGTTCGGGTCGACCGGCGCGGGATGCTGGTCGCGCTTGTGGATGTAGCGGCCGGCCGCGTTCGCCTGCCAGACCTCGACGAGCTGGCCGCGGACGGGGCGGCCGTCACCGTCGAGCACCCGGCCCGCGATGCGGATGCGCTCGCCGATCGGCTCGCCCCCGCGCTGGATGGTGAGGTCGGCCTCGAGGGGGTCGACGTCACGGTGCCCGAAGACGGGCGCCACGAGCTCGATGCCCTCGGGGTCCGCGTGCCGCGGCTCCTTCGTCGGGTGGCGCAACGCGGCGCTGCGGTAGGCGGGGAAGTCGAGGCGCGGCTGGACGCGGCTGATCCCCCGCAGCTCGTCGTCGGCCTGCGCGGCCGCGGTCTCGGCGTCGACCGCCGCCTGGGAGTCGCGGTCGAGCCCTCGCTCGTCGACCTCGCGGCCCTCGATGACCGTCTCGCTCATGTCGACCTCCTCGTCTTCGTGGGCCGACCGTAGCAGAGTGTGCGCATGCTGAACAAGCGTTCGCTATGCGAACACACTACGAACCGACGGAGTCGACGACCTCCCCCAGCGGCACGCGGTGCACGTGCGTCGAGGCCGGCAGGCCGGCGGCGAGACCGAGCTGCACGCGGAAGCGGGTGGCCCCAGGCACGGCGAGCCCTACGGTCCAGCAGCCGTCGGCGGCGTGGTGCTCCTCGTCAGTGAGCGACAGGGCCCCGGGGTCGACGTCGGCGTACGCGTGGGCGACGGCCGACGTCGCGGCGCTCAGCGCGTCGGCGCGGTCGGGAACGGGCGCGTCGGGTGCGAACCGACCGACCATCTGCGAGAACGCCTCTGCCATCAACGGGGTCAGGTCGGGCGCGGGTGCGCCGTCGGCCGGTGGGCGTCCGATCGCGAGCAGCACCGACAGCTGCGCATGACCCAGGCCGCCGCGGTCGGCCCGGTGCGTGCGCGACACCTCGACGACCCAGGGCAGGGCGCCGTTCGCCGAGCCCAGCACCGGCTCGAGGCACTCGAGGTAGGGCACCTCGTCGAAGCGGCTGTCGGCGACCGCCTCCGTGGTGGGGACGAGGTCGAGCAGGTAGACGTCGTTCGGGATGCTGTCGAGCGAACGCGCGCACGCCACCACGACGCGCAACCCGTCGACCCGCCCCTTGCGCAGCGCGGAGATCATGGCCCCAGACTTCTCCACTCCCGTCGCGGCGGCAACGGCCTGTCGAACCGTCTCTCCGCGCCGCGTCCCGGAGCCACGTCGCTCGTTTCGTGACGGCCCGACGTCCCGGCGCTACGTTCCAGCGGCTGCGGTCCCGGCGGCATACCTCCGGTCGAGCTCGCGGGTGATGCGACGCTCACGTCGCTGCAGCTCGGCGCGCCGGTGCATCTGGCCCGGGATCGGGCGGTAGCCGTTCGACGCCGCGTCGCGGTCGATCATGTCCTGGAGCCGGGCCAGCTCCGCGATGAGCTCGCGGACCGTCATCGACTCCAAGGACGGAGCCTCACGATCGAGTGGATGAAGCTCGACGGTCATGACCGGACCTCCTCGTCCTCTGCGACTCCCTTCGCGTACCCATCATGCGGCCGGCGCCCCCTGCCGGCAACGCCGGCCGGTGGCGCCGGGAGGGCTCGTACGCAGGTCGCCCGTCAGGGACGCGGGAGCACGGTGAGGACGCGCTCCACGTGGTCGCGGAACTCCTGCATGAAACCGGACAGGAAGTCGGCCGTCGACTCGTCGGCGACCTCGCCGTCGTCGGTGATCAGACCCGGCCGCACCGTCACGTACGCCTCGGGGGCGGTCATCTGCCGGGCGTTGCAGAAGCTGAGCACCCCGCGCAGGCTCTGCTGGGCGAGTGCCGTGCCGATCTGTCCGGGAGAAGCCCCGATCACCGCCGCCGGGATGTGGTCGAACGAGTTCTGGCCCCAGGGCCGAGAGGCCCAGTCGATGGCGTTCTTCAGCGCCCCGGGGATCGAGCGGTTGTACTCCGGCGTGACGAAGAGGACGGCCTGGGAGCGAGCGATCGCCTCCTTGAGCGCCTTCGGCTCCGCCGGATAGTCGGAGTCGAAGTCGGGGCTGTAGAGCGGCAGGTTGCCGATCGGGATCTCGGTGAAGCTCAGGTCCTTCGGCGCGAGCCGGATGAGCGCCTTGCTCAGGGTCCGGTTGAGCGACGTCGATGACAGGCTGCCGACGAAGTAGCCGACCTCGTACGTGGGCATGCGTCCTCCTGGTGTGCTGGGGATCGGATGAGAGCGAACTGCCTGACCGTGCGGACCTACCCATCCCGAGACTCCCAGACTCGCGCGGCCTCCGACACCCCCAGTGGCCGGTCGGTCGCCGGATTGGTTGACACGTCAACCTCCGTCTGTCATATTTGTTGAAGCATCAACCAACTATTCGTTCGTGGAGGACAACGTGGCACGCATCAGCATCATCGGCACCGGCAACATGGGTCAGGCCATCGCAGGCGTCTTCGGCAAGGGCGGGCACTCCGTGCAGCTGCTCGGCGAGGCCGACGCCGGGACTCCGGTCAACGGCGACATCGTCGTGCTTGCGGTCCCCTATGGCGCCGTCCCGGCGATCGTCGACGAACGCCGCGACAGCCTCGAGGGCAAGGTCGTCGTCGACATCACCAACCCCGTGAACTTCGAGACGTTCGACTCGCTGGTCGTCCCGGCCGACGGCTCCGCGGCGGCGGAGATCGCCAAGCTGCTGCCCGAGTCGAAGGTCGTCAAGGCCTTCAACACGACCTTCGCCGGCACCCTGGCCGCGGGCACGGTCGGCCCGAACACGACGACGGTGCTCCTCGCCGGAGACGACGCGGACGCGAAGTCCGAGCTCGCGAGCGCCATCGCCGCCGGCGGCCTCAAGGCCGTCGACGCCGGCTCGCTGGCTCGCGCCCGCGAGCTCGAGGCGCTGGGCTTCCTGCAGATCAGCCTCGCCGCCGGCGAGAAGATCTCGTGGACAGGCGGATTCGGCGTCGTCGCCTGACGCCTCTGGCACATCCTTCGGACGGCCGGTCGCTGGTTCCCACCAATGACCGGCCGTCGCCGCGCCGCCCGTTCGTGCCCCCGGCGCCACGAAGCCGAACCGCAAGGAACGGTAAAGGAATGGTCTGCTCCCGCTCAAGGTTTCCCCAACCGGTGCCCCCCAACCTGCTGCTCTGACTCGTATGCCCGCAGCATCGCGGCCCGGAGAAGGAGCGCCACATGAAAGGCCAAGCCACACCAACGGCTGGGTGGAGGCGAAACGCCAAGCGGCTGACGGTCGCTGCGCTGGCGGTCGCTCTGCCCCTCATCGGGGTCGCTGCCCCGCCCGCGGGAGCCGCGACGCTCTCGGTCGGCCCGGTGGACAGTGCCACGCGCTTTCCCCTGTGGGTGGCCGCAGGGTCCGACCGGCTGGACCTCTGTCTCGACGATGCCTCTTGCCTCGGCACCTCAGCGGGTCTGGTGCCCCCCGGTGGAGAGGCGTTCTGGTACAACGCCACGGCCACCCTGGGTGGCAACACGCCCGGCCTGGTCGAGATGGCCACGGAGGCTGCGTACGCTGCGGACGGGCCCGGTCAGGAGATCGCCTTCAACCGCATCAGGATCCGCCTTGACGTGCCGACGCCCGGCACCTACCGCGTCGACTACCCCTACGGCTCCAAGACCTTCACCGTCGGGGCCGTCAGCGATGCCGGCAAGGAGATCAACTTCACGCAGGACATCGGCTGCCTCACCGTGCCGTGTGGCACCTTCGGTGGCCTGGCCGACTCCGGTGACGGCGGTGTGGGCGGTTCGTTCCTGAAGTGGGACCCGTCGGTCGCCCCTGCCGCCCCGCAGGGCTTCATCGGTGACGGGCTCTCGGAGCACAAGGTCGTCGGCAGCCCCATCGGGCGCAACTTCGTCGACGTCGTCCGCACCGACCTCGCATCGCCACAGATCCTCACGCATTCCGAGACCTTCGCCGTGCAGGGCAAGATCGCGCGGCCACGAGTCCTTGCCACGCCGCCACCCGGTTCGTACCAGACCTCGCAGTCCGTCGCGCTCCAGGCCTCGGAGCCCGGCGCCACGATCCGGTACACGCAGGACGGCAGCTCTCCGACGGACGCCGCTGGCAACGTGTTGCCCTCGGCCCTCACGTACTCGGTGCCCATCGCCGTGACCGCTGACACCACGATCAAGGCGGTCAACACGGTCGGCGGCGTGGCGGTCACCGACCCTGTCGCGGGTCAGCCGTCGACGCCGAACGCGTTCAGGTACATCATCGACAACGTGACGCCGAGCGTCACCATCGAGCCGGCAAGCGGCACGTACGCGTCG
Source organism: uncultured Terrabacter sp. (assembly GCA_966081555.1). GTDB lineage: Bacteria > Actinomycetota > Actinomycetes > Actinomycetales > Dermatophilaceae > Terrabacter. The sequence goes on from CBHRRQ010000084.1 coordinate 11,426, forward strand.
GCACAGCTCGCCGTCATGACGGCATCGGATGCCACGGACACGGCAGCCAGGGTCTACTACACGATCGGCACGGGTGCGGCTCCGGCGAACCCGACGACGTCGAGCACGCTGTACACCGGCCCGGTGCCAGTCAACGGCAACGCTGACGGAGCACACACGTTTGTCAAGGCCATCGCCGTCGACGCGGCGGGCAACGTCTCGCCCGTGGTGAGTCGTGACTACGTCATCGGCGCTCCTGACGTGTCGGCGTCGCCCGCCGGCGGGTCGTACACGACCGCCGTCGACGTGCGACTCAACGCCACAGACCCGGACGCGCAGATCTTCTACAGCACCAGTGGGCTCGATCCTGTCGTGCAGCGAGACTCTTCGGGCGCCGTGACCGGAGCGACCAACGGGACCCTCTACGTCAACGACCCGATCCACCTGACCGGCAATTCGACGTTGAAGTTCGTGGCAGCTGGCGCTGCAGGGCAGTCCACTGTCAAGACGGAGTCCTACCTCATCGACATCCCGGCCAACCGTGCACCGGGGGCGCTCGGCTCGGTCGGTCCGGTGGACTCCACCGTTGGCTACCCGTTCTGGTACGGCGACAAGGGCGGCACGAGCAGCTCGCTCGCGCCCACGCGCCTCGAGCTGTGCCTCGACGACCCGCTGTGCCCGGTCGTGGGCGACCTGCCGAACCCCAGCAAACCCCTGTCCTACCCGGACAACTTCCCCGACGAGTCGTTCTGGTGGTCGGGTGAAGCGGCCATCGCCGTCCCCGGCGGTCCGAGCAGCCTGCTCGTGCTCTCCCAGGAGGCGGCCTTCGGTGGTGCCGGCACAGTCGTTCCGGGGCAGCAGATCTCGTTCGCGCGGCTGCGCATCCGGCTCGACGACGTCGTTCCCGGCGAGAAGTACACAGTGACCTCGCCCTACGGCGTCGACAGCGTGACCGCGGACGACCGCGGACGTGCCCGGAGCACCGAGGACGTCGGCTGCCTGGCGCCCCCGTGCACCTGGAAGGAAGCGCTCGACGGGCGCATCGGGCCGTTCCTGCGATGGGATCCCGCGGTTGCTCCCGCCGCCCCGGTCGGCTACGTCGGCAACCCACTCGTCGAGCACAAGGTCGTCGGCAGCCCGCACGGCACGAACTTCTTCCGTGTCGAAGGACCGAACATCGGTGGTCCTGGCGTGAACAGGATCGAGACGGACCTGTTCACCGTCCAGGGGCGGCTCGCCCAGCTCCGCGCCACGGCCACACCCGGCGGCGGGCTCTACTCCAAGCCGCAGGACGTCGCCATCCAGGCATCGTTCCCGGCGGAGGCCAAGATCGTCTGGACGACCGACGGCACCGACCCGACCGTCGACCCGGCGAGCGGCGCCGCCACGAACGGACAGGAGTTCGTCCCTGCAACTGCTGACACGGACGCCAAGGCGGTCGTGCACGTGGCGGAGGGCCGGACCACGCTGAAGTTCATGGCTGTCGACCTCGTCAGCCACCAGGCTTCGCAGATCTACACGGAGGAGTACGCCGTCGAGGGCACCCTGCCCACTGTCTCGGCCTCTCCTGACCCGGCAGCGGGGCCGTTCCAGGGGCTCCAGCACGTCACCCTGACGAGCAGTGTCGCAGGCTCCCCGGTGTACTACACGACCGACGGCACGACACCCAAGCTCGACGCGTCCGGCAACCCGTCGGGCACCACGGCGGCGTTCGTCGACCCTGTCCAGGTCGGCCGGCCGACGACGATCAAGGCTGCGTCGGTGAGCGCACTCGGAACCCTCGGTCCCGTCGGGACGTTCGTCTACGACATCCACAACCTCAAGGCGGTCGGACCGGTGAGCCCCGCGAACGGCTACCCGGCCTGGTTCGAGGACTACGGCACCGGCACCCTGCCCCCCGTCAGGCTGCAGCTCTGCCTCGACGACCCGCTTTGCCCCGTCATCGGCGATCTGCCCGACCCGACTGCACCCGTCTCGTTCCCGGGCAACTTCCCCGACGAGTCGTTCTGGTGGTCCGGCGGTGCCGACTTCGCGGTCGGAGCCGGAAGGGCCCGACTTACACTCGCCACCGAGGCGGCGTTCGCCACCCCGGAGGTGCAGACTGGCCAGCAGATCGCGTTCTCCCGCATCCGGGTGCGCTCGGACAACCTGGTGCCCGGCGCGACGTACAGGGTGATCCACCCATACGGCGAGATGGACCTGGTCGCGGACGCAGCTGGTGTCATCAACAGCACCGACGACAACGGCTGCCTCGCCGGTGGCTGCGACTTCTCGCAGGTACTGCGGGCACCGGTCGGGCCGTTCCTCCGCTGGACCGGCACGGACGCCCCCGCGGGCTACGTGGGTGACGGCGCCACGCCGCACACCGTCACGGGCAGCCCGTACGGGACGAACACGTTCCGGATCGAGCAGCTGACGGATGCCTCCGGAACTGCGCTCGCGACGCCGACGGCGGTCGGCCAGACCGACCAGTTCGTCGTCCAGGGTAAGATCGCGGCGCTGCAGGCGACGGCGTCCCCGGCAGGGGGCAAGTACACGAAGGCGCAGCAGGTGATGCTCAGCGCGAGCGACGCCACCGCGTCGATCTTCTACACCACCGACGGCAGCACGCCTACTGCGGCTAGCACGCAGTACGCGAGCCCGATCTCGATCGCGAAGGAAGGCACCACGGTGCTGCAGTTCGTCGCGATCGCAAACGGGATCAGCTCGCCGGTGGTGACGGAGACATACGTGGTCGACACGATCGCGCCGACGGTGGCGATCAGCCCGAACGGCGGTTCGTTCACGAGTGCCCAGACGGTCACCATCACCAGCAACGACGCGAACGCGGCCATCTACTACACGACCGATGGTTCGACGCCGACGTCCAGCAGCACGAAGTACGCCGGCCCGGTCTCGGTCTCCCGCACCCTCACCTTGAGGGCCCTCGCGATCGACAACGCGGGGAACGTCGGCAACATCGCGGCGGTGTCGTTCGTCATCGGTCTGCCGACCAGCTCCCTGACCATGGGTACGCCGGCACCGGCCATCGTGTCCTACGGCGGCACCACGAATCTCTCCGGGCTGCTGACCGGGAGCGGTAGCGGGCTCGTCGCACGGACGGTCAAGCTCCAGACGCGGGCGCTCAACGCGAGCACCTGGGTGGACGTCCCGAACGCGTCGGTCTCCACGGCGGCTGGTGGGGCCTACACGGCATCTGTCACACCGAGTGCCACGGCCGACTACCGTGCGGTCTTCGCCGGTGACTCCTCGTTCCAGGCCTCGTCCAGCGCGGCCCAGCGAGTCCAGGTGAGGGCAGTGCTCAGCCTGAACGCACCCAACCCGTCGACGGTGAGTCGTGGCAGGAACGTCACCTACTCCGGCCTCCTCGCACCGTCGCACACGGGCGCACGCATCACCATCACGGTGTCGGCGCCCGGTCAGCGATCGCTCACGGCCTCGGCCACCGTCGCCAGCAACGGGACGTGGTCGGTGACGACCAAGGCTCCGGGCAAGGAGGGCGTCTGGACCGTGGCCGCGAGCTGGGGTGGCGACGCCGACCACCTGGCCCCGGTGACCGTCAGCAGGAGTCTCACCGTGGTCAAGTAGTCCTCGAAGCGGCTGGGCCCCAGCCGGACCAGACGCCACGAGCCCCCGCACCGAGCGGGGGCTCGTGGCGTGTCCGGATCGACCCGTTTGGTCCATGTTTAGGAGGCGAATTCACCTGTGCTAGCACGTGATTGGGGGTTCGTCCTGAAAATCAGTGCCCGAAAACTGGGGGTCACCCTTCGCTCGCATTCTGCTTCCAGCCGGCGCGGGCTCCCGCACCATGGCTGCAAGGGGATCAGCACTGGGGGGGATCAGAGATGAAGGATGTCGTCGGCGTACCGGTGGTGCGGTTGTGTGGTGGGCTCGTGGTGGGGCACGGGC
>CBHRRQ010000085.1:0-15306 GCA_966081555.1 uncultured Terrabacter sp.
CGTCACCGGTGACCCGGTCGAGGCGGCCAAGGGTCTGCGTGACTTCGCCAAGGCACACCCCCTCCTCGTGATCAAGGCCGGCGTCCTCGACGGCAAGGCCTTGTCCCCCGAGGAGATCACGAAGCTCGCGGACCTCGAGTCCCGCGAGGTTCTGCTGGCCAAGCTTGCGGGCGCCATGAAGGGCTCGCTCAACAAGGCCGCCTACCTCTTCGTCGCTCCTCTGTCGCAGACGGCCCGCGTGGTCGACGCCCTGCGCCAGAAGGTCGAGGCGCAGGGTCCCGCCACGCCGGCTGCCGCCGACGAGGCTCCCGCCACGGAGGCTCCGGCCGCCGAGGCAACCACCGACGTCGCCGAGGGTGGCGACGAGAGCTGATCGCGCACCTGCGCATCAGCTCGATTCAACAACACGCCACTCACGGCAATATCTAGGAAGGAAGCCACCATGGCGAAGCTCAGCACCGACGAGCTCCTTGACGCTTTCAAGGAGATGACCCTCATCGAGCTCTCGGAGTTCGTGAAGCAGTTCGAGGAGACCTTCGAGGTCACCGCCGCCGCTCCGGTCGCCGTTGCGGCCGCCGGCGCTGCCGGTGGCGGCGCTGCCGCCGTCGAGGAGGAGGAGAAGGACTCGTTCGACGTCGTTCTCACCGCCGCCGGCGACAAGAAGATCCAGGTCATCAAGGAGGTCCGCGCGCTCACGAGCCTCGGCCTCAAGGAGGCCAAGGACCTCGTCGACGGCGCCCCCAAGCCCGTTCTCGAGGGTGTCGACAAGGCTGCGGCCGAGAAGGCCAAGGAGCAGCTCGAGGGCGCCGGCGCCACCGTCGAGCTCAAGTGAGCCGTCCCGGCTAGTCCGGGGCTCCAGCATCACCGCGAAGGCGGGTCCGACCATCCGGTCGGGCCCGCCTTCCGCTTGTCCCCAACCCCTCCGTCGAGTGCTCAGTTCCCGACGGTCGCGGGGCGCGACGATGCTCGCGGCGTGGAGCGTCGGCGGCCGTTCCAGCGACGGTGGTCAGGCGGTGTGGACCATGGCGTCCTTCAGCGCGGCCAGCACGAGGGCGACGCGGTCGGGGCGGGCGTTGTGGCCCATGAGGCCGATGCGCCAGACGGTCGAGGCGAACTCGCCGACACCGGCACCGATCTCGATGTCGTGCCGCTCGAGCAGGTAGCCGCGTACGGCCGCCGAGTCGACCCCGTCCGGCACGCGCACGGTCGTCAGCTCGGGCAGGCGTGACCCCCCCTGGGCGAAGAGCTCGAGGCCCATCTCCTCGAGTCCGTCCTGCAGGAGTCTGCCGGCCTCGGCGTGGCGGTCCCACACCTTCTCCAGCCCCTCGTCGGCGATGCGGCGCAGGCCGGCGTGCAGGCTCGCGACCATCGCGGTGGGGGCGGTGTGGTGGTAGGTGCGCTTGCCGGCGCCGGAGGCCTCGCCGACGTAGCCGCCGAGCAGGCCCAGGTCGAGGTACCACGACGACGGCTTCTCCACACGACGCTCGAACGCACGGTCGTTGATCGTGAAGGGGGCGAGGCCGGGGGCGACGCCGAGGCACTTCTGGGTGCCGGCGTAGCCGATGTCGACGCCCCAGTCGTCGGCGCGCAGCTCGATGCCGCCGATGCTCGTCACGGCGTCGACGAGCAGCAGGGCGTCGCCCTTGACCGCGCCGAGCGCGGCGATGTCGGAGCGGACGCCGGTCGAGGTCTCGGCGTGCACCGCGGCGATGATCTTCGGCGACGGGTGGGCCGCGGCCACGCGCTCGGCGTCCACCGGCGTACCCCAGGGGTGGTCGACGCGCACGACCTCGGCGCCGTGACGACCTGCGACGTCGACCATGCGCTCGCCGAAGAGCCCGTTGACGGCGACGACGACGACGTCGCCGGGCGAGACGGTGTTGACGAAGGCGGCCTCCATGCCGGCCGAGCCGGTGGCCGAGAGCGGGAGGGTCCGCCGGTTCTCGGTGCCCCAGACGTACCTGAGCAGGTCGCACGTCTCGTCCATGACAGCGAGGAAGTCGGGGTCGAGGTGCCCGAGCAGGGGCGCGGCGAGCGCGAGCGTGGCCTCGGGGTACGGGTTGCAAGGGCCCGGGCCGAAGAGGTGGCGCTCGGCGACGGGCCTGGGCGAGGTGGTGGGGGGCGTGGTCGTCATCAGAATGCGGCTCCGGGGTTGAGGATGCCCTGCGGGTCGAGGGCGTTCTTGATGCGGTGGGTCAGGGCCATGACGTCGGGACCGAGCTGCTCGGGCAGGGCGGCGCGCTTGAGACGGCCGACCCCGTGCTCGCCCGTGATCGTGCCGCCGAGGCTGATCGCGAGGCTCATCACCTCCGAGAACGCTTGGGCCGCACGCTCCTTCGCGTCCGGGTCGCCGGGAGGGTGCACGACGATCGGGTGCGTGTTGCCGTCCCCGGCGTGCGCGACGACGGGGATCTCGACCTCCCGACGGCTCGCGATCGCCGCGATGCCCGTGAGCAGCTCGGGCAGGCGGGGCACGGGCACGCCGACGTCCTCGAGCATGATGGCGCCGCGCCGCTCGATGGCGACGATGGCCGACCGACGCGCGGCGACGAACAGCTCGCCCTCGTCGGGGTCGGTCGTCGCGAAGCACTCCCTGGCACCGCCCGCGGCGCAGATCCGCTCCATCTCGGCGATCTCCTCACCGCGCGCCGCGCCCGGCGCATCGGACTGGGCCAGCAGCATCGCGCCGGCGCTGCGGTCGAGGCCCATGCTGCGGTGGTCCTCGACGGCGTTGATCGAGGCCTGGTCCATCAGCTCCATCATCGAGGCCCGCAGGCCGGCGCCGATCGCGACGACGACACGAGCTGCCGCTTCGACGTCGTCGAAGGTCGCGACGAGCGTCGCGGGCGGTGCCTGTGCGGGCACGAGCCTCAGGGTCGCGCGGGTCACGACGCCGAGGGTGCCTTCGCTGCCCACGAAGAGCTTGACGAGCGAGAGTCCGGCGCTGTCCTTGACCCGCTGTCCGCCGAGTCGCACGAGGGTGCCGTCGGCGAGCACGACGTCGAGACCGAGCACGTAGTCGGTGGTGACGCCGTACTTGACGCAGCACAGGCCGCCCGCGTTGGTCGCGACGTTCCCGCCGATCGAGCAGATCTCGTAGGACGAGGGGTCGGGCGGGTACCAGAGGCCGTGCTGGGCGGCCGCCCGCTTGACCTCGGCGTTGAGGGCGCCGGGCTCGACGACGGCCGTGCGCGTGGCCGGGTCGATCTCGACGGCGCGCATCCGCTCCAGGCTCAGCACGATGCAGCCGTCGACGGCGTTGGCGCCGCCCGACAGGCCGCTGCCCGCGCCGCGCGGCACCACGGGTGCGCCGTGTGTCGACGCCCATCGCACCGTCGCCTGCACGTCCGCCGCAGACGCCGCCCGGACGACCGCGAGCGGTGTCCCGGCCCCAGCGTCCGCCGTGTAGTCGAAACGGTAGGCCGCGGTGCTGTCGGGTTCGGTCAGCAGCGCGCCCGGTGCCAGTGCCGCGGCGAGGTCGTCGAGGGCGGGCAGGTCGGGAGCATCCTTGCTCACTGTCGTCACCCACCCACCGTAACCACGAGCGGCCACCCCGGGCCCGACTGATTCGGGCCCGGCACACCCGAGAACGTGAGGCGACGACACCCGGACGTGCTGCACCGACGCCCGCAGGATTCGGCTGCCTCGCCGGGTAGGTTTGCCCGCATGGGATGGCTGTCGCGCACGTTCAGGTCCGGCGATGACACCTCGGCGTCCGCGCCGGCGGCGCCGCAGGAGCACCCCGGTTCCGCTGCGGGCCAGTCGGGTCCGCCCGTGCCCCTCGCGTCCCACCGCGTGCCGGACGGCCCCGACGGCCCCGACGGCCCCGACGGCCCCGACCGCCCCGACGGCCCCGGCGGCCCCAGCGGCCCCGACGGCCCCGCGCCGGCGCAGCCGTCCCCGGCCGGGCCCTCCGCGACGGCAGGCCGCTACGGCCCGCTGGTGAGCGTCACGCACTTCGACACCGCGCCGCCCGAGCTCGAGTGGCAGCTGCCGCTCAACGGCGAGCTCTACCGGCTCATGCCCGGCTCGGACCGACCCGACTACTCCCTCTTCGTCCTCGAGAGGCCGGTGCACTTCTACCCGGGCGAGGGCTTCGACCTCAGCCGGGTCGAGCCGGAGCAGCGGGTCGAGGACCGCAAGGGCCGTCCGATGGTGCGGGTCCACGCGATGCTGCTCTGCGCCCGTTTCGTCGGTCAGCAGCTGCACCCGGGCATGAAGGACCTCGCCGTCAACCTCGCCTACGTCATCGACAACTCGCTCGCGCGCGACCCGGAGGTCGACTTCGGCAAGATCGAGTTCGCGGCCGTCGGGTTCCTCAGTGAGGGACACGCGCCGCGCCCCGCCGACGCCGCCACACCGCATACGGCGACGGACTCGACCGGCGAGGCGGCCCCCACCGAGCGTCCCGTCGAGAGTCAGCAGGCAGAGGGCGTCGGCGCCGTGCTCGACGAGGTCGCATCCGTCCTGCGCCGGGGCATCGAGGCTCAGCGCGGCACGACCGTGCAGCGTATGACCGCAGCCCTCACCCTCGACACCGACCACCGCCTGACCGGCCTGTCCGGCAACGCGGACGGCCAGGCCCCGGTGCCGACGCCCGACACCTTCGCCCGGCTCGCCGAGGTGCTCGCGCGCCTCGGCGACCACGGGGACACCGGCGCTCGGGGCATCTCGGCGTTCACGGTGCGCGTGGACGGCGACACGGTGAGCCACGAGGTCACCGCCACGCAGTGACGTCAGGTGCGCGCGGCCTCGTGGTAGCCGCGCACCTGCGCCGGGTCGACGCGCCGCCCGACGCTGATCTCCCACACGGCCCCGTCGAAGCTCTCGAAGACGAGCATGTCCTCGCCGTGCGTGAACTCCACGAAGTCGCACGTGCCCTCGGCGCCGGTGCCCGTGTCGCCCTCGGCGGTGTAGGTCAGCGAACCGGACGCGAGCAGCGTCCAGTCGCGGCCGTCGAGGTTCGTCCCGGCGGTGTCGGGCTCGCCGAAGAGGTCGTGACGTGACTGCCAGTGGATGACCGAAGGGCCACCCCGCGGTCGCAGCGAGACCCACTCGCGGGGTCCAGAGGCGGTGACGCAGTGCTCGCCCCACCCCGTGCCGTCGAGGTCGAAGCGCAGGCTGCCGACGACACGGTGGCGCGTGCCCTCGACCTCGAGCACGGCGCCCGGCCCGACCTGCGACTCCCGCAGCTCCGCTCGCATGCGCCCCTCCTCCCTCACGGTGCTCACAGGGTAGCCATCACGGAGCAGCCGCAGCAGGCAAACCGAACTCGCGCGTAACTTCCGCCCGCACCCCTCGTTTCCCCCGTAGCCGAGTCGAGACGGCAAGAGAGATGCAGGTGGATGCCACATGGGTGTGGAGATCGCGGTCACCGGGCTGACCAAGACCTTCGGGTCGCAGACGATCTGGCGGGACGTGACCCTCACGCTTCCCGCGGGTGAGATCTCGGTCATGCTGGGCCCTTCGGGCACCGGCAAGTCCGTCTTCCTCAAGACGCTCGTGGGGCTGCTGAAGCCTGACACAGGCTCGATCGTCATCAACGGCCGCGACCTGACGCGGCTGCGCGAGCACGACCTCTACGAGGTGCGCAAGCTCTTCGGAGTCCTCTTCCAGGACGGCGCGCTCTTCGGGTCGATGAACCTCTACGACAACATCGCGTTCCCCCTCCGCGAGCACACGAAGAAGACCGAGGCCGAGATCAAGCGGATCGTCGGCGAGAAGATCGACCTCGTCGGTCTGCAGGGCGCCGAGGGCAAGCTGCCCGGCGAGATCTCGGGCGGCATGCGCAAGCGCGCCGGCCTCGCCCGGGCCCTGGTGCTCGACCCCGAGATCATCCTCTTCGACGAGCCCGACTCGGGCCTCGACCCGGTGCGCACCGCCTACCTCAACCAGCTCATCGTCGACCTCAACGCGCAGATCGAGGCGACCTTCCTCATCGTCACGCACGACATCAACACCGCCCGCACGGTGCCCGACAACATCGGGCTGCTCTACCACCGGCACCTGGCGATGTTCGGTCCGCGCGAGATGCTGCTCAGCTCGGAGGAGCCGGTCGTGCGCCAGTTCCTCAACGCCCAGCGCGTCGGGCCCATCGGCATGTCCGAGGAGAAGGACGCCGACGAGCTGGCGGCCGAGTCGGGCCAGGAGCTGCCGCCGCTGCCGCCGATCGCGCTGCAGCTGCCGACGAGCGACGGCTCGGTGCGTCGCACGGCCCGTCCCGCGGGGGAGTGGTGCCGCGCGAACGGCGTCACGCCGCCTCCCGGGTCGTTCGAGAGCTCGACCGTCGCCGCCGGGGCGATCTCGTCGCCGTCGCCCGCGGCCACCGCTCCGAGCCCGTATGCCGGCTCGCCCGCGTTCGCGGGGGAGGTGAGCTGACGTGGCCGCACCCCTCACCGGCGCGCTGCGCCAGTCCGGCTCGCTCTTCGCGCTCGCGCTCGACGTGTTCCGCGCGCTGCCCAGGCGCCCGTTCCAGGTCAAGGAGTTCATCCAGCAGGCCTGGTTCATCGCGAGCGTCACGATCCTGCCTACCGCGCTCGTGTCGATCCCGTTCGGTGCGGTCATCGCGCTGCAGCTCGGCACCTTGACCCGCCAGCTCGGAGCCCAGTCCTACACGGGCGCCGCGAGCGTGCTCGCGGTCCTGCGCGAGGCGAGCCCCATCGTCACCGCACTGCTCATCGCGGGCGCCGGCGGCTCGGCGATCTGTGCCGACCTCGGCTCGCGCAAGATCCGCGAGGAGATCGACGCGATGGAGGTGCTCGGCATCAGCCCGATCCAGCGCCTGGTCGTGCCGCGCGTGCTCGCCTCGATGCTTGTCGCCGTGCTGCTCAACGGCCTCGTGTCGGTCGTCGGCGTCGTCGGCGGCTACGTCTTCAACGTCATCGTGCAGGGCGGCACACCGGGCGCGTACATCGCGAGCTTCACCGCCCTCGCGCAGCTGCCCGACCTCTGGACCGCCGAGATCAAGGCCCTCATCTTCGGGGCGATCGCAGCGGTGGTCGCTGCCTACAAGGGCCTGAACGCCGGCGGGGGCCCGAAGGGCGTCGGCGACGCGGTCAACCAGAGCGTCGTCATCACCTTCATGCTGCTCTTCGTCGTCAACTTCGTCATCACGGCCGTGTACTTCCAGGTCGTCCCGCAGAAGATCTGAGAACTCGACCATGGCGACCAAGACCCAGACCCGTCCCCACGGCTCGCACGGCTCCCAGAGCGCCGAGCGACTTCTCAAGCTGGCCGGTGGCCCCTCGCGCGCGCTCGACTCGCTCGGCGAGCAGATGCGCTTCTACGTGCGCTCCCTCGCCTGGAGCGGGCGCACCCTGCGCCGCTACAAGAAGGAGGTCGTGCGCCTCCTCGCCGAGGTGTCGCTCGGCACCGGCGCGCTGTCGGTCATCGGCGGCACGGTCGGCGTCATCGCCTTCCTCGCCTTCTTCACCGGCACCGAGGTGGGCCTGCAGGGCTACTCCTCGCTCGACCAGCTCGGCACCGGCGCCTTCACCGGCTTCTTCTCCGCCTACCTCAACACGCGCGAGATCGCCCCGCTCGTCGCGGGCCTCGCGCTCGCCGCCACGGTCGGCTGCGGCTTCACCGCCCAGCTCGGCGCGATGCGGATCTCCGAGGAGGTCGACGCGCTCGAGGTGATGGGCATCCCGTCGCTGCCGTTCCTCGTCACCACGCGCATGATCGCCGGCTTCATCGCCGTCATCCCGCTCTACGTGCTCGGCCTGCTCAGCTCGTACGCCGCGACCCGGTTCATCTCCACCGCGTACTTCGGGCAGTCCGAGGGAACCTACGACCACTACTTCCACCTGTTCCTGCCACCGGGCGACGTGTTCTGGTCGTTCGCCAAGGTGATGGTCTTCGCGGTCGTGATCATCCTCATCCACTGCTACTACGGCTACACCGCCTCGGGCGGTCCCGCCGGGGTGGGCGTCGCGGTCGGCACCGCGGTGCGCACCTCGATCGTCGCGATCAACATCGTCGACTTCTTCCTGTCGCTCGCCATCTGGGGCGCGACCACGAGTGTCCGGATCGCCGGATGAGCGCCACGAAGACCGCCGCGCCCGACGAGGTCAGCACCGACGCGACGCCCGGCCCCATCACCCAGCACACGCGAAAGCGACTGGGGCAGAGGGCATACGGCGTGGTGTTCCTCGTCGTGCTCGCCCTCCTGCTCGGCCTGTCCATCGCCTCGTTCCAGAAGCGGTTCACGCCCGTCGTCATGGTCACGCTCGAGACGAACCGCCTCGGCAGCCAGATGCAGGAGAGCTCCGACGTCAAGCTGCGCGGCCTGCTCGTCGGCGAGGTGCGCACGGTCGAGGCGACGCCGACCGGCGCCCGGCTCGAGCTGGCCCTCCAGCCCGACGAGGTCGCGAAGATCCCCTCCAACGTCACCGCCCGGCTGCTGCCGAAGACGCTCTTCGGCGAGCGCTACGTCGACCTCGTCACGGCCGGTCCGAGCCAGCGGTCGATCCGGGCAGGCGACGTCATCCCGCAGGACCGCAGCAAGGTCGCCATCGAGCTCGAGACGGTCTTCGACAACCTCTACCCCCTGCTCCGCACGGTGCAGCCCGCCAAGCTGGCGACGACCCTCAACGCCCTCTCGACGACCCTCGACGGCCGCGGCGACCAGATCGGCCGCAACTTCGTGCTCGTCGACCGCTACCTCAAGGCGCTCAACCCCAAGATGCCGACGATCCAGAAGGACATCTCCCTGCTCGCCGACACCGCGGACCTCTACAACGGGGTCGCCCCCGACTTCTTCCGCCTCACCGAGTCGCTGCGCGTCACGAACCGCACCATCGTCGAGAAGGACCAGCAGCTGGCCGCCTTCCTCGTCGGCACCGCGGGCTTCGCCAACCAGGCGGCCGGGTTCCTCCGCGACAACGAGGAGCGGATCATCCAGGTCGGACAGGTGAGCCGCCCGACGCTCGCGGTCCTCGCCGAGTACTCGCCGATCTACCCGTGCGTCGCCTCGGGCATGGTCAACTGGCTGCCCCGCGCCAACCAGGCGTTCTCGGGAGGCACCTTCCACATCACGCTCGAGGTCGTGAAGCCGCGCAAGGCCTACCAGCCCGGTGAGGAGCCGCGCTGGGGCGACAAGCGCGGGCCGCACTGCTACGGGCTGCCCAGCCCCGACGGGTCGCAGTCGAACCCCTTCTCCGGCAACCACTTCGACGACGGCACGAAGCCGGCGAGCGAGGCCTTCTCCGGCGTGCCTCAGGCCCTGCTGGGCGACGTCTCCGCCGACTCGGGCACGGCCGGCACGGCCGACGAGCAGCGTGTCGTCAGAGCCCTCTTCGCCGGCGACGGCCGGCAGGGCAGCGACGGCACCGGCGGCACCGACGGTTCGGACGGCATACGCACGCTGCTTGCCGGGCCGATGATGCGCGGAACGGTGGTGAGCACCCGATGAAGGTCAAGGGCTCCCTCGTCAAGCTCATCCTCTTCGCGGCCGTCACCCTCTTCGCCACGAGCATCCTCGCCCTGACGATCGCCAACATCCAGCTCGGCTCTAAGGCGACCTACACGGCGCTCGTCAGCGACGCGACCGGCGTCATCGCGGGCCAGGACGTCCGCATCGCCGGCGTACGCGTGGGGGAGGTGACCGACGTCCGGGTCGCGCCGGGTGCCGGCTCCGACCACGCGAACGCGGCCATCGAGTTCTCGGTGCTCAAGAGCTCGGTGCTCACGCAGGGCACCGAGGTCACCGTCAAGTACCGCAACCTCGTCGGGCAGCGCTACCTCGCGCTGACACAGGGCGCCGGCAACCCGGCCGCGCTCGCCGACGGGGCGACGATCCCGCTCGCGCGCACCCACCCCGCGCTCGACCTCACCGTCCTCTTCAACGGCTTCAAGCCGCTCTTCGCGGCGCTCTCGCCGAGCGACGTCAACGAGCTGTCGGGCCTGCTCATCCAGACCCTCCAGGGCGAGGGCGGCGACATCAACAGCCTGCTCGCCAAGACCGCGAGCCTCACCTCCACCATCGCCGACCGCGACGCCGTCATCGGGCGCACCATCGACAACCTCAACACGGTGCTCGGCACGGTCGACGCCCACGACCAGCAGCTGCTCTCGCTCATCGACCAGCTGCAGCGCTTCACGAGCGGGCTCGCGGCCGACCGCGAGACGATCGGTCGCTCGCTGTCGGGCATCAACACGCTGTCCGCCGAGACCGCCGACCTGCTGGTCTCGACGCGGCCGCTCATCAAGGACGACGTCGCCCAGCTGCGCACGCTCGCCACGACGCTCAACAAGCCGGCGAACGTCAAGCAGTTCGAGGACTTCATCTCTGGCGCGCCGCAGCGCATCACGACCCTGACGCGCACGGCCACCTACGGCTCGTGGTTCAACTTCTACCTGTGCCGGTTCGACACCAAGAGCCCGCTGCTGCCCGGTGTCTCGCCCACCTACTCCGTCGCGTCCGCGAGGTGCAACTCATGAGCACGCCGTTCCGCGAGCGCAACCCCGTGCCGATCGGCGCCGCCGGTCTGGCCGTCCTTGGGCTGTTGCTCTTCCTCGCGTTCAACGCCTCGAACCTGCCGTTCATCGGCGGTGGCACCTCCTACAGCGCGGCCTTCTCGGAGGCGGGCGGCATCCGGCCCGACGACGACGTGCGCATCGCCGGCGTCAAGGTCGGCAAGGTCACCGGGGTCGACCTCGAGGACGGCCACGTCCGCGTCGACTTCACCATCACCGAGGACGCGTCCTTCGGCACCCGCACCGGCGCCTCCATCCGCATGAAGACGATCCTCGGCGAGAAGTACGTCGCGCTCGACCCGAAGGGCGACGGGCAGCTCGAGGCCGACAGTCAGATCCCTGTCTCGCGCACCGTCAGCTCCTACGACGTCATCAACGCCTTCCAGGACCTGACGACGACGACCGAGCGCATCGACACCGGCCAGCTGGCCCAGTCGCTGTCGGTCATCGCCACCGAGTTCAAGGACAGCCCGCAGTACGTCCGGTCCACCCTCGACGGGCTCTCGCGCCTGTCGCGCACCGTCGCCAGCCGCGACGCCGAGCTCGGCTCGCTGCTCCAGCGCGCCAACAGCGTCACCGGCCTCGTGCGCAGCCGCAACCAGCAGGTCGGCACGCTCATCAAGGACGCCGACCTGCTCATGGTCGAGCTCGTCAAGCGCCGCGACGACATCCGCACCCTGTTCAAAAACACGTCGGCGCTCGCGACGCAGCTGACAGGACTGGCCCGCGACAACCGGGCCCAGCTGAAGCCCGCGCTCGCCGAGCTCGACAAGACACTCGCGCTGCTCCAGAAGCACGACACCGACCTCCAGAAGACGATCCGCGCCATGGCACCCTTCACCCGCGTCTACGCCAACACCCTCGGCACCGGCCGTTGGTTCGACACCTGGGTGTCCAACCTCGTCGTGCCCGTCGGCAGCCCCGGCCTGGCGCTTCCCGGCACGCAGCTGCCCGACCTGCTGCTGCCGGGCCTCACGGGAGGGGCGCGCTGATGGCCACCGAGACCCGCAGCCGTATGCCGTTCGGCAGGCTCCACGGGCCCGCGACCGTGCTCGGCAAGGTCGTCACCGGCCTCGTCGTCGTCGCGCTCGTCGCGGCCGCGTTCGTCTTCTGGCCGCGCCGGCAGCAGACGACCGTGAGCGCCGACTTCACGCGTGCCGTCGGCCTCTACCCCGGCTCCGACGTGCGCATCCTCGGCGTCAGGGTCGGCCAGGTCGACGCCGTGGTGCCCGAGGGCGACCACGTGCACGTCACGTTCAGCTACGACCAGAAGTACCGCGTGCCGGCCACGGCCAAGGCCGCGATCGTGGCCCCCTCTCTCGTCTCCGATCGTTACGTGCAGCTGCTCCCCGTCTACGAGGCGGGCCCGGCGCTCGCCGCGGGCACGCGCATCCCGCTCTCGCGCACGGCTGTCCCGGTCGAGCTCGACCGGGTGTCGCAGAGCCTCGACGACCTCATGGTGGCGCTCGGGCCCGATGGCGCCAACAAGGACGGCGCCCTCAACCAGCTGCTCCAGACCTCTGCCGCCAACCTCGACGGCAACGGCGACAAGCTGAACTCGACCGTCCACGACCTGTCGACGGCGCTGTCGACGCTGTCGGGCAGCCGTGACGACCTCTTCGGCACGGTGAAGAACCTCCAGTCCTTCACCTCGATGCTGGCCTCGAACAACGCGCAGGTGCGCAGGCTCAACAGTGACCTCGCCACCGTGGCCGTCCAGCTGAGCGAGGAGCGCGAGAACCTCAAGGCGACGCTGAGCAGCCTGGGGGTCGCGGTCGACGAGGTGTCGGGCTTCGTGTCCGACAACCGGGCCCTGCTGAAGAGCAACCTCGACCGTGCGGTCACCGTGACGGGTGCGTTCGCGAAGAACCGCCAGGCCCTGGCCCAGGTGCTCGAGAACGCCCCGGTCGCGCTCTCGAACCTCCAGAACGCCTACCACCCCGAGACGGGCACGCTCGACACCCGCAACAACGCGAAGGGCTTCGACGACCCGCTCCTGCTCGTCTGCTCGATCCTCACCGGGCCCACCAACACCGGCAACACGCGCCTGTGCGACTCCCTCAAGAAGGCCGTGGTGCCCAAGCTGCCACAGCTGCCCTCGCTGCCCAACGGCTCTGCGCTGCAAGGCAGCCCGCAGCCCGGTGGACTCGTCAACCTGCGTGGTGCCGACCCGACCCTCGGCGGACTGCTCGGAGGTTCCCGATGACGTATGCCGTCCGCTCCCGTTCTCGTGCCGCGCTCGCCGTGGTCGTGCTCGGCTCCCTGGCCCTCGGTGGTTGCAGCGCCTACGACCTGCCGCTGCCCGGCGGTGCCGGCACCGGCGACAACTCGTACACCGTGACGGCCGAGTTCGCCGACGTGCTCGACCTCGTGCCGCAGTCGTCGGTCAAGGTCAACCAGGTGACGGTGGGATCCGTCGAGGACATCCAGGTCACCGGGTGGACCGCGACGGTGCGCCTTCGCCTGCCTGCCACGGTGGTGCTGCCCGACAACGCCACCGCCGAGCTGAAGCAGACCTCACTGCTCGGCGAGAAGTACGTCGCGCTCGCCCCGCCCACGGACGCCAAGCCGCAGGGCCGGCTCGGCGAGGGCGACCGCATCCCGCTCGCACGCACCAGCCGCAACCCCGAGGTCGAGGAGGTCCTCGGCGCGATGTCGCTGCTGCTCAACGGCGGCGGGGTGGCCCAGCTGAAGACCATCGAGGTTGAGCTCAACAACGCGCTGCGCGGCCGCACCGGCGACGTCAAGGACCTCGTCGGCCAGCTGAGCACCTTCGTCGGCGGGCTCGACGCCCAGAAGGGTGAGATCGTCCGGGCCATCGACAGCATCGACCGGCTCTCCGGCACGCTCGCCAAGAACCAGGAGAAGATCGCCAAGGCCCTCGACGAGCTGCCCAAAGGCCTGAAGATCCTCGCCGACCAGCGGCGCCAGCTGACTGCGATGCTGACGGCCCTGCGCGACCTCGGCGAGGTAGGCACGCGTGTCATCCGTGGGTCGCGCGCCGACCTCGAGGCCAACCTGCGCGCCATCAGCCCGATCCTGCGCCAGCTCAACAAGGCCGGCGACGACCTGCCCAAGAGCTTCCAGCTGCTGCTGACCTACCCGTTCCCCAACAACGCCCAGAACACCATCAAGGGCGACTTCACGAACCTCTGGGTCACCCTCGACACCAACGTCGACACGATCGCCGGCAACCTCGGGGTCGGCAGGCTGCCGAACCTGCCGACGGTCCCGGGCGTCCCGCTCCCGTCCGTCCCGTTGCCGTCGGTCCCGCGCCCGAGCATCCCGGTGCCGTCCGTCCCCGGGGTGCCCACCGGCATACCGACGACGTTGCCGGGCGGCCTGCTCGGGGCGCCGCAGGGCAGCGCCCAGGCCGACCAGGCCTCGTGGTCCGCCCTCTTCCCCACGGGAGGCTCCCGATGATCACCCGCACCGTGCGGCTCCAGCTCGCCGCGTTCGCCCTCCTGTCGGTGGCGCTCGTGGCCGTCCTCTCCGCGAACTATGTCGGCCTGACCGACAAGCTCGCCGGCGGCAGCTACGTCGTCTCCGCCGACCTGGCCCAGTCGGGCGGCATCTTCGTCGGGGCCGAAGTCACCTACCGCGGCGTCACCGTCGGCAAGGTCGAGAACATGCGCCTCTCGGGCGACGGCGTCGTCGTCGACGCGCGGCTCGACCGTGGCACCGAGGTGCCCAAGGACGCGAGGGCCGTCGTCGAGAACCGCTCCGCCGTGGGCGAGCAGTACCTCGACCTGCAGCCACGCAGCTCGCGCGCTCCCTACCTCGCTGCCGGCGACGTCATCCCGCGCGACCGCACAGCGTTCCCCATCCGCATCGACCAGCTGCTCCAGCACGTCGACAACACCGTGGCCTCGGTGCCCCGGGACGCGCTCGTCACCACCGTCGACGAGATGGCCGAGGCCTTCAAGGGCGGGGGCGCCGACCTGCAGCGGCTCATCGACTCGGGCAACGCCCTGACCGCCGCCGCCTCCGAGGCCCTGCCCGAGACCACGAAGCTCATCGACGACGGGCGCATCGTGCTCGACACCCAGGTCACGTCGGGCAAGGACATCCGCACCAGCATCTCCGGCTTCGCCGACGTGGCCGACGCCCTTCGCCAGGCCGACCCCGACCTGCGCGTCGTGCTCGACCGCGGCGCCGTCGCGGCCAAGGAGCTCGACGCCCTCATCGCCGAGAACAAGCAGAGCCTCGCCGCGCTCATCGCCAACTTCATCACCGTCGGGAACGTGACCACGGCCCGGCTCGACGGCATCGAGCAGCTCCTCGTGACCTACCCCGACGTCGTGAACGGCGGCTTCACGGTCGTGCCGGGCGACGGCACGGCCCACTTCGGGCTCGTGCTCAACGCCGACGACCCCAAGGCGTGCACGGCGGGCTACGAGGGCACGAAGAGGGTCGACCCGCATCAGACCACCGGCCTGCCGCCGGTCAACCTCGACGCGCACTGCGCCGCCTCGCGAGGCAGCGGCGTCAACGTCCGGGGGGCCCAGAACGCCCCCAAACCCTCGCGTTCCGGTCAGGGCGGGCAGAGCTATCCGATGGCGTTCGGGCCCACCCCCGTGACTCTCGGCAACCCGGCCGTGACCTCGGGCAGCCCTGCCTCGTTGTCAGTCCAGTCGCCGGTCGTCCCGGCCGGTGGCGACGCACGGACCGACAACGGCACGAGCTGGCTCTGGATGATGCAGGAGGCGCTCCGCTGAGCCGGTGACGGAAGGAATCCCCTCGATGACGATGGCCCCCACCCGCTCGACCACCCCCGCGGAGATAGAGCCCCCCAACCGGTCACCCCACCCCCACGGCCCGGGCGCCCAC
>CBHRRQ010000086.1:0-15189 GCA_966081555.1 uncultured Terrabacter sp.
ATTACGCGTCCTGGCCTTTCGACACCGGTGAGGCGGCCTGTCGTGGCCTCTCGACGGTCGAAGAGTCGGGAGGAGCTCAGCCGCCGGACTTGCGGCGGAACATCTGCTGGGCCTTGGCCGGCCCGTGCGCGCCGTGCACCTTCGAGCGGTCGTGGTCGTCGGAGACGTCCTTGCCGCCGTGCGCGTGCTTCTTGTCGAGCGCCGCACGGAACTTGGCCTTCATCTCTTCGCTCGGGCCGCTCTCTGAGCCGTCCTGCTTGGACATCGGTGGACCTCCTGTGTGCTGTGGCGCCGGATCCGGCACGGACTGAACGCTTTTCACCCTGTCAGGCGCGGGCGGGCGGGTCCACCCCTTTAGCTCACGCGTCGCCCTGCCGACGTCGTTTGCTCCACTCGCGCATGCGGTTGGGGTAGCCGGTCTTGTTGACGTCGTAGACGGGCACGCCGAGCTTCTGGCTGATGTCGAAGCCGTCCTTGGGCGACCCGACCGCGCGACGGGTCCACTCGCCGTCCCAGGCGATGAGCACGATGGTCGTCGTGGTGACGCTCGTGGCGGGCTCGACGTACGCCTCCACACCGCGCTTGGCCTCGACGAAGGCGCGCAGATGCGCCTCGACCGCCTTGCGGTCGATCTCCATCTGCGGACCGTCGGACCGGCCCTGACGGCCGTCGCCCTTGCGGCTGCCGCGTCGCGAGAACCAGCCCATGGCGGCACTGTACGTGGTCGCACCGTGCCTTCGAGGGGGCCTCGCCGCGAGGCGTGACCTGCCTGTGACGTCCCAGTGGATCAATGACAAGATGCTGTGTGCACGCCCACCCGCACGTCCCCGGACTCCGCTGCACGACGGCCGGAACCGGCGATCCACCCGAAGGAGCCCATGCACATGTCGGCTGATGCCGCAGGCGACTACGACGTCGTCATCCTCGGTGGGGGGTCGGGCGGCTACGCCTGTGCCCTCCGGTCGGCAGAGCTGGGCCTCTCGGTGGCCCTCGTCGAGAAGGGCCGCCTCGGCGGCACCTGCCTGCACCAGGGCTGCATCCCCACGAAGGCCCTGCTGCACGCGGCCGAGGTCGCCGACGTCGCTCGCGAGGGCGCGTCGTTCGGCGTCAAGACGACCTTCGAGTCCGTCGACATGACCGGGGTCAACTCGTACAAGGACGGCGTCATCAGCCGTCTCTACAAGGGACTGCAGGGCCTCGTGAAGGCCGCGAAGATCGAGTACGTCGAGGGCGCGGGCGTCCTCGACGGCCCCAACACCGTCGTCGTCGGCGACCGTCGCATCACCGGGCGCAACGTCGTCCTCGCGACCGGCAGCTACGCGAAGTCGCTGCCCGGCCTCGAGATCGGCGGTCGCATCATGACGAGCGAGCAGGCGCTCGCGATCGACCACGTGCCGGCCCGTGTCGTCGTGCTCGGTGGCGGCGTCATCGGCGTCGAGTTCGCCTCTGTCTTCAAGAGCTTCGGCTCGGAGGTCACGATCGTCGAGGCACTCCCCCGCCTCGTGGCGGCCGAGGACGAAGCCATCAGCAAGCAGCTCGAGCGCTCCTTCCGCAAGCGCAAGATCGCCTTCAAGACCGGCGTCCGCTTCGCCGGCGCGACCCAGCAGGGCGACGTCGTCACGGTCTCGCTCGAGTCGGGCGAGACCATCGAGGCCGACCTGCTGCTCGTCGCGGTCGGCCGCGGCCCGGTCACCGAGGGCCTGGGCTACGAGGCTGCGGGCGTCACCGTCGACCGCGGCTTCGTGCCCACCGACGAGCGCCTGCGCACGAATGTCCCGGGCGTGTATGCCGTCGGCGACATCGTGCCCGGCCTCCAGCTCGCCCACCGCGGCTTCGCCCAGGGCATCTTCGTCGCCGAGGAGATCGCGGGGCTCTCGCCGGCCGTCATCGACGAGACCGGCATCCCGCGGGTCACCTACTGCGACCCCGAGATCGCCAGCGTCGGGCTCACCGAGGCGCAGGCCCGCGAGAAGCACGGCGAGGTCGCGACCTACGAGTACAACCTCGGCGGCAACGGCAAGTCGCAGATCCTCGGCACGCAGGGCTTCGTCAAGCTCGTCCGCCAGGTCGACGGTCCGGTCGTCGGGGTCCACATGATCGGCGCCCGCATGGGCGAGCAGATCGGCGAGGCGCAGCTCATCGTGAACTGGGAGGCGCACCCCGAGGACGTCGCCGGTCTCATCCACGCGCACCCCACAGAGAACGAGGCGCTCGGCGAGGCACACTTGGCCTTGGCGGGGAAGCCCCTGCACGCACACGCTTGAGCCAGACACTGGGAAGAGGAGAAAACACGTCATGTCAGAACGCGTGACCATGCCGGCCCTGGGTGAGTCAGTCACCGAGGGGACCGTCACCCGCTGGCTGAAGAGCGTCGGCGACCAGGTCGAGGTCGACGAGCCGCTGCTCGAGGTCTCGACCGACAAGGTCGACACCGAGATCCCGTCTCCCGTGGCGGGCACGCTGCAGGAGATCCTGGCGCAGGAGGACGACACCGTCCCCGTGGGCGCCGACCTCGCCGTCATCGGCGACGGTGCCGCTCCCTCCGGCGGGGGCGACGCGCCGGCAGCCGAGCCCGCTCCGGAGCCCGAGGCCGCCCAGGCGCCGGCTCCCGAGGCGCCCAGCACCGAGCAGGAGCCGCAGGCCGCGACGAGCGAGCCGGAGGCCGCGCAGGCCGAGCAGCCCCAGGCCGGCGCGTCGTCGTCCGAGGGGGGCGAGGGCCAGACGGTCACGATGCCCGCGCTCGGCGAGTCCGTCACCGAGGGCACGGTCACCCGGTGGCTCAAGTCCGAGGGTGACGAGGTCGCCGTCGACGAGCCGCTCCTCGAGGTCTCGACCGACAAGGTCGACACCGAGATCCCGTCTCCCGTCGCCGGCACGCTGACCAAGATCCTCGTCCAGGAGGACGACACGGTCCCGGTCGGCGCCGACCTCGCCGTCATCGGCGGTGCCCCGGCGTCCGCTCCGGCGCAGGAGGCTCCGGCGCAGGAGGCTCCCAAGCAGGAGGCGCCCAAGCAGGAGGCCCCCAAGCAGGACGCTCCCGAGCAGGACGCCTCCGCGCAGGCCGACGCCCCGGCCTCCCAGCAGGCCGCAGCGCCGTCCCCCGCTGCCCAGGCTCCCGCGCAGGCGCAGGCTGAGTCGGGCGAGCAGCAGGCTGCCGGACTGCCGGCCGACGCCGAGCGTCCCGCCGCGCAGCAGTCCCCCGAGGCGACGACGACGTCGGCGCCGTCCCGCGACGACGCTGCCGCGTACGTCACGCCTCTCGTGCGCAAGCTGGCCTCCCAGCACGGCGTCGACCTCGGCTCGATCACCGGCACGGGCGTCGGCGGTCGCATCCGCAAGCAGGACGTGCTCGACGCGGCGGAGGCCGCCAAGGCACCGGCCGAGCCGGCCCCGGCTGCCGCTCCGGCGGCGGCTCCCGCCCCGAGCGCGGCCCCCGCGCCGGCATCAACTGCGGTCTCGCCCAAGCGCGGCACCCGCGAGAAGATGAGCCGCCTGCGCAAGGTCATCGCCACGCGCATGGTCGAGTCGCTCCAGGTCTCGGCCCAGCTGACCACCGTCGTCGAGGTCGACCTCACGAAGGTCGCGCGGCTGCGCGCCAAGGTCAAGAGCGACTTCGAGGCCCGCGAGGGCACGAAGCTCAGCTTCCTGCCGTTCCTGGCCCTGGCCGCCACGGAGGCGCTCAAGGCGCACCCGATGGTCAACGCGAGCATCGAGGGCGACGAGATCGTCTACCACGGCACCGAGAACCTCTCGATCGCCGTCGACACCGAGAAGGGCCTCATCGTCCCCGTCGTCAAGAACGCCGGCGACCTCAACATCGCCGGGCTCGCCCGGGCGATCGCCGACGTGGCGGCGCGCACGCGCAGCAACAAGATCACGCCCGACGACCTCGCCGGTGGCACGTTCACCATCACCAACACCGGCAGCCGTGGCGCCCTGTTCGACACGCCGATCATCAACCAGCCGCAGGTCGCCATCCTCGGCACCGGTGCGATCGTCAAGCGTCCCGTCGTCGTCACCGACGCCGACGGCGGCGAGACCATCGCGATCCGTTCGATGATGTACCTCGCGCTGTCCTACGACCACCGCATCGTCGACGGCGCCGACGCCGCGCGCTTCCTCGGCACGATGAAGGCGCGTCTGGAAGAGGGGCGCTTCGAGGCCTGAGGCCCCAGCCACATGAGGAGCACGCCATGACGAGGCGCGTCGCCGTCGCCGGTTCGTCCGGTCTGATCGGCGGCGCGCTTCGTCGTCATCTCGAGGCGCGCGGCGACGAGGTGCTACGCCTCGTGCGCCGCCGGGCCAACGGTCCGGGAGAGGTCGAGTGGAACCCGTCGAAGGGCCTGCTCGACGAGTCGGTCCTCGACGGAGTCGATGCCGTGGTGAACCTCGCCGGGGTCGGCATCGGCGACCGTCGCTGGAACGCCGAGCACAAGCGCGAGGTCGAGCGGTCGCGCACCGACGCCACCGGCACGATCGCCCGCGCCCTCGTGGCGCACCACGACCGCACCGGCCGGGCCGTGAGGCTCGTCAACGGTTCCGCCGTCGGCTACTACGGCGACCGCGGCGACGAGGTGCTCACCGAGGACAGCCCGCCCGGCGGCGACTTCCTCGCCGGCGTGGTGACCCGGTGGGAGGGTGCGGCCCAGCCCGCGGTCGACGCCGGTCTGTCCGTCGCGTTCGTCCGCACCGGCCTCGTCATGGCTCGCGAGGGCGGCGCGTTCAAACCGGTCGTCCTGCTCGGCAGACTCGGCCTCGGCGGCCCCATGGGCTCGGGGCGGGAGTGGTGGCCCTGGATCACCCTCGTCGACGAGGTGCGACTGCTGACCCACCTCGTGGACCACCCCGAGCTCGTCGGGCCGTTCAACGCGGCGGCGCCGGGAGCCGCTCGCCAGAAGGAGATCGCGGCGGCGATCGGCTCCGCACTCTCGCGGCCGGCGCTCCTGCCGGCGCCGCAGTTCGCCCTGCGCGCCGTCATCGGCGAGTTCGCCGACTACGTGGTCGCGAGCCAGCGGATGGAGCCCACCGCCCTGCTCGCGAGCGGTTTCGAGTTCGAGCATCCCGACCTGGCGGGCGCCGTCAGGTGGCTGGTGCGGACGTGACGGCCTTCAGCCGCCAGCCCTGAGCGCCTCGGGTCAGCGCGAAGTCGAGGACCCTCCCCGTGTCGGCAGGCCTCTGCGAGCGCGAGCCGCCGGCCGACACGACGACGTATGCCGTCCAGTCGACCCGGGCGCGCAGCACCGCCGTGCCTGCATCACCTGACACGTGCACCGCCTCGGCGACCTCGAGACGCAGCCCCTCCCAACGCACTCCGGTCTGGCTCAGCCGCGTCACCAGCGCCGCATCGCTCGCCGCGCTCGCGGAGCCGGACGCGTGGACGGCGGCCAGCGCGCCGACGTCACGGTTCACGAGCGCGACCGCCCGGCGGTCGCTGAGGGCCTGCAGGAGATCCTCCGGCCGTCGCGCCGGGCTGTCGGCTTCGAGGACGAGACGGTCGACCGCGGCCTGTCCGATCGGCTGCGGCTGCCCTGCCCGACTCGTGATGCCCTGGGAGGGCGCCGGTGCCGCGGTGTCCCTTCCCGCGGTGTCCCTTCCCGCGGTGTCCCTTCCCGCGGTGGTCGGCGAGGTCGTCCCGGTGGCCGTCGCCGCCGTCGCGGCTGTCGCCCTCGCGGGTGAGGATGGGAGGGCCGGGGGTTGCGCGACGCGCGCCGAGAGTGCGGCAGGCTGCACCTGCTGGGCCGCCGCCAGGGCCCATCCGGCGACACCGAGCACGGGCACGGCCACGAGCGCGGCAGCGACGGCCCTCGTGCGCCAGGGGTGCGTCCCCGAGCCGGTCTCGGGCGGAGCGTCCCGACTCGCCTCGGCACGGAGCCGGTGGGTGAGCGCCGATGCCTCGTCGGCACCCACCACGACCTCGACGGGCTCGGCCGGCGACGCCTCGTAGAAGCGGCGAGCCAGCTCGGCCGCCCCGGGCCGGCGCTCGGGGTCGGGATCGATGGCTTCTGCGACCACCTCGGCGAGCTCGGGACCGACGTGGCTGGCGACCGTGTCGAGGTCCAGCCGCATCATCGTGTCGGGCGCGCCGTTGCCGGTCAGGCAGAACCACGCGACGGCCCCCAGCGCGTACACGTCGGCCGCCTCGCCGGGCGGGTCGCCGAGAAGCACCTCGGGGGCCACGAAACCCGGGGTGCCGTGCAGCACCTCCGGATCGCGCCCGGCGACCCGAGCCGCCCCGAGGTCGAGCAGGACGGGCCGGCCGACCGTCGTCAGGGTGATGTTCGAGGGCGAGATGTCGGCGTGCACGCCCCCCGCGGAGTGCAGGTGCGCGACCGCCTGGCAGATCGGTGTCAGCACGGTGACGACCTCGCCGGGGCGCAGGTGCCCACGGCTGCCAACCATCCCGCGCAGCACGGCGCCCCGGACGAGGTCGAAGACCAGTGCCTCACGTCCGTCGGAGAGGGGCACGACCGACCGGAGCGGGACGAGGTGGTCGTGGTGGACCGCGGTGAGCACCTGCTGCTCGACCAGTGCCTGCTGCGCATCGACCTCGTCGCGGGCACGGTGCGGCACCTTGACCGCCACCGGACGCCCGGTGGCGTCGACGCCCGACCAGACCACGGCCGACCCGCCCGTCCCGATGACGGTGTGGAGGCGGTGACCCGGGACGTCGGGGACGTCCGGGGCCTCGAGGGGCTGGCTCTGGCTGGGCTCGCGGGTGCTGTCGGTCACCCGCCCATGCAACCAGCGGGTGCGCGGCGCACGAGCGCGTCGTCCACAGGTCCGCTCAGGGGGTCTGCCCGGGCGTCACGACATCGACGACGCGCCGGTCGCGGGCGCTGATCCGCGCCGCGTCGATGACGGCGAGCACGTGCACGGCGTCGCGGGGGTCGACGGGCATCGTCGCCTGCGGGTCGGTGCTGACGAGGGCGGCCGCGACCGCGCGGTAGAAGTTGGCCTGGTCGGCGTCGGACACGACGGGGCCCGGCTCGCGCTCGTCGCCGCGCACGATCCAGCCGACCGCGTCACCCTGGTTGGCGAACTCGGTGAACGAGCTGACGTCGTCGAACTGCTTGCCGATGACGTAGGCACCCGCCGAGCCGTTGACGCGAGCCCGCGGACCGGGGGCGCCGTTGACCGAGCTGGAGATGACGTGGCTGACGACGCCCGACGTGTGGCGGCACGCGAGGAAGGTGTCGTCCTCGGCCGTCACGGTGCGCGCATCGAGCTCGGCGTACACCGACTCGACCTCCCCGTGCAGCAGCACCGCCTGGTCGACGAGGTGGCTGTGCAGGTCGAGCAGCAGGCCACCGCCCTCGGCTGGCCCGACGGTCTCGCGCCAGCGCTGCTTCGGGACGGGCCGCCAGCGGTCCCAACGGTATTCGGCCCGCCAGATCTCGCCGACGAGCTGCTCGTCGCGCACGATGCGCAAGGCCGCGAGCTCCGGGTCGAAACGCCGGTTGTTGAAGACGGTGAGGGGGACCCCGTCGTGCGTCGCCCGGTCGACGACGTCCAGGGCGGAGCTGGCGTCGACCGCGAGCGGCTTGTCGACGACGAGCGGCAGGCCGGCCTCGATGACCTTCTCGGCCTGTTCGGCGTGCACGCCGCTCGGCGACGCCAGGACGACGAGGTCGAGCCCGTCGACGCCCAGCAGCGCCTCGAGGTCGGGCACGACCTCGGTGTGCGGGAGGTCGGAGCGCACCTGCTCGGCGCGCGTCGCGTCCGACGTCGACACGGCCGCGACGGTGAGCCCGGCTCGCTCGATGAGGGGCGCGTGGATGCCACGGCCGGCCGAGCCGTAGCCGACGAGCCCGACGCGGAGGGAGGTGGACGGGGCGGCTTCGTCGGACGGCATTCCGGCATCGTATGCCGCACGGCGTACCCTGACCGCATGCGTCTCGTGCACCTCGGCCTCGACCCCGACTTCGTCGACTACGAGCAGGCCTGGCAGGTGCAGCGCGACACCCACGCGAAGGTCGTCGCCGGCGAGGAGCCCGACACGGTCTACCTGCTCGAGCACCGTCCCGTCTACACGGCAGGCAAGCGCACCGAGCCCCAGGAGCGTCCCAACGACGGCACGCCCGTCATCGACGTCGACCGTGGCGGCAAGATCACATGGCACGGGCCGGGCCAGATCACCGGCTACCCGATCGTGCGCCTGCCCGCGCCCATCGACGTCGTCGGCTACGTGCGGGCGCTCGAGGAGATGATGATCCGGGTCTGTGCCGACTTCGGGGTCGAGGCCGGGCGGGTCGAGGGCGAGAGCGGCACGTGGATCGCGGCCGACGACCGCGGGCCCCGGCGCAAGATCGGCGCCATCGGCATCCGCGTCAGCCGCCAGGTGGCGATGCACGGCTTCGCCTTCAACTGCAACCCCGACCTGTCGTGGGGCGAGGTGATCATCCCGTGCGGGATCGTCGGCGCCGGGGTCACCTCCCTGTCGTTCGAGCTCGGCCGCGACGTGCCCGTCACCGAGGTGCTGCCCCATGTCGAGAAGCACCTCGCCGACATCCTGCCGACGCTGCAGCCCAACCGACGCGCACTCGCCTGACCGACCCCCTAGGGTGGCGACCACCAACCGGTCGAACCAGGGGGATCGATGGACGCTGCCGTCCGCACCGTCAACCTTCGCAAGACGTACCTGAGCAGGGGAACCCGTCGGGTCGCCGTCCAGGGTCTCAGCATGACGGTGCCCCTCGGAGGCGTCCACGGCTTCCTGGGCCCGAACGGCTCGGGCAAGACGACGACGATCCGCATGCTGCTGGGGCTCGTGCGCGCCGACTCGGGCACCGCCGAGGTCTTCGGCGAGCAGGTGCCGGGACGCCTCCCCCACGTCATCGACCGGGTCGGGGCCATCGTCGAGTCGCCGAAGTTCTTCCCCGCGTTCACGGCCCGCCAGAACCTGGCGCTGCTCGCCGGGGCGATCGGCAGCCCGCGACACCGCGTCGACGAGGTGCTCGAGGCCACCCGGCTGCAGGACCGCGGCCGCGACCGCTACGCCGGCTTCTCCCTGGGCATGAAGCAGCGCCTGGCCATCGCGGCCACCCTGCTCAAGGATCCTGACCTGCTCATCTTCGACGAGCCCACCAACGGGCTCGACCCAGCTGGCATCCGCGAGGTCCGCGACACCATGAAGTCGCTTGGCACCCAAGGCAAGACGGTTCTCGTCAGCTCGCACATCCTCGCCGAGGTCGAGCACGTGGCCGACACCGTGTCGATCATCGGCCACGGCGCGCTGCTCGCCGAGGGCCCGGTCGCCGACATCCTGGGAGGCAACGCTGTCGCGCAGGTACGCGTCGGTGTGGCTGCCCCCGAGCGGGCCGAGCAGGTGCTCCGTTCCGAAGGCTTCAGCCCGACCAGGGAGGGCGACCACCTCCTCGTCGTCGCCGACGACCCGGCAGCCGTCACGCGGGCGCTGGCCGGGCACGGGCTCTACGTCAGCGAGCTGGTGCCCGTTCGCCCCGACCTCGAGTCGGCCTTCCTCGCGCTCACGGCCGACCAAGGTCTCGGCACCGATGCCGACCGGGCGGCCGGCGGCAGCGCGAAGGGGAACGCGGCATGAGCAACACCCTCATCTCCCCCGACGCCCGACCACGCAGCGAGCTGCGACCCAAGGGCACGTCGTTCGCCGGGCTCGTCGGAGTGGAGCTCCGGCGGCTCTGGTGGCGCCGCCTCACGAAGGCGGTGCTCGCCGGCATCCTGCTGTTCGTCGTCGCGATGGTCTACAACGCGTACAACTCCTCGACGCCGGAACGCCTTGCCCAGCAGATCGACTCGTACAAGATCATGCTCGAGGAGAACAAGCGGCAGCAGGCGGAGATGAAGGACCAGCTGCCGCAGATGCTCAAGGACTGCCGGGAGCAGCAGGCCGCCGAGCGCGAGCGGACCGGCGACCCCGGCGTCGACTTCCGCTGCGACGCCATCGGCACGATCCAGAACCCGACGCTCGAGGAGATGGGCATCGTCGTGCCGATCGCCGACACCATCACGCAGTCCGTGATGGAGCCACTGGTGTCGGTGGGAGGGCTGCTCGTGCTCATCCTCATGGGCAGCTTCGTGGCCGCGGAGTTCACCGCCGGCTCGATGGGCAACTGGCTCACCTTCAAGCCCCGCCGCCTCGAAGTGGCCGCGAGCAAGCTGGCCGCCGCCGCCATCGGCGCCACGGCGCTCGCCGCCGCCGCGGTCCTGCTCCTCGTCCTCGGCGCCCACATGGTCGCCACCGTGAACCGACCGGGCTCCGACCTGCAGCTGCCCGACCCGCCACCGCTCGACGAGTCCCTGGGGCAGCTCGTGCTGAGGGCCGTCGTGCTCGTCATGCTCTCCGGCCTCATCGGTGCCACGCTCGGCCTGCTCGTTCGCTACACGGCTGCGGTCATCGGCTTCGTGCTCGGCTACATCGTCCTCGTCGAGGGGTTCGCCGTGAACGCGCTGCTGCAGGGCCGGCTCACGCCCTTCGCCATCGTGCCGAACGCCTTCGCCTTCCTCCAGAAGGGCCATCCCTACCGTGCCGAGCGGTGCACCGCCGACGGGTGCACGTTCGCGGAGCAGACGATCACCTACACGCACGGCTGGGTCTACCTGCTCGTCGTGAGTGCCGCGCTCGTCGCCGGGGCTCTCGCCGCCTTCCGCCGCCGCGACGTCACGTGACGTGGCGCTGATCCGGAGCGGACCTGTCGACCCGGCGCGAAGCCGTTCGTCGTACGGGTAGCCGGACAGACCGGCACACACCGAACCCAGGAGACACCGACATGGCCAAGTACCTCGTCCTCATCTACGGCAGCGAGCAGGAGTGGGACGCCCAGTCGCCCGAGGAGCTGGAGGCCAAGGAGGCGGGTCACATCGCCTTCTCGAAGGCGGCCGGCGCGGGTCGCCTCAGCGGTGAGGAGCTGGAGTCGGCGACGACCGCGACGACCCTGCGCGCGTCGGGCAACGGCACGCCGCTCGTCACCGACGGACCGTTCATGGAGACGAAGGAGGCGCTGGGCGGCTTCTACATCGTCGACGTGCCCGACCTCGACGCGGCGGTAGGGCTCGCCCGGATGCTGCCCGAGCTGCGTGAGAAGCACGGGGCCGTCGAGGTGCGCCCGATCGTCGACCACGGCTGAGCCGCCGCCGTGACGTCCGCACCACCGCCCGAGGTCGCCGCCGCCGTGGAACGCGCGCACCGCGACGAGTGGCCCCGCGTGCTGGCCTCGACCGTACGGGTCACGCGGGACCTCGACCTCGCGGAGGAGTGCACCCAGGACGCGTTCGAGCGAGCCCTCGAGCGGTGGCCGGCGGACGGCATACCTCGGCGGCCCGGCGGCTGGCTCACCACGGTCGCGGGCAACCGCGCCCGCGACGTCGTGCGTCGAGAGGCGCACGGTCGGCGCCTGCTCCCGATGCTCGTCCTCGACGAGCAGGACCCCGAGCCGTATGCCGTCCGGCACGAGCCGGTCCCGGACGACCGTCTGCGGCTCGTCTTCACCTGCTGCCACCCGGCGCTCGCGCCCGAGGCCCAGGTCGCCCTCACCCTGCGGCTCGTCTGCGGCCTGTCGACTGCGGAGGTCGCACGCGCGTTCCTCGTGCAGGAGTCGACGATGGCGGCGCGGATCACTCGGGCCAAGAAGAAGATCGCGACGGCGCGCATCCCCTACCGCGTGCCGGCGCGCGACGAGCTGCCCCAGCGGCTGGGAGCCGTCACCGACGTGCTGCACCTCGTGTTCACGACGGGTCACACGGCGCCGAACGGGAGCGAGCTCGTGCGCCAGGACCTCGTCGACGTCGCGATGCGGATGGGGCGCATGCTGCACCGGCTGCTGCCGGACGCCCCCGGTGTGACTGGTCTTCTGGCGCTCATGCTGCTCTCCCAGGCACGACGCGGCACCCGGGTGGGCGACGACGGCACGCTCGTCCTGCTCGCCGAGCAGGACCGCTCGCGCTGGGACGGCGCCCTCATCGCCGAGGGTGCGGCACTCGTGGGAGAGGCGCTGGGGCAGGGACCTCCTGATCGGCACACTGTCGAGGCGGCCATCGCGGCCGTACACGCCGAGGCACCGAGCTGGGAGGCGACCGACTGGGCCGAGATCGTCGGGCTCTACGACGTGCTCCTCGGCCTGTGGCCGTCGCCGGCCGTCGCCCTGGGACGCGCGGCCGCGATCGGCTTCCGTGACGGGCCGCACGCCGGCCTCGCCGCGCTCGAGCCGCTCCTCGCGGATCCCTCCGTGTCGACCTACCCGTACGTGAGCGCGACCCGGGCCGACCTGCTGCGCCGCCTGGGTGCCTGGACCGAGGCGGCGACCGCCTACGAGGAGGCGCTGACGCTCACCGGGAACGACGTCGAGCGCGATTTTCTCTCCTCCCGCCTCGCCGAGGCGCGCGCCAGGGCGAGCGGCTGAGCCGACCCCACGGCATACGGCCGTGGTCGGGAGCGTTGTCGATGGGGCGTAACCTGTCCGGAGCAGGAAGTCCCGACCAAGGAGCCCGTGTGTCTGTCGTTCCCGACGGCCGTCGTCTGCTGCGCGTCGAGGCGCGCAACGCCGAGACCCCCATCGAGCGCAAGCCGTCGTGGATCCGCACGACCGCGAAGATGGGGCCCGAGTACACCGCGCTGCACTCGATGGTGAAGTCCGAAGGACTGCACACCGTGTGCCAGGAGGCCGGCTGCCCCAACATCTTCGAGTGCTGGGAGGACAAGGAGGCCACCTTCCTCATCGGTGGTGACGTCTGCACGCGGCGCTGCGACTTCTGCGACATCGCCACGGGCCGCCCCACCTCGCTCGACCTCGACGAGCCGCGCCGCGTCGCCGAGTCCGTGGCCCAGATGGGGCTGCGCTACTCGACCGTCACCGGCGTCGCCCGCGACGACCAGCCCGACGGCGCCGCCGGGCTCTACGCCGAGACGATCCGCCAGATCCACCTGCTCAACCCGAACACCGGCGTCGAGATCCTCCCGCCCGACTTCGGCGCCAGGCCCGAGCTCGTCGGCCAGGTCTTCGACGCCCGCCCCGAGGTGTTCGCGCACAACCTCGAGACCGTGCCGCGCATCTTCAAGCGCATCCGGCCCGCCTTCACCTACGAGAAGTCGCTTCAGGTGCTGACGATGGCCCGCGAGGCCCAGCTCGTCACGAAGTCCAACCTCATCCTCGGCATGGGCGAGACCGACACCGAGATCGAGGAGGCCATCCGCGACCTCCACGACGCCGGCTGCGACATCCTCACCATCACGCAGTACCTACGCCCCTCGAAGCTGCACCACCCCATCGACCGCTGGGTCAAGCCCGAGGAGTTCGTGCACTGGTCCGAGGTCGCCGAGGAGATGGGCTTCAAGGGCGTCATGGCCGGTCCGCTCGTGCGTTCGTCCTACCGCGCCGGTCGCCTCTGGGCGACCGCGATGCGCAAGTGGGGCCGCGAGATCCCGGCCCACCTCGCGCACCTTGCCGAGGCCGCCGAGTCCCCCGCCCGCCAGGAGGCGGCGTCGTTGGTGGCCCGCGCGCAGAGCGCCGTATCCTGAGCACCATGGCACGCAACAAGGACGGGGACGCATCGAGCGCGCCCCAGGAGAAGAAGCAGGGACGGCTGTCCCAGATCCGCGACGTCTACCGGATCTCGAGGCAGGCTGACCCGCTCATCGGCTGGTACATGCTCCTGGCGTTCCTCGTGACGTTCGGCGTCCTGCTCGTCGTCGGCTTCGTCGTCAAGCTTCCCTGGATCTTCGGGGCGTTCGGCCTGCTCTTCGGCATCCTCGCCGCGACGATCGTCATGAGCCGGCGCGCCGAGCGCGCCGCCTACGGCCAGATCGAGGGCCAGGCGGGTGCCGCCGGCGCCGCGCTCACCTCGATCCGCCGCGGCTGGTACACCGACCGCGAGCCGGTCGCGGCCGACGTGGCCCGTGCCGGTGACATCGGCTCGGCCGCGATGGTCTACCGCGCCCTCGGCCGCCCCGGCGTCGTCCTCGTCGGCGAGGGCCCGACGTCGCGCGTGCAGAAGCTGCTCGCCGCGGAGAAGAAGCGCGTCGAGCGCGTGGCCCCCGGCGTCCCGGTCACCACGCTGCGGGTCGGCAACGGCGAGGACGAGATCCCGCTGCCCAAGCTCGCGAGCAAGGTCCAGCGCCTCAAGCCGCAGATCACCAAGGACGAGATGGCCATGGTGAACAAGCGCCTCAAGGCTCTCGGTGGCCTCCGCGCTCCCCTGCCGCCCGGCGTCGACCCGATGCGTGCCCGCATGGACCGCAAGGCCCTCCGCGGCAAGTGACCCGGGCCCGGCGGCGCACGTCGGCCGAAGCAGGGCCCCTCACCCCTCACCCCCCTTTACATCGAGAAAGCGATCCGTCCCGGGGACGGATCGCGTTCTCGATGTAAAGGGGGAGACCGTGCGGGGGGGCCGGCGGTCAGCGGGTCCGGACGAGAACCGTTCCGGGCACCCTGTCGTGCAGGCCCCGGCCGTCGCGGTCCCAGACGACCGCGGGGATGAAGATCCCCAGCAGGATCGTGCGCACGAGGGCCTGGACCGGCATCACCCGGCCCGTCGAGAGGGACCGCACCTGCAGCCCCACGATGCGGTGGCCGATGGTGTAGCCGAGCGTGCCGACGAGCAGCAGGTGCATGACGGCGAACACGCCGAGCACCACGAAGTTCTGGGCTCCCGTCGCGGGCGGCTGCGAGAAGGGCAGCGGCACGGAGAACAACCCTCGTGCGATGAGCGAGGCGATCCCCCAGTCGACGAGCACGCCGACGAGCCGGATGCCGAAGCCGCCGATCGAGCCCGGACCCTTCTCCGGGAGTCCCAGGTCTCGCCCGCGGAACTGCCCGTCGGTGCTCGTGCGCGCTCTCGGGCCCTCGAGCCACGAGCCGAAATCCTTGCGGTCCACCACGGTGCAAGCGTAACGAGACGCAGGCCGAGTGCTTTGCCCGGGCCTGTCCATCCGTAACACCCGCGAAACATCCGGGTCATGGCCGAGAAATCGCCGGTCGATAGTGTCGTCGTCGACAGCACGGGGCCGTCGCTCGATCCCGGCCGCTCGACAAGAGCGCCGAGAACGCGCGGCGACCTCGCCCCACATAGGAGGTTGGATGTTCAGCTCAGCTGACGAGGTCCTCACGTTCATCAAGGACGAGGACGTCAAGTTCGTCGACATTCGGTTCTGCGATCTGCCCGGTGTCATGCAGCACTTCAACGTGCCGGCTGAGTCGGTCGACGAGGACTTCTTCACCG
>CBHRRQ010000087.1:0-15154 GCA_966081555.1 uncultured Terrabacter sp.
CGCCCGCTACGAGTCGCCCTGCGGGGCCCGATAGGTCCGACCCGCCCGCAAAAGGGCGGGTCCGCCGGAATTCGCCTCCGGAACAGACCGGGGCAGCGACACGGTGAACGTGGAGCCCTGCTCGGGCTCGGACTCGACCGAGACGGTGCCGCCGTGCCCCTCGGCGATGGCCCGCACGATCGACAGGCCGAGTCCCGACCCCTGGATCGCCCTCTCGTTGGCGGCGTTCGAGCGGAAGAACCTCGCGAAGACCCGGTCGTGGTCGGCCGCCGGGATGCCCATACCGGTGTCGGTGACGACGAGCCGCACCATGGTCGCATCGTGCTCGTCGGGGCGCAGGTCGAGGACGACCCGGCCACCGTCGGGGGTGAACTTCACGGCGTTGGAGAGCAGGTTGGTCACCATCCGTTCGAGCGCCACGGGGTCGCCCTCCACCCACAGCGGGCTCTCGACGACCTCGACCCGGCGCTCGAGGTCGCGCTGAGCGGTCACGGTGTTCACCGTCGTCCACGCGCTCCTGACGACGTCGGCCAGGTCGCACCGGCGCAGGTCGAGGTGGAGCCGCCCGGACTCGATGCGGGAGTTGAGCAGCAGGTCCTCGATGAGTGAGAGCAGCCGGCGGCCGTTGCGGTCGACGCGCGAGACGAGCTCGAGCTGCCGGTCGGTCAGCGGACCCGCGGCGCCGTCCTCGAGCATCTCCGCATAGCCGAGCACGCTCGCCAGGGGCGTGCGCAGCTCGTGGCTGACGGTCGAGACGAAGTCGGACTTGGTGCGGTCGAGCGCGGTGAGCTCCTCCACGGCCTGGCGCTCCCGGTCCAGGGCGACCTGCAGCGCGACCTCGGCCTGCCGGCGCCGCGTCACGTCCTCGGCCACCGCGAGGTAGCCGGTGAGGTGGCCGCCCTCGTCGCGGATGCCGCTCATGGTGAGGGACACGGTGCGCCTCGTGCCGTCCCTGCGCACACACGTCCAGTCACGCGTCTCGGCAGGAGCGCCCTGCCGCACGAGGTGGACGAGCACCGCGAAGCCGGGCTCGACACCCAGCTCGGCCGCCCGGCGCGCGATCTCGTCGGGGTCGTGCAGCAGCGGCCAGTCGGGACGGCCCACGACGTCGGACGCCCGCCAGCCCAGGACGTTCTCGGCCCCCCGGTTGAAGAGGGTGACGATGCCGTCGAGGTCCATGCCGATGATCGCGGTCGCCGTCGCAGCCTCGAGAACGGCTTCGACGAAGGTGCGGGCTGCACGCTCGTCGGTCACGTCGACGCCGGTCTTGACGAGGTGCGTGCGCCGGCCGGCGTCGTCGGTCAGGTACGCGTTCGTCCACACCAGGCGGCGTACGCCCAGGCCCGTGACGTGCCAGTCGTGCTCCTCCGTGACCGGGCTCTCCCCGCTCACGATGCCCGCCATCGTCGTCGCCACACGGGCGCGGTCGTCGACCGGGAAGACGTCGACGGCGCGACGCCCGACGATCGCCTCCTCCGTGTCGCCGATGAGCCGGGCCGCGGTGGCGTTGAGCCGCACGACCGTGCCCGCGGCGTCGACGACGAGGATGGCGCTCGCCGCCGTGTCGAGCACGACGCCCGAGAGCTCCACCTCGTCGCGCAGCTCGGCTAGGGCGTTGCGGCGCTGGGTGGTGGCGACGGCCAGCGACAGCGCCGTGACGGCAGCCGTGGCGAGGAAGGCCTGGGTGAGCGCCCCGACCGTCTCGGGCCGGATGCCGGTGTTGGCCGCCGAGGCGAAGGGGCCGCCGCCGAGGCTCGTCATGACGACGGCGGTCACGCCGACGACGAGCAGCTGCACCGCCACGGTGCGCTGGCCGAGGCGCAGGGCGCCCCACACGAGCACCGGGATCGGCAGGAAGGCGAGCGGCAGCAGCTGGCCCGAGTGGAAGACCCACGCGGTCACGCCCACCACCGCCACCCACTGGGCCGCGTCCTCCAGGCCGAGCGCCTGGGGGCGTCGGGCTCGAGCGGCGAGGCCGATCGGAGCGAGCACGAGGACCGCCGCGGCGTGTGAGGCCGTGACGGCCGACATCGTGGAGAGGAAGGGGCCGCCCAGACCGATGCGCACGATGAGCCCGGCGAGCAGCCCAAAGACGAGCGCGCCTGCGAGGGTGGCGGCCAGCAGTCGCCAGAGGTCCTCCATCGACGCCAGGGCGGGACGGCGTACGCCTCGGGTGAGCAGGCCGTGCACGACGGCCGCCTCGGCCGCGTTCGCGACCCCGAAGCACAAGGCCACCACGGGAGGCCGGCCGCCGTAGTAGTTCGCGGCCCCGCTCGAGAGGAGCACCCCGACGAGGAAGACGTACGCGCGTCGGTCGCGCCCGGTCGCGAGCAGGAACGACACCGCGAGCCCCGCCGCCGGCCACCAGACCGCCACGGTCGAGCCGGGCGGGGCGAAGCGCACCGCCGTGACGCCGAGCACGAAGACGCCGACGAGCGAGAGGAGGGCCCAGACCCACCAGTTCCAGCGCGCGAAGACGCCGCGCATCAGCCGACGGCCCCTGCCGGCGCCGACCGCCAGGTGCAGCCTGCCGCTGCCCTCTGCGCGGACGTCATTGACCCATGATGGCGCAGAGAGCCGGCTATTCCGACAAAACGGACGTTCGGCGCCTCGTGTCGTCGGGGTGACGCGTCACCAGCCGGAGTGCATGACCGCGCGACGAGGGGCCGGGGTGCGGGTGAGCTGGAGGAACCCGTGCGGCAGCTCCTGTCGCTCGATCCCGCGACGGAGCAGACCCGTCGTGGCCGCGAGGGCGACGTCCTTGCCCACGAAGATCGGGTCGGTGCAGACGAACTCCTGGCCCTTCCAGCGCACGGTGCACCTGCCGGCGTGCCGCACGTTGCGCGCCCAGTCGGTGCCGCGCCCCCAGGGCAGCGCGATGAGGAACGTCGTGTCGGTGGGCACGACCGCGAGCGGCGTCTCGTAGGGCCGACCGCTCTTGCGGCCCGTGTGCCGGAGCACCGCCCACAGCGGGAGGAACCGGTGCCCCGCCAGGTGCACCGCCACCTTGTTGAACTGTCTCGCCGCTGCGGGAGCTCCAGCCATCGCTCCAGCATGCGCTCGATGGCAGCGCCGCGGGAAGGGATGCCGCCGTATGCCGTGTGGTCAGCCGAGGTGACCGCGCACCGAGGCGTGCCCCCGGAGCAGGTTGCGGGCGATGGTGCGCCGCTGGATCTCGTCGGTGCCCTCGTAGATGCGCAGCAGCCGCAGCTCGCGGTACCACCGCTCCACGGGCAGCTCACGGGTGTAGCCCATGCCGCCGTGCATCTGGAGCACCCGGTCGACGATCTCGTTGGCCTTGACGCCGCCGAAGAGCTTGGCCATCGACTGCGACTGTCGCGAGTCGAGGCCCTTGTCGACCTGCCAGGCCGCCACGAGCACGAGCCAGCGCAGCGCCTCGATCTCGACGGCGGAGTCGGCGACCATCCACTGGATCGCCTGCCGGTTCGCGATCGGCTCGCCGAACGTGACGCGGTTGCGGGCGTGCTCCATTCCCATCTCGACGAGCCGCTCGCAGGCGCCGAGCGCCCTCGCGGGCAGCATGTAGCGGCCCTTGCCGATCCAGCGCATCGCCAGCTCGAAGCCCTTGCCCTCCTCGCCGAGGATCGCCGAGTGCGGCACGCGGACGTCCTGGAAGGACAGGGCTGCGGGGCCCCACTCGCCCATCGTGTCGATGGGCCGGCTCTCCCACCCCCGTTCACGGTCGACGAGGAAGCACGTGACGCCGCCGTCGGCGCCCAGCTCCCTGTCGGTCACGGCGAAGACCATGACGAAGTCGGCCTCGTGCCCACCCGTGATGAACGTCTTCTCGCCGTTGATGACCCACTCGTCGCCCTCGCGCCGCGCGCTCGTGCGGATGGCCCGCGCGTCGGACCCGGCGCCCGGCTCGGTGATCGCGAAGCACGACTTCCGCGTGCCCTCGATCGTCGGCACGAGGTAGCGCTCCTGCTGCTCCTCGCTCGCGCTGAAGAGGATGTTGTCGGCCTCGCCGCCGAATGTGAACTGGACGAAGGACCGCCCGAGCTCGATCTCGATGAGGGCCGCGACGACCGCGCCCTGCCCCATGCCGCCGTGGCTCTCGGGGGTCTGGATGCCGAAGAAGCCCGACGCCCTCGCCTTGTCCTGCAACGCCTTCAGCTCGTCGGGGGTGATGCCGCGCTCGTGCCGCCGCTCGCGCTTGAGCACCTGCGGCTCGAGCGGCATGATCTCCTTGCGCACGAAGGTGCGCACCCAGTCGCGGATCTCGCGCTCCTCCGGGCTCAGGTCGAAGTCCATCAGGCGTGCCTCCTCAGCTCGGCCTTGGCCAGGGCGTTCTTGTGCACCTCGTCGGGGCCGTCGGCGAAGCGCAGGGTGCGGATGCCGGCGAAGGCGGCGGCGAGCTCGGTGTCCTGGCTCAGCCCGGCTGCGCCGTGCGTCTGGATCGCCTTGTCGAGGATCCACTCGACGGTCTTCGGGGTCGCGATCTTGATCGCCTGGATCTCGGTGTGGGCGCCCTTGTTGCCGACGGTGTCCATGAGCCACGCGGTCTTGAGCACGAGCAGGCGCAGCTGCTCGATGCGCACGCGCGACTCGGCGATCCAGTCGCGCACCACACCCTGCTCGGCGATGGGGCGGCCGAAGGCGACCCGCTCGGAGGCACGCCGGCACATCGCCTCGATGGCGACCTCGGCCAGGCCGATCGAGCGCATGCAGTGGTGGATGCGACCGGGACCGAGCCGCGCCTGCGCGATGGCGAACCCGTCGCCCTCGGCTGCGATGAGGTTGGCCGCCGGCACGCGGACGTCGGTGAAGCGCAGCTCGGCGTGGCCACCGTGGTCGTGGTCGTCGTAGCCGAAGACCTCCATGCCGCGCACAACGTCGAGGCCCGGGGTGTCACGAGGCACGAGGATCATCGACTGCTGCCGATGCCGGTCGGCGTCGGGGTCGGTCTTGCCCATGACGATGAAGATGCGGCAGTCGGGGTTCATCGCGCCGGTGATCCACCACTTGCGGCCGTTGATGACGTAGTCGTCACCGTCACGACGGATCGACAGCTCGATGTTCGTGGCGTCGCTGCTCGCGACGTCGGGCTCGGTCATGGCGAAGGCGGACCGGATCTCGCCACGCAGCAAGGGATCGAGCCACTCCGCCTGCTGGGCCTCGGTGCCGAACTGGGCCAGCACCTCCATGTTCCCGGTGTCGGGCGCGGCGCAGTTGAGCACGGCGGGCGCGAGCCGGATGCACCGCCCCGTGATCTCGGCCAACGGCGCGTACTGGAGGTTGGTGAGCCCGGCTCCCCGGTCGCCGGGGAGGAAGACGTTCCACAGCCCGAGGTCGCGCGCCTCGGCGCGGAGCGTCTGCAGGACCGGGACGGTGCTCCAGGCCCAGCGGTCGTCGAAAGCGGCGA
This sequence comes from uncultured Terrabacter sp., assembly GCA_966081555.1. Taxonomy (GTDB): domain Bacteria; phylum Actinomycetota; class Actinomycetes; order Actinomycetales; family Dermatophilaceae; genus Terrabacter. The sequence continues at coordinate 5,387 of CBHRRQ010000087.1, forward strand.
CCTGCTCGTCGAAGACGGGCAGCGACGGCACGATGCGCTCGTCCATGAAGGCGAGCAGCCCCCGGCGCAGCTCCTCGGTCTTGGCATCGAATCCGAATTCCATTGCGCCTCAGTTCTCTTCGGTTGCGACTGCTCTGAGACCGGCCGCCACGAGGGGGCCGGTGGCCTCCCCGATGCGTGCGAAGCCAGAGCCGACGGTCTGCCCCTGCGTGTAGCGGTAGTGGATGCCCTCGAGGATCACCGCGAGCTTGAAATAGGCGAGCCCGAGGTGGAAGGACAGGTGCGTCAGGTCGCGGCCGCTCGCGGCGGCATACCGCTTGCGCAGCTCGGGCCCGGTGATGAAGCCGGGTGTCCGCGACACGTCGGAGACGGCGATGCTGTCCATCATGAGCGGCAGGGTCTGGTAGGCCTCGAGGAGCGCGACGTCGGTGAGCGGGTCGCCGATGGTGGCCATCTCCCAGTCGAGCACGGCCGACACCTCGTCGGTGTCGGTGACGAGAAGGTTGTCGAGCCGGAAGTCGCCGTGCACGATGGCCGGATCACCTTGTGCAGGAACCGACTTCGCCAGCCGCTCGTGCAGCTCGTCGATGCCGGGCAGGTCGCGACTGCGCGACGCGTCGAGCTGCTGCTTCCACCGCCGCACCTGCCGCTCGAGGAAACCCTCCGGGCGCCCGAAGTCGCTGAGGCCGACCGAGGCGGGGTCGACGGCGTGCAGTGCGACGAGCGTGTCGACCATGCGCTCGCTGATCGCGCGCACCCGCTCGTGACCGAGCGGGGCCAGCTGGGCGGCGAAGCGGTAGGGCATGCCGGCGACGCGCTCCATGACGTAGAACGGGGCCCCGATGACGTCGGCGTCGGCGCACACGGCATACGTGGTCGGGACCGGCACGTCAGTGTCGCGCAGGGCGCTGATGACCCGGTGCTCGCGCCCCATGTCGTGGGCGGTCGCCAGCACGTGACCGAGCGGCGGGCGCCGCACGATGACGGTGCGGCTCCCGTCGCCGACCTCGTAGGTGAGGTTGGACTTGCCCCCCGCCACGACGCGCCCGGTCAACGGCCCTTCGAGCAGGCCCGGCGCGGCGGAGCCGAGCCACTCGGCGAGGCGCTCGAGCGGCAAGCCGGGCGGGTCGGTGTCCGGCGTCGCCGGGCGGGGGTGCAGGTCCGGGTCGGTCACGTCAGTCCTTCGGGCCGCCGGCGACGTAGACGACCTGACCCGAGACGAATCCGGCTCCCTCGCTGACGAGGAACGAGGCCGTGGCGGCGATGTCCTCGGGCTGGCCGACGCGCCCGACCGGGATCTCCTTGGCCGCGCCCTCGAGGAACTGCTCGAAGGTGATCCCCATGCGCTCGGCCGTCTGGCGCGTCATGTCGGTGGCGATGAAGCCCGGCGCGATGGCGTTCGCGGTCACGCCGAACTTGCCGAGCTCGATGGCGAGCGTCTTCGTGAAGCCCTGCAGGCCCGCCTTCGCGGCGGAGTAGTTGGCCTGGCCGCGGTTGCCGAGCGCCGACGTCGAGCTGAGGTTGACGATGCGGCCCCACTTGGCGTCGATCATGTGCTTCTGGGCGGCTCGCGTCATGAGGAACGAGCCACGCAGGTGCACGTTCATGACGGAGTCCCAGTCATCGGCGGTCATCTTGAACAACATGTTGTCGCGGATGATGCCGGCGTTGTTGACGAGGACGGTCGGGGCGCCGAGCTCGGCGGCGACGCGGTCGACGGCAGCCTGCACGCCCTCCTCGTCCGAGACGTCGACGCCGACGGCGAGGCCCTTCCCGCCGGCCGCCTCGATCTCGGCGACCACTGCGGCACAGGCGGACTCGTCGAGGTCGAGCACGGCGACGGCGAAGCCGTCAGCTGCGAGGCGCTTGGCGACGGCAGCGCCGATGCCTCGGGCGCCACCCGTGACGATGGCGGTGCGCTGGGGGGTGGGCTGGTCGGTCATGCGTTCTCCTGCTGGTGGTCGTGGGAGGGGGTGGTGGGTCCGGTGGGGTTGGGGGCGTACGAGTCGAGCTTCTGCTGGAGCCGGTTCATTCCGGCGAGCCACTCGTCGGGGTGGGCAGCGCGCTGCGCGTGGTAGTCGCTGACCTCAGGGTGCGGCAGCACGAAGAAGGCGTCGCCGGCGAGCGCCCGCCAGGCGGCGTCCGCGACGTCCTCGGCGCTCACGACGTCGTCGCGCGTCAGCAGGTCGCGAAGGGGGCCGGAACCGTCGAGCATGCGGGTCTGCACGCCTTGCGGGCAGATGGCCTGGACGACGATGCCGCGGTGCCGGTAGGTCGCGCTGAGCCACTCGGCGAAGGCGACGGCCGCGTGCTTGCTCACCGAGTAGGGCGCGTCGCCGAGCATCGTGAGCAGACCGGCGGCAGAGGCGGTCACGACGAGCCGCCCGCCGCCGGCCTCGAGCCAGCGCGGCACGAGCAGGCGTGCTGCGCGCACGTGGGCGAGCACGTTGGTCTCGAGGGTGCGCGCCCACTCGGCGTCGGATGCGTCGAGGCCCTTGAGCGTGCCGATTCCGGCGTTCGCGAAGAACACGTCGACGTGCCCGAGCCGGTCGTATGCCGTGTCGACGAGGTGGCGCACGCCCGCGTCGGTCGACGTGTCGCCGGGCACGGCGTGGGCGCCCGTCTCTGCCGCGACCGCGGCGAGCTCGTCGGCGTCGAGGTCGGCCACCACGACCTGCCACCCCTCGCGGGCGAGGCGGGTGGCGATGGCTCGTCCGATGCCCCGGGCTGCTCCGGTGACGACGGCGGTGTCGGGCATGCTGCTCCTCGCGAGTGGACTAAGCGCTTGCTTACCTTGACGACAACAGCCCCTCCCCGTCAAGTGACCCACCCACCCCCTCCACCGTCGAGAGGCCAACCCGGACCGCGTCAGGCGGTCACCCGCTGCAGGAACGCGACCGAGCGGTCCAGCGCCTCGCGTCCCGCCGCCGTGTCGAGGTCGAGCTGGTACTCGTGGGCGAGCCGGGGCTCGTGGTCCTCGGCGAAGAGCAGCGTCTCGTGCTCGACGCCATGCGCCTCCAACGACGCCACGAGGCCCAGAGTGTGCGGCAGGAGGGGGTCGCCGTTGCCGGCCGAGACGAAGGCCGGCGGGAAGGCGGGAGTCAGGTTCTGCGGGACCGAGCCCTGCGTCGTCACGCGGTTGTCGTGCCGCTGCGACCCGAGGTACGACCAGATCGCCGTGTCGACGAGCCAGCTGCCGAGCCGGGTGGACCCGCGGGCGAGGGTGAAGTCGTAGGCGCCGCAGAAGAGCACGACACCCCGCAACGAGTCCGGCGGCACGTCGAGCGCGATTCCCATGCCGCGCGCGTACGCCTCGTCGGTGCCGATGAGCGCGACCTGTGCGGCGATCTGGGCCCCTGCAGAGTCCCCCGCCAGCACGATCCGCGTGGTGTCGATGCCGAGCCGGTCGGCATGGTCGACGAGATGGGCGAGAGCGGCCGCGACCTGTCGCACGGGCGTCGGGTAGCGCGAGCCGGGCGCGATCGAGTAGTCGACGCCGACCGTCGCGAAGCCGCGGCCCGCAAGCACGCGCAGGTAGTTCGCGACGTCACCCTTGGAGCCGGAGACGAAGGCCCCGCCGTGCACCCAGACCACGGTCGGCAACGGCTCGTCCCGGGCGGGACGGAACACGTCGAGACGGCCGTCGGGCGTCGAGATGTCGTATGCCTCGTCGACGTCCTCGACGAGGCCGCCGGGCACGTGGCGCTCGAGCGCCGAGCTGGCACGGGCCGCCCCGCGGTCGAAGATCGCGCGGATGGCGAGCGCGGACGGCCAGGGCGTCACCCGGGTCGCGACGGCGAGCACGCCGACGGCAGCAGCCGTACCCCGCGCGGCCGTCCGGGCCAGGGCACGCGTCCGGAGCCCCGTGCCGCGCATGGGTCGAATCTAGACCCGACCTTCTCCACCCGTGGCCTCTCGACGATTGAGAGGCGGCCGACTGTGGCCTCTCGACGGGTGAGAGGCGGCCGACTTTGGCCTCTCGACTGGGGAAGGGTTTGGGATGTGGGCGGGAACGGGCAGGATCTGGGCATGGAGCTCTCCGACGTCGTCGCCACCTCCCACGCCGTCGCCGCGACGTCGTCGCGCACTGCCAAGGTCGAGGCCCTCGCCGCCTGCCTCGCTCGCGCCGCCGCAGACGGAGCCGCCACCGTCGAGGTCGTCACTGCGCACCTGTCCGGCGTGCTCCCGCAGCGGCGCATCGGTGTCAGCTGGCGGGGTCTGCAAGGGCTGCCCGAGCCCGCGGCCACGAGCACCCTCACGGTCGAGGAGGTCGACGCAGCCGCCACGGCGATCGCCGCCATCGCGGGCTCGGGCTCGGCTGCGACCCGCACCGCCGCCGTCCGCGACCTCTTCGCGCGCGCGACCGCCGACGAGCAGCAGTGGCTGCGCGGCCTCATCACCGGCGAGACCCGGCAGGGCGCGGGCGACGGCGTCATGCTCCAGGCCGTCGCCAAGGCGGCCGACGTTCCCGACGCGGCAGTGCGGCGGGCCGTCATGCTCGCGGGCTTCGCGGGGCCGGTTGCGAGCGCCGCCCTCACCGGCGGGGTCGAGGCACTCGAGGCCCTGACCCTCGAGGTCGGCCGCCCGCTGCGTCCGATGCTCGCCGGCTCGGCGCCCGACGTCGCCGCGGCGCTCGCCACCCTGGGCGGCGAGGTGGTCGTCGAGACGAAGCTCGACGGCATACGGCTGCAGGCCCACGTCGACAACCGCACGAGCCCGGGCTCCGTCCGCCTCTTCACGCGCACGCTCGAGGAGGTGACCGACCGCATGCCGGAGATCACCGAGGCGCTGGCAGCCCTGGACGTCGAGACGCTCGTGCTCGACGGCGAGGTCATCGCGCTCGGCGAGGGCGGCCGTCCGCAGCCGTTCCAGGTCACCGGCGCGCGCACGGCCAGCACCGCCGACGTCGACCGCCTCCGCGAGGAGGTGCCGCTCACGCCGTTCTTCTTCGACCTGCTGCACCTCGACGGCGACGACCTGCTCGACGAGCCCGCCGCCACGCGGTGGAGCCGGCTGGCCCGCACCGTCCCGCCCGCCTGGCTCGTGCCCCGCGAGCTCACCGACGACCCCGAGCGCGCGCAGGAGTTCTTCGGCGACCTCGTGGCCGCCGGCCACGAGGGCGTCGTCGTCAAGGACCCCGCCCTGCCGTATGCCGCCGGCCGGCGCGGTCCCGGATGGGTCAAGGTCAAGCCGCGCCACACCCTCGACCTCGTCGTGCTCGGCGTCGAGTGGGGCAGCGGCCGGCGTCGAGGCTGGCTCTCCAACATCCACCTCGGGGCGCGCGACGCCGACAGCGGCGAGCTCGTCATGCTCGGCAAGACCTTCAAGGGGATGACCGACGAGATGCTCGCCTGGCAGACCGAGCGCTTCAGCGAGCTCGCCGTAGCCCCGGCCGACGTCGAAGCGGGCCGCTCGGGGCAGCAGTGGGGCGTCGTTCCGCTGCGTCCCGAGCAGGTCGTCGAGATCGCCTTCGACGGCGTGCAGCGCTCGAGCCGCTACCCCGGCGGCATGGCGCTGCGCTTCGCACGGGTGCTGCGCTACCGCGACGACAAGCCGGTGTCGGAGATCGACACCGTCCAGACTGTGAGGTCGCTCGCCGGCTGGTGACCCGCGTGGTCACGTCCTCCTCCGAACCGGCCCGGCGGCCTGACGTCGTCGTCGCACTGCTGCACGATCAGGGTGTGACCTGCCCCCGCGCCTCGTGGTCCGCACCCGACACCGTGCTCGCCGACGCGAGCCCCGCCTCGATCGGCCTCGACCCGGCGCCCATCGCCGAGGCGGTGGCACAACTCCACGCCCACGAGGAGGCGCCGGCCGGAGGCCACCCGCTCTTCGCCGGGGCGGTCGGCGTCATGGGCCACGAGGGACGCGTCGTCGAGCGCGACGCGAGCGGCTGGGCGCTGCGCTACGCCGACACGACGACCGAGCTGCCCCGCGACGAGTGGGAGCCGATGCGCACCGACACCATCTTCGACCTCGCCTCGGTGTCGAAGCTCTTCACGTCGATCGCCGTCGTCCAGCTCGTCGAGGAGGGCCGCGCCTCCCTCGAGAGCCCGGTGGCGGCCTACCTGCCGGAGTTCGCGGCCGACGCCAAGGCCGACGCGAACGCCGACGCGAACGCCGGGGCCAAGGCCGGCGTCACGGTGCGCCAGCTGCTCGCCCACACCTCCGGCTTCACGTCGTGGCTCCCGCTCTGGAGCAGGTGGCCCGACCGGGCTGCACGCCTCGAGGCCGTGATGGACCAGCCGCTCACCGACCCGGCCGGCTCGCGCTACCGCTACAGCGACCTCAACCTCATCACCCTCGGCGTCATGGTCGAGCGGCTGCGGGGCGCGCCGCTCGACGCGGTGGTCCGCGAGCGCATCACGGCACCGCTCGGCATGACCGACACCGGCTACAACCCGGCCGACAGGGCGCGCACGGCCGCCACCGAGCACCAGACGGCACCGCCGCGCGGCATGGTGCGCGGCGAGGTGCACGACGAGAACGCCTGGGCCCTCGGCGGCGTCGCCGGGCACGCCGGCGTCTTCTCGACCGCCGACGACCTCGCCGTCCTCGCGCAGGCCCTGCTCAACGGCGGCACCTACGGCGGGCACCGCATCCTCAGCCGCACGAGCGTCGAGCAGCTGATCACGAACGTCAACGGCGACCTCCCCGGCGACAGCCACGGCCTGGGCTTCGAGCTCGACCAGCACTGGTACATGGACGCCCTGAGCGGGCCGCGCACCGCCGGGCACACCGGCTACACGGGCACCTCGGTCGTCATCGACTTCACGTCACGCTCGTTCGCGATCCTGCTCACCAACCGGGTGCACCCGTCGCGCAGCTGGGGTTCGGTCAACCTCGCCCGCCGCGAGTGGGCCCACGGTCTGGCGGCGGCCATGGGCATCCGCCACCCTGCTGCACCGCACGAGGACACCCGGCGCGTCCACCCCTGACGGGTGGCGGGCCGCAGGGCTGCGACGCCGTAGCGTAGGCCCATGCCAAGGACCGTCGACGGGACCTCGTCGCCCTCAGGTGCGAGAAGCGCATCGCTGCTCATCCGCCTGCGGGGGATCAAGCCCTCGCTCTCGCCGGCCGAGGACCGCGTGGCCGACATCGTGCTCGCCGACGCTCGCCGCGCAGCCGGGCTGACCATCAGCGAGCTCGCGACGGCGGCGCGCACGTCCGAGACCACGGTGCTGCGGTTCTGCCGGCGCCTCGGCCTGCCCGGCTACCCGCAGCTGCGCCTGACCCTCGCCGAGGAGTCCGCCCAGCCGCGCACGATGAGCAACCACGGCACCGACATCAGCGCCAAGGACTCCATCGACGACATCATCGCCAAGGTCGCGTTCACCGACGCGAGCGCCGTCGAGGAGACCGCGCAGCAGCTCGACCGCGCGGCTCTCGCCGACGCGGCGGCCGCGATCGCGAAAGCGGGGCGTGTCGACATCTACGGCATCGGCGCGAGCTCGATCGTCGGCACCGACCTGCAGCAGAAGCTGCACCGCATCGGGATCGTCGCCTTCGCGTGGAACGACCCGCACATCGCCCTCACGAGCGCGACCCTGCTCGGTGCCGGCGACGTCGCCGTCGGCATCTCGCACTCGGGCACGACGACCGAGACGATCGAGGCCCTGGCGGCCGCCCGCTCCACCGGGGCGAAGACGCTCGCGATCACGAACTTCCCGCTCTCGCGGCTCGCCTCGGGCGTCGACGTCCTGCTCACCACGGCCGCCCGCGAGACCAGCCTGCGCTCGGGCGCGACGGCGAGCCGCATCGCCGCCCTCACCGTCGTCGACTGCCTCTACATCGCCGTGGCCCAGCGCAACCTCCGCCGCGCCCGCAAGGCCGTCGCCGACACCCGCGAGGCGGTCGCCGGGCACCACGTCACCGACTGAGGGCCACCCCTCCTCCTCGCTCTACTACCGCGGGCTTCGACAGGCGAACGTCACTGATTTACGGCATTGACGGCATACGCGTAGGAAACTAACCTCCAACGCGTGAGCAGCGAGGTGACCGTGGACGCCCCCACCGAGGAGCGCCACCCGGGGACGACGTCCATCGACACCCAGACGTCGCTCGACATCCTCCGCACCCTCAACACCGAGGACGCGACGGTGGCGGCGGCCGTGAGCGAGGTGCTGCCCGAGCTCGCGCGGCTCGTCGACCGCGCCGTCGACTCGCTGCGTGCCGGGGGCACCGTGCACTACTTCGGCGCAGGAACGTCGGGTCGCCTGGCCGTGCTCGACGCCGCGGAGCTGCTCCCGACCTTCAACGCGCCCACGGGACTCTTCGTCGCCCACCACGCCGGCGGCCCCGAGGCGCTGCTGCGCGCCGTCGAGAACGTCGAGGACGACGCCGACCTCGGCCGGTCCGAGGCCGACGGCCTGCACGCGGGGGACATCGCGATCGGCCTCACGGCTTCAGGGCGTACGCCGTTCGTGGCGGGCGCGCTCGAACGTGCCCGCGAGCGCGGCGCCGTCACCGCGCTCGTCACGGCCAACCCCCACGCCGAGGTCGCCGCCCACGCCGACCACCTCCTCGCCGCCCACACCGGTCCCGAGGCGCTCACCGGGTCGACCCGGCTGAAGGCCGGCACCGCCCAGAAGCTCGTGCTCAACTCCTTCTCGACCGCCGTGATGATCCGCCTCGGCCGCACCTGGAGCAACCTCATGGTCGACGTCGTCGCGACCAACGCCAAGCTGCGCGGCCGCGTGCTGCGCATCCTCCAGGAGGCGACCGGCGCCGATCCCGGGCAGGCCAGGGCCGCTCTCGACGCCGCCGACGGCGAGCTGAAGCCGGCACTCCTGTCGATGCTCGCCCGCGTCGACGCCGCCGCCGCGCGCCGCGCCATCGCGCAGCACGACGGCTCGGTCGCCCGCGCCCTCGCCGCCCTCGGCGGCGCCACCCCCTGACCCCCGAGTCCCCGCACCGCCCTCCCCCACCTACGGTGTCCCCGGGCACCACGCAGAACCCGACAGGAGCATGACAATGACGTTCGCCCCACGCCTCACCGGCTCGTCGCGGGCCCGCCGCACCGTCCTGACGATCGCCGCCCTCTCCGGAGCCCTCGTCGTGACGGCCTGCTCGCCGTCCTCGTCGGGCGGCTCCGGCAGCACGGGCGCCGGCGGTGACGGCAAGACCACCCTCACCGTGTGGTCCTGGCGCGTCGAGGACGAGGCCGCGTACAACAAGATCTTCGACGCCTACGAGAAGTCCCACCCGAACGTGACCGTCGTGTTCAAGGCCTTCAAGTCGACCGAGTACAACAAGATCCTTGCCACCGGCCTCGCCGGCGCGAACGGCCCCGACGTGCCACAGGTCCGCTCCTACGGCCAGCTGCAGGGCACGGTCGCGAGCAAGTCGCTGCTGCCCCTCGACGGCAAGGTCGACCTCTCCGGCTGGGACGAGAACGTCGTCGCGAGCGCCAAGGGCAAGGAGGACGGCAAGACCTACTCCGTGCCGCTCGCCCGCCAGACCGTCCAGATGTTCTACAACCAGGGCCTCTTCGACAAGTACGGCCTCGAGGCCCCCACCACGTGGGACGAGTTCGTCGCCGCCAACGACAAGCTGATGGCCGCCGGTGTCACGCCGATCGCCGTCGGCGCCAAGGACGACTGGACCCTGCCGATCGTCCACGAGGTGCTGGCCGGCTCCCGCTTCGGCGGCAAGGCCTTCCAGGACGAGGTGCAGTCGGGCAGGAAGTCCTTCACCGACCCCGACTGGGTGGGCTCGGTCAAGGTCGTCGGCGACCTCGCGAAGTACATGCCCAAGAACGTCACCGGC
>CBHRRQ010000088.1:0-15119 GCA_966081555.1 uncultured Terrabacter sp.
GCTCGTGCTGCGCGCGGATCGCGTCGATGAGGCCACCCGTCGAGGCCCGGCGGCCGGGCCCCGAGCGCACCACGACGGCGCCCGCCTCGTCGAAGAGCGCCTCGAGGCCCTCGCCCGCGGCGCAGGCCACGATGGCGGTGCCCACCCTCGAGGCCACCCGAGCCGGCTCGCCGCGACCGTGGCCCGCATGGGCCGTCAGCCCGTGGTCCTCGGCCAGGCTCGTGATGCGCACCCGGTGCGGTCGCCCGGCCTCGATGCCCGCCTCGACCGCGGCGCCGGCGTCGTCGACGTGGGCGTGCACGTTCCACTCCCCGTCACCGCCCACGACGAGCACGGAGTCGCCGAGCTCGAGGAGCCGGGCCCGCAGGACGTCGACGGCCGCGTCGTCGGAGTCGCGCAGGAGGTACATGACCTCGTACGCGGGGACGGCCTCGGAGTCGTCGTGCTCGTGGGGTCGGGCCGCGCTCAGCGCGGCGCTGGGCGCGTCGGGCCGCAGCCGCGACCGGCGCTCGGGACCGTCGCCGTCGGCGTGGGCGCGCTGGCCGGCGCAGACGCGCTCGAGGCACTCGAGCAGCACGACGAGCCCGGCGCCTCCGGCGTCGACCACACCAGCGCGGGCCAGCACCTCGAGCTGCTCGGGCGTGTGCTCGAGGGCCTCCTGGGCGGCCTCGAGGGCCGCCTTCGCGACGTCGTGGACGCCGACTGTCCCGTCGTCGTGGCCCGTCGAGTCGTCGCCCGAGGCCTGCCGAGTGAGCGCGGAGGTCGCCGCCCCGGCCATGGCGCTGGCCACGGTCAGGATGGTGCCCTCCTTCGGGTCGGTCACGGCCTGCCGGGCGCGGGCCTCGGCGTGCCGAAGTCCCTCGGCGAGCGACGCGGCGCCGATCTCGGGCGACCCGGCGCAGCCCTCGGCGAGTCCTCGCGCGAGCTGGCTGAGGATGACGCCCGAGTTGCCACGCGCGGTCCACAGCAGGTGCTTGGCGAAGACGGCGAGCAGCTCGTCGGCCGTCGACACCTCGGCGGTGGCGAGCGTGCGCTCCACCGCACCGTCGAAGGTGAGGTAGAGGTTGGTGCCGGTGTCGCCGTCGGGCACCGGGAACACGTTGAGGGCATCGATCTCGGCGCGGCGCGCGGCGAAGAGCGAGCGGGTCAGCACGGCCCACCGACGGACGGCGACGAGGTCGAGCACGGTGAGCGGCCCGTCAGGCGGCGGCGCGTCGCCGGGCATCTGACCTCCTGCTCGTGCTGCGAATCGGCTCGTCGATGCTCGGCAGGCTAGCGCCTCCCCCGGACCGTCGCATGCGCGGCTACGTTGGGCGCTGTGTCGAGCGCCTCCCACGCCCACCACCGCAAGTCGTGGCCCGCTGCGCCGCCCGGCTTCTACGAGGTCGAGGCCGCCGGGCTCCGATGGCTGGCGGAGGCCGAACCCCTCGGCGGGGCGCGTGTCGTGCCGGTGCGCGACGTCGCCGCCGACCACATCGACCTGGCCCGCCTGCACCCCGCGAGCCCGACCGCCGAGGTCGCCGAGGCACTCGGTCGGGGCCTGGCCGTCACCCACGGGACGGGCGCCCCGGCCTTCGGGTCGCCACCAGCGGGGTGGACCGGTGACGCCTGGATCGGCCGGCAGCCGCAGTCGAACGACCCGACGCCGACGTGGGGGTTCTTCTACGCCGAGCAGCGGGTGCGCCCGTTCGTCCGGCGCGCGGTGGACCGGGGGCACCTCGACCCGTCCGGGGCGCGCGTCGTCGACCGGGTCTGCGACCGGCTGGCGGCCGGCGACTTCGACGACGAGCGCACGCCGGCCCGGATCCACGGCGACCTGTGGTCGGGCAACGTCGTGTTCACCGCCGACGCGGCCGTCCTCATCGACCCGGCCGCCCACGGCGGGCACGGCCTCACCGACCTGGCCATGCTCGCGCTCTTCGGCTGCCCCGGGCTCGACCGCATCGGGGCCGCCTACGAGGAGGTCGCCGGCCTCGAGCCCGGCTGGCGCGAGCTCATCGAGCTGCACCAGCTCCACCCGCTGGCGACGCACGCCTCGTCGCACGGCTCCGCGTACGCCGCCCAGCTCGTCGACACCGCACGCCTCTTCGCGTGAGGCGCGGCGCCGCCGTTTTGTCGTCCGAGCGAGTCGTCGGCTACTCTTTACCGGTTCCCCCCGTGCACTTCGGGGTGACGCGCGCCCTCGCGTGCGTCGGCCCCTCACCGGTGGTGGAGCTCAGCACTTCGTCAACATCGAATTTCAGGAGATACCCGTGGCTGCCAACTGCGACGTCTGCGGCAAGGGACCGAGCTTCGGTCACAACATCTCGCACTCGCACCGCCGCACCAAGCGCCGCTGGAACCCCAACATCCAGCGCGTTCGGACGCTGGTGGACGGTGTGACGCCGAAGCGACTCAACGTCTGCACCTCCTGCCTCAAGGCGGGCAAGGTCGTTCGCTGAACGTCCCTCACCAACGCTGAAGGCCGGTCCCCTCGGGGGCCGGCCTTTTTCGTACCTCGGTTCGGGCACCGGGCCTGGCTGGGTGGAGGTGGAACCTCGCGACCCGGCGCGACGGCATACCGCGACGGGTGTGACCCAGCGAGGGGGCGCTGGACCGCGCACGGGTCAGGCGTCGCGGAAGTGGTCCCACCCGGTGTGACCCACGGTGCGGCCGTCGACGACGATGCCCGGCCGCTCGCCCTCACCTGGCGAACGGACGCCTCCGATCGCGCGCCAGCCGTGGGGCAGCGAGCCCGCCGGGAACGTGCCGATGAGCGAGTGCTCCTCGCCGCCCGCGAGCACGCAGTCGAGCGCGGTCTCGGCACCGAGCGCATCGGTGAGGGCCGCGACGTCGGGCTCGAGGGCCGCACCCGACACGTCGATGACGACCCCGCTCGCGCGCGCGATGCGGCCGCCGTCGCGCAGCAGCCCGTCGCTGAGGTCGAGCATCGAGGTCGCGCCCGCGGTCGCGGCTCGGGGACCCGCCTCGAGGGGCGGCTGGGGCCGCCGCTGGTGGGCCACCGCCTCGGGCATCCTGTCGGCGGAGTCGGCCCGCAGCAGGCGCAGCCCGGCGTCTGCGAGCCCGAGGGTCCCGCACACGGCCAGGACGTCGCCGTCGCGAGCACCGGACCGCAGCACCGGCTCAGCCTCGAGCCGCCCGAGGGCCGTGACCGACACCATGACGACACCGGCCGGCGCCGACGAGAGGTCGCCCCCGAGCACGGCCACGCCGGCCTCGGCGCACGCCTCGGCGAGGCCCGACACGTGGTCGAGCACCCACTCGAGCGACAGCTCGGGGTCGGCGACGAGCGTCACGAGGACGCCGGTCGGGTGGCCGCCCATCGCGGCGATGTCGGCGAGGTTCTGGGCGATGACCTTGTGGCCGACGTCGGCACCAGACGACCAGGCGTCGAGCCAGTCACGACCCAGCACGACCGTGTCGGTGGTGGCGATCGTGCGCTCGGACGTGACGAGCACGGCAGCGTCGTCACCCGGCGCGACGAGCAGCTCGTCGGTCGGCCGGAAGGTCGGCAGGATCCGCCCCAGCAGCTCGTCCTCGTCGAGGGAGCGCAGCGGCGTACCGCCCGTCATCATCGGCCCGCGCTCTGACCGCTGCCCGTTCGGCACGGATCACACAACCTTTCGGTGGGACGGCCGTTCGAGGGCCCGGTTTCCATGGGACGCGAGGCCCCATGGCAAGGTAGCGTCAGGGCACGGTCGCAGTCACACTGAGGCCTGCCGTTCAGCTCGGCCGTGCCCGGCGTCATGCCGTCGCGGCCGTCCATCGATCGACACACAGTGAGGTGACACGTGGTCCAGGCGTACATCCTGATTCAGACCGAGGTCGGCAAGGCCGCGAGCGTGGCGGAGCAGATCGCCGGCATCTCGGGCGTGACCCTCGCCGAGGACGTCACCGGCCCCTACGACGTCATCGCCCGCGTCGAGGCGTCCAACGTCGACGACCTCGGCCGGCTCGTCATCGCCAAGCTCCAGGACGTCCCGGGCATCACGCGCACGCTCACCTGCACGGTCGTGCACGTCTGAGGCCGGTCCTCTGACCAGACGTCTGTCCACGACGGCGGCGCTCATCGGCGCCGCCGTCGTGCTGTCCGCCTGCAACCGTGCGCCGGAGGTCGCCCTCGCCGCACAGGCGTCGGCGCCGGTGTGCGCGTCGGCGAGGTGGCCCGCCGACGTGAGCGGCCACCGGCGGGTGGCCACGCAGCCCGACGACGGCTCGGTCGCGGCCTGGGGCGATCCGGCGATCATCGCCCGCTGCGGGCTCGACCCGCTCTCCCCCACGACCCAGGACTGCGTGACCGTCGACGGTGTCGACTGGGTGGTGCGCCCGCTCAGCGACGGGTCGGCCGCCACGACCTACGGGCGCGACCCGGCGATCGAGGTGCTGGCGCCCGGAACCTACGGCGCGGTGCCTCTCCTGCTGCCGGCCTTCACGGCCGTCGCCAGGTCCCTGCCCGAGACCGGCCGCCACTGCACCTGAGGGCGTATGCCGTCCGCGCCGTCGTGCACGCCCGCGGGCCGAGCGGGCCCGGGCACGCGCGCACGACCACCGCGCCGGCGCACCCGAGCGCCGAGGTCAGCGCAGGCCGGTGCGACGCTCCAGCGCGAGCGAGAGCAGCTCGTCGATGAGGTCGGGGTAGTCGAGGCCCGAGGCCGCCCACATCCGCGGGTACATCGACGTCGGCGTGAAGCCGGGCATCGTGTTGATCTCGTTGACGATGACGCGGCCGTCGTCGGTGTAGAAGCAGTCGACGCGGGCCAGGCCCTCGCAGCCGAGCGCCTCGAAGGCCTCGGCGGCGAGCCGCTGGACCTCCTTGGAGATCTCCTCGGGCACGTCGGCCGGGCAGCTGAGGTCGACGTCGGCCTCGGCGAGGTACTTGGCCTCGAAGTCGTAGAAGGCGTGGTTGTCGTGCACCTGGATCTCGCCGACCTCCGACGTGCGCGGCCCCGAGGTGCCGTGGCCCTCGAGGACGGCGCACTCGATCTCGCGGCCCGTGATGCCGGCCTCGACGATCACCTTGGGGTCGTGCTCGCGAGCCACCTCGATGGCCGCCTCGAGGTCGGCGGGGTCGTCGACGCGGGTGATGCCCATCGACGAGCCGGCACGCGCCGGCTTGACGAAGAGCGGGTAGGCCAGCCCGGCGCAGGCGTCCATGGCGGCCGCCTTGTCGGAGCGCCAGGCGCGGTCGGTGACGACGGCATACGGCCCGACGGGCAGGCCGTGACCCGCGAAGACCACCTTCATGTAGTGCTTGTCCATGCCGGCCGCGGAGGCGAAGACGCCCGACCCGACGTAGCGCACGTCGGAGAGGTCGAGGAAGCCCTGGAGCGTGCCGTCCTCGCCGAACGGGCCGTGCAGCAGCGGGAAGACGACGTCGACCTGGCCGAGCTCGCGCGGCGGCTGGCCCGACTCGAGCACCGTGAGCGACGTCTCGCGCGTCGACAGCGGGAGCACGACGTGGGCGGGGCTCGCCTCGACCTCGGGCGTGCGGCCGGCGGTCAGCTCGAAGCGGCCCGGGTCGTCGGCGGCCAGGACCCACTGGCCGTCGCGGGAGATGCCGATCGGCACGACGTCGTACTTGCTGCGGTCGATGGCGCGCAGCACACCGGCTGCGGTCGCGCAGGAGACGGCGTGCTCGGAGGAGCGGCCTCCGAAGACGATGGCGACGCGGGGGCGGCTCGGCTGCTCGGGCTGGGGCTGGTCCGTGGTCATCAGACGAGACTCTATCCCGAGGCCCGGGGGCCGCTCGTACGCTGAACGGGTGGCCAGCCAAGCGGATCCGCAGCACCTGCATGTCGACACCTTCGTCGTCGCCTCGGGACGACCCGAGCGCTCCCCCGGCGCGTCGGCGAACGTGCCGGTCGAGCTGACGTCGACGTATGCCGCTGACGGTGACGTCAACTACGCCCGCTCGGGCAACCCGACCTGGAACGCGTTCGAGGAGGCCCTCGGCGGTCTGGAGGGCGGCCGCGCGCTCGTCCACGCCTCGGGGATGGGCGCCATCTCGGCGGCGCTCTCGCTGCTGCCGCCGGGCGGCACCGTCGTGGCCCCCGACACCACCTACAACGGCACCGGCGACCTGCTCGTCGCCCACGAGAAGGCCGGTGGCACGGTCGTCCGCGTCCACGCCACCGACACCGCCGGCTTCCTGGCCGCGCTGGAGTCCGCCGACCTGCTCTGGCTCGAGTCGCCCACGAACCCGCTCATGGACGTCACCGAGCTCGACGTCGTGCTCGGTCGGTCGCGCGAGCTCGGCGTGACGAGCGTCGTCGACAACACCCTCTCGACCCCGCTGCTGTGCCGGCCGCTCTCGCTGGGCGCCGACGTCGTCGTGCACTCGGTGACCAAGTACCTGTCGGGGCACAGCGACGTCGTGCTCGGCGCGACGGTCGTCGCCGACACGGAGCGGGGCCGCGCCATCGGCGAGCGCCTCTTCCGGCACCGCACGCTGCACGGCGCGATCGCCGGCCCCATGGAGGTCTTCCTCGCCCTCCGCGGCCTGCGCACCCTGTCGGTCCGGTTCGAGCGGGCGAGCGGCAGCGCCGCCGAGCTCGCCCGACGCCTCGCCGACCATCCCGGTGTCGAGCGCGTGCGCTACCCCGGCGTCGGGGCGATCCTGTCGATCGACGTCGCGGGCGACGCCGACGCGGCCGAGCGCGTGTGCAGCGCGACGCGGCTGTGGCTGCACTCCACGAGCCTCGGTGGCGTCGAGTCGCAGGTCGAACGACGCCGGCGCCACCCCTCCGAGTCCGAGCAGGTGCCGGCCAACCTGCTGCGTCTCTCGGTCGGCATCGAGCACGTCGACGACCTGTGGGCCGACCTCGACCAGGCGCTGCACACCGTCTGACGCCCTGACGCCCTGACGCCCTGACGCCCTGCGAGGATGAGGGCATGGAACGTGTGCTGGGCATCGGGGGCTGGTTCGTGCGGGCGAAGGACCCCGCCGCCCTGGGCGAGTGGTACCGCGACCGCCTCGGGCTCGACATGGACCAGCACGGGCTCTGGCAGCAGCAGGCGGGTCCGACCGTCTTCGCCGCCTTCGAGGCCGACACCGACTACTTCGGCTCGCGGGGGCAGCAGACCATGCTGAACTTCCGGGTGCGGAACCTCGACGCGATGCTCGCCCAGCTGCGGGCGCGCGGCGCCGCCGTCGACGACGAGACGCAGGACATGGACGGCGTGGGGCGTTTCGGCTGGGTCACCGACCCGGAGGGCAACCGCATCGAGCTGTGGCAGCCGAGCTGACCCTGAAGGTGACGCCGGCGGCCACGCCGACACACGAAGTGGGAGGCGCCGGACTTGCGTCAGGCTCGCGCCGCACCGACCGAGCGCAGTTGCTGTGTCGCGCGGGCCGTGGACCCGCGTGACGGTCAGTGCTTCTCGGCCTTGAGGTCCCGCGACATGAGGCGCGGCCCGACCTCGCTCGCCGAGTGCCCGTCGCGGATCACGGCGACGACCTGCTCGCAGATCGGCATGACGACGTCGTGCTGCTCGGCCAGGGTCAGGATCGACTGGCACGACTTGACGCCCTCGGTGGTCGTGCGCAGCTCGGCCGTGGCCTCGTCGACCGTCATGCCGCGCCCGAGCCGCACCCCGAAGGAGTGGTTGCGCGACAGCGGCGACATGCAGGTGGCGATGAGGTCGCCGACGCCCGCGAGTCCCATGAAGGTCTGCGGGTGGGCGCCGAGCGCGAGACCGAGGCGGGTGGTCTCGGCCAGGCCCCGGGTGATGATGGTGGCCTTGGTGTTGTCGCCGAAGCCCATGCCCTCGGCCATGCCCGATGCGAGGGCGACGACGTTCTTCGTCGCCCCGCACACCTCGGCGCCGATGACGTCGGTGTCGGTGTAGGGCCGGAAGTAGGGCGTGGCACACGCGCTCGCGACGCGCTCGGCCGCCTCCATGTCGGTGCAGGCGACGACGCCGGCCGCGGGCTGGCGGCGGGCGATCTCGGGCGCGAGGTTGGGACCCGACACGACCACGATGCGGTTCTGCTCGACCCCCGCGGCCTCGGCGATGACCTCGCTCATGCGCATGGTCGTGCCGAGCTCGACCCCCTTCATGAGCGAGACGACGGGCGCGCCCGAGGGCAGGTCGGCGCCCCAGTCGCCGAGGTTGTCCCTCAGCGTCTGCGAGGGGACGGCCAGCACGACGACGTCGGCGCCGTCGAGGGCCTCGCCCGGCTCGGTGGTGGCGCGCACCGACGCGGGCAGCGCCAGCTCGGGCAGGTAGGCCTCGTTGCGGCCACCGTTGATCGCCTCGGCGACCTCGGCACGACGCGCCCACATCGTCACGTCGCAGCCGGCATCGGCGAGGATCGCCCCGAAGGCGGTGCCCCAGTTGCCGCTGCCCATGACGGCGACCCGCGTCACTGCGCGGCCCCGTCGCCGTCGTGGCGCCCCTGCTTCTTGTGCCGGCCGATCTCGTGGTGCTTCATGGGATCGCCGATCTCGGGGACCCCGTGCACGCGGGGGTCGAAACGCTCGGTCGGCCGCTTCTCGCCGCGGATCTCCTCGAGCAGCTCGGTGATCCGGTCCATGAGCCGGTCGGTGGCCTCGCGCAGCACCTTGGTGTCGATCGGCTTGTCGTAGAGGTCCGACAGGTCGACGGGCGGGCCGGCATACATGTGCATGGTCTTCCGCGGGAAGAGCGAGGGGCGGTGGCCGTAGGGCGAGAGGATCTCCTGGGCGCCCCACTGCGCCACCGGGATCAGCGGGCAGCGTGTCTCGAGCGCGACCCTGGCCGCGCCGGTCTTGCCCCGCATCGGCCACAGGTCGGGGTCGCGGGTGATGGTGCCCTCGGGGAAGATGCCGAGCGGCTTGCCGGCGCGCACGCCCTCGACCGCGGCCCGGTAGGCGCCCGCGGCGGCGACCGAGTTGCGGTAGACGGGGATCTGGCCGCTCTTCTTCAGCAGCCAGCCGACGACGGGGATGGTGAAGAGGCTGTCCTTGCCGAGGAAGTACGCCTCGCGGCCGCTGTCGAACATGAAGTGGGCGAAGACGAGCGGGTCGGCGTACGAGATGTGGTTGGGCGAGACGACGAACCCGCCCTCGGCAGGGAGGTTCTCGAGCCCCCTCCAGTCGCGCTTGGTGAGGCCCATGAGGAGTGGCCGGAGCAGGAGCGCCGCGAGCCGGTAGGCCCAGGGCAGCCGCCGCTTGCGTGGGCCGGCAGTCACGATGTCACGTCCTCCTCGTCGTGCACACGCCGGTCGACGTGGCAGGGCTTCATCTTGTCCACCTCGCGGCGCGGTGTCGAGCAGCGCGACGGCGAGTGGGACGATATCGCCAGCATGTCGACCTCCCCGAACGCGCTCCCCGAGCCCGACCCCTCCCCGGTGTCGTCAGGCGACTGGGTCGTCGTCGTGCCGGTCAAGGACACCCGCCACGGCAAGTCCCGCCTGGCGCGCGCCGTCGGATCCGACCGGACCGCCCTCAGCGGTGCCATCGCATACGACACCCTGGCCGCCGCCGTCGAGGCGGTGGGGCCGGGCCGCGTGGTGCTCGTGACGGGTGACGAGGCCCTTTCCCTCGCCTGGCGGGCCCGGGGGGTCGCCGTCGTCGCCGACCCGGGCAGCGGCCTCAACGACGCCGTCTCCGCAGGTATGCGGCACGCGGGGGCGGGTGTGCGCGTGGCGGCCCTGCTCGGCGACCTCCCGGCCCTCGACGTGCTGTCGCTGCGCACGGCGCTGGAGCGGGCGTCCGGCGTGGCCGAGTCCTTCGTGCCCGACGGCGACGGCACCGGAACCGTGCTGCGCTGTGGCCGCGACTTCACGCCGCGCTTCGGCACCGACAGCGCGTCACGTCACGCCGCCGACGGTGCCGTGCGACTCGACCTGCCGCTCCCCCGCCTGCGCACCGACGTCGACGACGCGCGGAGCCTCTCGCGCGCTCGCCGCCTCGGTCTCGGTCCGGCGACGCGGGCGGTCCTCGAGGACCGGGCGTCTGGTTGGATCAGGAGCATGCAGGCCACCGTCCACCGCTTCGACCCCGACACCCACACCGGCAGCGTCCTGCGTGACGACGGCGTGGAGCTGTCGTTCGAGGCCCCGGCCTTCGAGTCGAGCGGGCTGCGGCTGCTGCGCACGGGCCAGCGGCTCACGGTCGACGTCGTCGACGACGTCGTCGTCTCGATGCGCATCGTCGGCGTCGGAGCCGGGCAGCCCATCCGCTGAGGCGTGCTCACGCGACCTCACTCGAACATGACGTCCACGTAGTAGTTGGACGCGTTGCTGCTCTGGGTCGGCATGCCCGGCTGGCTGCCGTAGAGGTAGAGGCCGTTGCGTGCGCCTGTCGTACTGGCGGGGGCCGTGACCGGACCGCGCGTGAAGGACGAGGTGAAGAACGACGTGGTGACGGAGTACCGGCCGCGCGGCGCGTGGTAGGAGACGACGTATGCCGTGCCGGCCTTGACCGGGACCGGCTCGGCCAGGGTGACGCTCTGCCAGCCGGAGCCCGACTCGTTCACGACGACCCCTGCCCCGATGCGTTCGCCGGCGGTGTTCCACACGCTGACCTCGTGGCTGCCGGTGTTGAGCGAGCCCTTGTAGAACTTCACCCCGACCACCTTGCCGTCACGGCTCGCCCGGAACCGCATGCCCAGCTCGACCGACCGCGTGTCTGCCTGGTTGGCGACCTTCGGCACCCACAGGGCGCCCGCCGCAGTGAAGAGGCTCACCGGGCAGCGGGTGCCCGCGCCGGCGGTCACCGTGTTGGACACGGACACCGGTCCGAGGTTGCCCGAGTCGTCGGCCGCCCGGGTGCGAATCTGGTAGGTCGTGCTCACCGGCGTGGTCATCGTGTAGCTCCACGACTCCCGGCCCGTCGTGGCCGGGTGCCAGGACCGTCCCGCGTCGGTCGAGACCTCGACGGCTGCGACCCGGCCGCCCTGGTCGACCGCCGTGCCGGAGATGGTCACGTTGACGCCGCCCGCGACCGAGGTCGACGCGCGCGTGAGACGGGTCGTCGGCGCCGTCTCGTCCGTGCTGCCGGGCGTCGGGACCACTCCGCTCGGCGTCACCGGCTGGACTCCCATGTCGGAGAAGAGGTTCACGGTCGCCTGCTGCATGGTCGCGCTCGCGGCTGTGCCCGGGTGGTCGTGCTCCGGGTCGAGTCCCCACGACCACTGGATGGTGCCGGCCGAGAAGACGAGCGCTCCGCTCGGCGCGCGGTACTCGGTCAGGTGGTGGGTGAGGGTGGCCGTCGAGTACGTGCTGCCGTAGTCGAGCAGCATCCGGCTGTCGCTGTGCACGGTGGTCTCGGAGAGGCGGAAGAGTCCCGCGGGCCGGTAGCCGTTGTCCTTGTCGACGTCCCACTCGTAGCCGAGCACACCCACCGGCAGGGAGAGCACTCCACCGGCCGGCAGGGTGGCGGCTGCGGTGTTGCGCCACAGGCGCAGCGCCCCGTAGGCCTGCGGGATGCGGATGGCGTAGCCCTCGGACCACATGCCGTTGGCGCGGAACATCGTCCCGCTGGTGCTGTTCTCGGGGCGCCCGGACGCGTTGGCCGGGAAGCGCGTGTCACGGAAGGTCCCGGTCCACTCGTCGGAGAACTGCCTGTCGTCGTGGGTCTCCTTGTAGCAGGTCATGGTGCGCCCGGGGGTGCCGCTGCCGTCGACGCTCTCCTCCCACCGGTGCTGCCAGAAGATCTCGTTGCCGCTGAAGAAGGCGAGATCCACGCCGCTGTCACGGGCGGCCTCGACGTTGGCCCGCTGCTCCCGCGTCCAGTACTCGTCGTGCCCCACGGAGAGGAAGGCGGAGTGCTTCTCGAGCACCTCGGCGCGCAGGGCCGTGTCGACGCCCGCGACGTAGCTCACGCTGTAGCCGTTGCGCTCGAGCCAGCGGATCATCGGGTACTCCGCGCCGAACAGGAAGTTCTCCGGACGGTTGTCGCGGGTCGTGAACGGCCTGTTGTAGCTGACCTTGTAGGCCCGTCCGGTGGGACCGCTGTAGAGGGAGGCCCGCTCGGCCGTGTTGTAGGCCTGCCAGGTCGTGTCGGAGGTCTGGAACAGCAGGTCGCTGCTGCCCTCGTCGTCGCGCACCACGAAGGGGATGTGGGCTCTCGCCCCCGTGTCCCGACGGGTCAGCGTCGCGAGGTAGACCCCGGAGACGGCCGTCGTCGGCACCTGCCAGGTGGCTGAGACCTTCCACGTGCCGCAGTCGACGAGGTCGGTCGAGGCCTGGAAGATGCAGGCGGGCTGGGTCTGGGGCAGCGCTGCGCTCACCGTGGCCGAGGCGACGTGGCGGGCGCCGAGGCCCTGGTACCAGCCCAGGCGGTAGATCTCGACCGCGTAGGCGGGCGCGGTCGAACGGATCTTGAAGTCCACCCGCTCTCCCCGGTTGACGCTCATCCGGGTCGCGAACCCCGAGATCGTGCCGTCCCCGGCGTCGTGGGTCGCGATGTCCCACTCCGACGCCGGCGATCCCGGCAGCGCGTTCTCGCAAGGGATGGCGTTGGTCGAGCAGTCGGGCGTCGCGTCGACGAGGGTGACCGAGCCGGCCGCTCGGAGGCGGTGCACGTCCGGCGCGCCGAGGGCGAACCCGGCGGTGAGCGCAGCGCCGATGACGGCGCAGGTGCAGACCGCCAGGAACCTCGACGCGAAGCCGCGTGGTGACCGTGGTGCATGGCTCCGGTGGAACATGACTGCCTCGATGCCCGAGCTGCCCTGTCAGCCGCTCGGTTTGATCTCCATGGGCTGGTGGAGGTCCTCCCCGGACAGCAGCCCTGAGCTGCCCCACCCTTCGATCACGGCGCGGTAGGACCGCGCGTCCGTCGGTAGCGACACCTGCGCCGACCACACGCAGCCGTCGTCGGCCTGACCGGAACGCCGGCCGGCACCGAGAGGTGCGGTGGTCACGACAGCCTGGGTGCCGTCGAGGACCCGAACCACCTGGCCGGCCGCCAGTGCGGCGAAGGCCCCGGTCCCCGTGCACGAGTCGGTGCCGCTGGCCACGCTGAGGGCCGGCGGCGCGACGACGAGGACCATGGTGCGCAGTGGCGAGCCGGTCGTCCCCGACCCGGCGCCGGTGCCGGTCTGCAGGGGCCCGGGCGAGGTCGCCTGCCCGCAGGCACACAGGAGGAGCAGCGCCCCCACTGACCCGAGCCTCCGTGTCGCCCCCATGGCCCTTCGAGCCTCCTTCAGCTCCAGTACACCCCCGGGAGCGGGCCCCGGACGCGGACTGGCGCCGGGTGTGCCCAAGGTCACCCGGGCGCGAACGCGAGTGGGCCCGACCGGTGTCCGGTCGGGCCCACTCGTTGCCTCGGTGGCCGTCGGGGCGTGTCGACGGCCGGGAGGGTCAGCGTGCGGCCGTCTTGCGCGCCGTCGTCTTGCGGGGGGACGCGGCCTTCGTCGTGGTCTTCTTCGCGGTGGTCCTGGCCGGGGCGGCCTTGGTCGCGGTCTTCTTCGCCGCGGCCTTCGTGGTGGTGGCCTTGGTCGCCGTGGCGCGCTTGGCCGGAGCGGCCTTGGTCGCGGCGGCCCTCGTCGTCGTCTTCTTGGCGGCCGCCTTGGCCGGGGCGGCCTTGGCCGTCGTCTTGCGAGCCGTCGTCTTCGCCGTGGTGGCCTTGGTCGTGGTGGCCTTGGTCGCCGTGGCGCGCTTGGCCGGGGCGGCCTTGGTCGCGGCGGCCTTCGTCGTCGTCTTCTTGGCCGCCGCCCTGGCCGGGGCCGCCTTGGTGGCAGCCTTCTTCGTCGTCGTCTTCTTGGCCGCCGTCCGGCCCGTCGTGGCTGCGGCAGACGACCCGGCGGAGGCCCGCGTGGCGGCCGACTCGGTCTTGGAGAGCTTCTTGGCGCCGGAGACGACCTCCTTGAAGTTCGTGCCCGACCGGAACTTGGGGACGCGGGTCTTCTTGATCTTCACCGTGGCCCCGGTCTTGGGGTTGCGGCCGGTGCGCGCGGCCCGGTCGGCCCGCTCGAAGGTGCCGAAGCCGGTGATGCCGACCTTGCCACCCTTGGCCACCTCGCGGATGACGACGTCGAGGAAGGCCTCAAGCGCATCGGAGGCGACCTTCTTGCTGCCGAGCTTCGTCTCGAGCGCGTCGATCAGTTCTGCCTTGTTCACGTCTTCCCCTCCAGAGGACTGTCGGTGTCAGGCGACCCGACGATGTGCGTCCGGAACCGGTCCGGCTACCTCCTGACGTTAGGACGACTCGGCAGGCCGCGTCCATCACCAAATGGTGGGTTTTTCGTTGTGTCGCAAGGAGTTTGACGCCTTTTCCGGCGCCCGGCGAGCCCGTCTGCGCACTCTCGCCCCACAGTGACCTGAGCACATGAGAAAGCGGATCCCGCTGTGTTGCAACGGAATCCGCATTCTCTACTGCCCTCGGCGGCAGTCCAGCAGGGGCTGGCTCAGGCCGGGGTGGTCACCGGCTTGTGGCCGGGCCGTCGTGACTCGAAATCGGTGACGAGATCCTCGTGTCGGAGGGTCAGCCCGATGTCATCGAGCCCCTCGAGGAGGCGCCAGCGGGTGTAGTCGTCGATCTCGAAGGGGGCGACGATCTCGCCGGCACGGACGGTGCGACCCACGAGGTCGACGGTGATCTCGGCCCCGGGGTTGTTCTCGAGGTACTTCCAGATGAGCTCCACGTCGTCCTGGGCGACGATCGCCGTGAGCAGCCCCTGCTTGCCGCTGTTGCCGCGGAAGATGTCGGCGAAGCGCGAGCTGATGACGACCCGGAAGCCGTAGTTCATCAGCGCCCAGACGGCGTGCTCGCGGCTCGAGCCCGTGCCGAAGTCGGGGCCGGCCACGAGGACCGAGCCGCCGGCATACACCGGGTTGTTGAGCACGAAGGACTCGTCCTTGCGCCACGCGGCGAAGAGTCCGTCCTCGAAGCCCGTGCGCGTGACGCGCTTGAGGTACTCGGCCGGGATGATCTGGTCGGTGTCGACGTTGCTGCGGCGCAGCGGCACGCCGATACCCGTGTGGGTCTCGAACTTCTCCATGGCTCAGGCCTCTCCGGTCGTCGCGGATGCCAGCGGGGCACGGTCCCCGGCGGCCTGCAGGTCGGCGGGGCTCGAGAGCGTGCCGAGCACGGCGGTGGCCGCCGCGACGAGCGGGCTCACGAGGTGGGTGCGGCCACCCTTGCCCTGCCGGCCCTCGAAGTTGCGGTTGGACGTGGACGCGCTGCGCTCAC
>CBHRRQ010000089.1:0-15110 GCA_966081555.1 uncultured Terrabacter sp.
TGCCCGGCGCGGGCGCGGCCGCCCCCCCCCCCCCCGCCACGGCGGCGCTGCTCGCCCCGCTGCGCGACACCATCGGGCGCGTGGAGCGCCAGGTGGGCGCGCTGGAGCGCGACCGTTCGCTGCAGTTCGGGCAGCTGGGCGAGCGCCTCACCGAGGTGGGCCGCTCCACCGAGTCGCTCCGCTCCGAGACGGCCACGCTGGCCAGCGCCCTCAACGCGTCCACGGTGCGCGGGGCCTGGGGCGAGGTGCAGCTGCGCCGTGTGCTCGAGCTGTCGGGCCTCATCGCGCGCTGCGACTTCGACGAGCAGGTCACCCGCGTGAGCCGGCACGGCGCCACCGTGCGACCCGACGCGGTCATCAACCTGCCCGGCTCGCGCCACGTCGTCGTGGACTCCAAGGCGCCGATGGCGCACTTCCTCCAGGCGCACGGCGACACCGTGTCGGAGGTCGAGCGGGCCGAGCTGCTGGCCGCCCACGCCACCTCGCTGCGGCGTCACGTCGAGAGCCTGGCGGCCAAGGCCTACTGGACCGCCTTCGACCGGTCCCCCGAGGTCGTCGTCTGCTTCGTGCCCGGCGAAGCCATCCTCGCGACCGCCCTGGCCGACGACCCCGGTCTCTACGAGCACGCCCTCGGCCGCAAGGTGGTGCTGGCCTCACCCGGCACGCTCTTCGCGGTGCTCCGCACCATCGGCGCCATCTGGCAGCAGGACGCGCTCGAGCAGAACGCGCGCGAGCTGCTCGCCATCGGCCAGGACCTCTACGCGCGGCTCGCCACGCTCGGCGGGCACGTCACGACGATGGGCCAGTCGCTCTCGCGCTCGGTCGAGCAGTACAACAAGTTCGTCGGCACCCTCGAGTCCCGGGTCCTCGTCACGGCCAGACGCATGCACGAGCTGCACCTGGCGAGCGAACGGCCACCCGAGCTCCTGCCCCTCGAGGTGGCGCCTCGCTCGCTCAGCGCGGCCGAGCTCACCGACGACCTGGGGCGCGACGCCCGCGACGACGCCTTCCTGGAGCGCACCACCGGTGAGCGCGACGAGCAGTCCGCCTGACGGCCCTCGGTCGTTGTCCGTTTTGTCCGGAAAATGGACACCCCGAGGGTCGCCGCGGAAAATACGCGCGTGGGAACAGGTGCAGCGTGACCGGCGCGGGTGCCCCGGATCCTGAGCAGCCCGGCGGACCGGGCCGGCGAGTCGGCCCCTACGAGCAGAGCCTCCGGGAGTCGCGCGAGCGGGTCGAGGCCGCGGTCCGCGAGCGGGCCAGGCGCCGTCGGCGCACCCGACTGGCGGCTGCCGTCGTGGTCTCCGTCGTCGCGGCCGGGCTCGGGTTCGGCACCTACCGCCTCCTGGGGGCCTCCGACGTCCCCACCTCGCTGCCCGCGACGGCCGCGAAACCCGCCTCGTGCACCGACCCCATCAAGGTCAGGGTCTCTGCCGCGCCGGCGATCGCTCCGGCGCTCGCCGCCGCGGTCGACGACCTGGCGAAGCGTCCTGATGCCCCCTGCGCGGCGTTCACGGTCGACGCCGAGGAGCCCTACGCCGTGTCGGGCTCACTCGTCGGCGCGGGCCGTCCCGACGCCTGGGTCACCGACTCGACGGCCTGGCTGAGCCGGGCGAGCAGCATCTCGGGGGCGGCCCTCGCTGGCGGTGAGCCGTTCGCCTCCAGCGCGGTCGTCGTCGCGATGAAGGACGCCCAGGCGTCCGCCCTCGGCACCCGCCTCGGCTGGGCCGACCTGCTGGGCGGCTCCGTGCAGATCCGCATCCCCGACCCGCGGCGCTCTGCCGTGGGCCAGGCTGCGGCCTCGGTCGCGGTCCCGCTGGTGCCCGAGGCACGCCTGCGAGCAGTCGCCTCGGCGACGGCGGGCGCATCCGGAGGCACGTCGGGCGGCGCCGACGCGCTCGAGGAGGTGGCCGCGTCGAACGGCCGTGTCGGTGCTGCCGTCACGCTGCCCCAGCTCCTTGCCTGGAACACCGAGCACCCGGACCAGTCCCTGGCAGCAGTGGCCCCGGCGGAGGGCGCGCCCGCCGTGGACTACTCCGTCGTGTCGCTCACCACGGACGCTGCGAAGAAGCCCCTCGTCGCCGCGCTCCAGAAGCATCTGGCCTCCGAAGACACGCGAAAGCTGCTCCAGGACAGCGGGTTCCGCACCACGGCGGGCGAACCCGCCCAGCCGTCGCCCCTCTACGGCACCGTCTCGGTCGCCGGCGAGGCGGGCGGCGCGCCACTCGCCAGGGCCACGAGCCTGTGGGCAGCCGCATCCAGGCGCACCCAGGCGCTGCTGGCCGTCGACGTCTCCGGCTCGATGCTCGAGCGCGACAAGGAGGGCAAGCGGCTCGACGTGCTCCAACGAGCCACCGTCCGCGCCGTCGGTGGGGCCAACCCCGACACCACCGCGTCGCTGTGGATCTACTCGCAGCACATCGGCGCACGTGGTGACGACTTCCGCCAGCTCGTCGACTACACGCCGCTCGGCGACGCCGGCCGCGTCGCCGGCTTCGACAAGGCCGTGGCCGGCCTCGACTCCTTCGTCGGCGGCGGCAGCGGTCTCTACGACACGGTCGCGTCGACCTACGACCGCGCCAGGAGCGCCTGGCGCCCCGGCTACACCAACACGGTGGTCATGGTGGTCGACGGCCCCAACGAGGACGACTTCGGCCTGAGCCTCGACCTGCTCAAGCAGCGGCTGACCGCCGCCAAGGATCCCGCCCGGCCGGTGCAGCTCGTCGTGGTGGGCCTCGGCGACCGCGTCGAGGCGTCGGCGATGCGCCAGGTCGTGGCGATCACGGGCGGGCAGTTCGTCGCCGCGCCGTCGCTCGCCACGTTGCAGCCGGCACTCGTCAGCGCCCTCGGCGGCTGACGCCGCCGCTTCGCCGGCGGCAGACCGCCGGCTGCCCGCGTGGTGGCGTCGCGCTCGGCCTCAGTGGAGCGAACCGGCGTCCTCGAACGCAGCGTCGTGGCGCACCGTGCCGGAGTCCTCACCCTTGCGGGCCTTGAGGTCGCGGCGCAGCTCGTTGGGCAGGGAGAAGAGCAGCGACTCCTCGGCGGCGACCACCGCTTCGACGTCGGCGTAGCCGCGCTCGGCGAGCCAGCTCAGCACGTCACGCACCAGCACCTCGGGCACGCTCGCGCCGGACGTGACCCCGACGGTGCTCACTCCGTCGAGCCACTCCTCCTGGATCTCGTCGGCGAAGTCGACGAGATGCCCGTCGCGTGCCCCGTGCTCGAGGGCCACCTCGACGAGGCGCACCGAGTTCGAGGAGTTGCGCGACCCGACGACGATCATGAGGTCGGTGTCCTTGGCCATCTGCTTGACGGCGAGCTGGCGGTTCTGGGTGGCGTAGCAGATGTCGTCGGAGGGCGGGCTCTGCAGCGCGGGGAACTTCTCCTTGAGGCGCGCGACGGTCTGCATCGTCTCGTCGACCGACAGGGTGGTCTGCGAGAGCCACACGACCTTCTCGGGGTCGCGGACCGTGACGTTGTCGACGTCGTCGGGGCCGTCGACGAGGGTGATGTGCTCGGGAGCCTCGCCGGCGGTGCCGACGACCTCCTCGTGGCCCTCGTGACCGATGAGAAGGATGTCGAAGTCGTCGTCGGCGAACCGCAACGCCTCGCGGTGCACCTTCGTCACGAGCGGGCAGGTGGCGTCGATCGTCTTGAGGCTGCGGGCCTTCGCCTCCTCGTGGACGACGGGGGCCACCCCGTGCGCCGAGAAGATGACCGTGGCACCCTCCGGCACCTCCTCGGTCTCGTCGACGAAGATGGCTCCGCGCTTCTCGAGCGTGGTCACGACGTGCTTGTTGTGCACGATCTGCTTGCGCACGTAGACCGGCGGGCCGTAGAGCTCCAGGGCCTTCTCGACGGTCACGACGGCTCGGTCGACGCCGGCGCAGTAGCCGCGCGGCGCCGCGAGGAGGACCTTCTTGGCGGACGTCTGGTCGGCGGGCTGGCTCATGGCCCCATCGTATGCGGACTCCCCCGACGTCCCCGAGTCGCCGGCTGCGGTCGCCCTTCGACCCTTAGGGTGGCGCGGTGAGCATGACGAGCCCGCTGCCCGACAAGGCCGCCGACACCACGGCCGAGCAGCCGTGGCCGGTGCGGGTGCTCAGCCTCAAGATCTCCGACTACGTCGACAGGATGAGCCAGCTCTGGGTCGAGGGCCAGGTCGTGCAGTTCAACCCGCGGGGCGGCACCGCCTTCCTCACGCTGCGCGACCCGGACGTCGACATGTCGCTCTCGGTCTCGGTCCCGATGAACGCCGTCAACGCCATGCCGATCCCGCTCGCGCAGGGCGCCCGGGTCGTGCTCCAGGCCAAGCCGACCTTCTGGACCAAGCGCGGCACCCTGCAGCTCGAGGCCCGTCAGATCCGTCCCGTGGGCATCGGCGACCTCCTCGCGCGCGTCGAGATCCTCAAGCGGACGCTGGCCGCCGAGGGCGTCTTCGACGCCGAGCGCAAGCGCCCCATCCCGTTCCTGCCGCGGCGCGTCGGGCTCGTCACCGGACGCAGCTCGGCCGCGGAGAAGGACGTCGTCGAGAACGCCCGGCGCCGCTGGCCTGCCGTGGTGTTCGAGATCCGCGAGGTGGCCGTGCAGGGCACCTCCGCGGTGACCGAAGTCGTCGCCGCCCTGCGCGAGCTCGACGCCCTGCCCACTGTCGACGTCATCGTCATCGCGCGGGGTGGAGGCGCCCTCGAGGAGCTGCTCCCCTTCTCCAACGAGGCGATGATCCGTGCGGTCGCCGAGGCACGCACGCCGGTCATCAGCGCCATCGGCCACGACGTCGACCAGCCGCTGCTCGACCTGGTGGCGGACTGGCGAGCATCGACGCCGACGGACGCGGGCAAGAAGGTCGTGCCCGACGCCGCCCGTGAGCGCAGCACCGTCGACGGAGCCCGCGACCGGTTGCGGCGAGCCCTGGTGCGTCGCGTCGAGTCCGAGCGGTCGGGACTGCGCGCACTCGTCTCCCGGCCCGTCATGGCCGATCCCGTCGCGCTCGTGCGGGCGAGGCGCCAAGAGGTCGCCGCCCTGCGCACGAGGGCCACCGCGCGCATCGAAGCGCGCCTGCACCGTGCCGCCGACCAGAACGAGCACCTGCGCCGGCAGGTCGTGGCACTCTCTCCCCAGTCGACGCTGGAGCGCGGCTACGCCGTCGTGCAGCACCGGGACGGTCGCATCGTCATGGACCAGGACGACGTGGGCGTCGGCGAGCTGCTGCGCGTCCGGGTCGCCCGGGGCGACTTCGGCGTGCGACCCGTCAGCGACGGCGCCGACACGGCGTCGGAGCGGGGGACCACGCGTACGCGGCCTGCTGGCGAGGGCGCGTCGGCGGCCCGGAAGACCGCCGGCCCCACGACCCGGGCGACGACGTCGCGCAGGTCGGCCGCGACCCGCAGCGCGACCGAGGCCGCGGTCAAGCAGGGCGTGAAGAAGGCGTCCCGCAAGCCGGCGAGCAAGCCGGCGGGCCAGCAGGCGCAGCCGACGGCCGACTCCTCTCCCGCGGGGAACAGCGAGGCCCTCCCCCTCGACGCGCACGCGCCTGCCGGCGGCGATGGCGGGGACGCCCCCGCCACGTCATAGGGTGACGGCCATGGCTGACGCGACCTCGACCGACGGCACGTTCCCCGACATCGCCGGGATGCGCTACGAGGACGCCCGCGAGGAGCTCATCGGCATCGTCGCCAAGCTCGAGGCCGGGCAGGCCCCCCTCGAGGACTCGATGCACCTGTGGCGTCGCGGCGAGGCGCTCGCCGCGCACTGCAGCACGTGGCTCGACGGTGCACAGGCCGAGATCGAGCGGGCGACCCGACCCGCCGCCGCGACCTCCACGGGGAGCACGGCCGGAGCCGCGACAGGCGCCGGTTCTGCGCCGCTGCACGCCGACGACGCGGTCTTCGACGACGACGGCGCCTGACCCGCCGCCCTGCCGGACCTCAGGAGGTGGGCGACGCCACCGGGCTCACGCCCGGGGTCGGGGCCACCGGAGCGAGCGCCGCGACGAACGCCTTGAGCTCGTCGTCGGACGCCGTGCCGCTCGCCACCAGCGTCAGCGCCTTCGCGCCGCTGCCGCGGGAGAGGTACGCGACCTGCCCGGCGTCCTGGGCCACGAAGCGCTCGAAGGAGCGACCCGAGACCTGTACGGTGCCTGACGCTGCCCCGTCGTTGACCGAGCGGCGCACCCAGCCGTCCGTCACGCCGACCGCCTGCTTGAGCGCGATGTCCTTGCCCCCCGGTGTCGTCCACACCGTCGTGAAGGTCGGCACCCCCTCGGTGCCCGGAGCATAGGTCGCGACGGTCGGGACCCAGCCCTCGCCCAGCCCCTTGGGCAGCTGGATCGGCCACGCCGTCTGCGCCGCGACCTGGCCGGCCTTGGCGCCCGCGTCGACAGCCGGTCGCTGCACCGAGGTGATCCTCGGGACGATCGCCACGAGCGCGAGCACGAACAGGCCGATGACCAGCATCGAGCGCAGCATGTTCGGCAGGGTCCCCATGGAGTAGCGGCTCTTCGCCGGTGCCCGAGCCGCATCGGAGGTCGCGGCGGCGTCAGAGGTCGCGGCGGCGTCAGAGGCCGCGGGGGCGGCGGAGGTCGCAGAGGCTGACGGGGCCGCTGGCGTCGGAGGGACCGCGGGCGACGGTGCTGACGGCGGTGGTGTCGACGGCGTCGACGGGGTGCTCATGCCTCCCATGGTCGCCGACGTGCGGACGCCGTCCAAACCCGGGTGGGCCCACCGCTAGGCTGGCGCCGACTCGTTCTGCGCCGACGGAGGACCTTGATGAAGCACAGCCAGCCGGATCGCAACCTCGCTCTCGAGCTGGTTCGTGTCACAGAGGCAGCCGCCATGGCCGGCGGCCGCTGGGTGGGCCGCGGTGAGAAGAACAAGGCCGACGGCGCCGCCGTCGAGGCGATGCGCGCGATGATCTCGACCGTCAGCATGCGCGGTGTCGTCGTCATCGGCGAGGGCGAGAAGGACAACGCCCCGATGCTCTTCAACGGCGAGCAGGTGGGCGACGGCACAGGTCCCGAGGTCGACGTCGCCGTCGACCCCATCGACGGCACGACCCTGACGGCCAAGGGCATGAACAACGCGGTCGCGGTCATGGCGGTCGCCAACCGGGGCGCGATGTACGACCCGTCCGCCGTGTTCTACATGGACAAGCTCGCGACCGGCCCCGAGGCCGCCGACGTGGTCGACATCCGGCTCCCTGTGGCCGAGAACATCCGGCGCGTAGCCAAGGCCAAGAACGAGACCCCGGCGGACGTCACCGTGGTCATGCTCGACCGGCCCCGCCACGACGGCCTGGCCCAGGAGATCCGCGACACCGGCGCCCGCATCCGCTACATCGTCGACGGCGACGTCGCCGGCGCCGTCATGGCCGCACGCCCCGGTACCGGCGTCGACCTGCTCCTCGGCATCGGCGGCACCCCCGAGGGCATCATCGCCGCGTGCGCCATCAAGTGCACCGGCGGCGTCATCCAGGGCCGGCTCTGGCCCAAGGACGACGACGAGCGCCAGAAGGCCATCGACGCCGGCCACGACCTCGACCGGGTGCTCGCCACCGACGACCTCGTCACCGGCGAGTGCTTCTTCGTCGCGACCGGCATCACCGACGGCGAGCTGCTGCGAGGCGTGCGCTACGGCGCGAAGTCGGCCCGCACCAACTCCCTCGTCATGCGCTCGCGCAGCGGCACGATCCGCACCATCGACAGCGAGCACCGCTTCGACCGTCCCGGCTGGTTCGGCAGTGCCGACATGATCGAGGACTGAGTGCCCTGATGAGCCAGCCCACCCCCGTGCACACGCTCGTCATCGGCGAGACCCTCGTCGACGCCGTCACGACTCCGGGCGGCACCACCGAGGAGCACGTCGGGGGCAGCCCCGCCAACGTCGCCTTCGGCCTCGCCGCCCTCGACCACCCCGTCGACCTCGCGACGTGGATCGCCACCGACGAGCGCGGACGTCGCATCGAGGACGTATGCCGTGAGCGCGGGGTGGCGCTGACCGCTGGCTCCCAGGGCGCGCCCTTCACGTCGGTCGCCTACGCGACCCTCGACGACACGGGCGCCGCGACCTACGTCTTCGACCTCGAGTGGCAGGTGGCCTCGGTCCCCGGCCTCACGGCATACGGCCACGTCCACACCGGCAGCATCGGCGCGGTGCTCGAGCCCGGCGGCAGCCAGGCGCGCGAGATCCTCGCCGTCGCGCGCGGCCTCGGCGCGACCGTGTCCTACGACCCGAACGCCCGGCCGGCGCTCATGGGCCTGCCCGAGCAGGCGAGGCGCACCATCGAGGAGTCCATCCGCCTCGCCGACCTCGTCAAGGTCAGCGACGAGGACATCGCCTGGCTGTGCCCGGGCGAGTCCGAGGAGGACGTCCTGCGCGGCTGGGCCGGGCTCGGCCCGTCGGTGATCGTCATGACCCGCGGCGGCGCGGGCGCCGTGGTGCGGGTGAGCCGCACCGGCGAGCAGCAGGCGCTGCCCGCGCCGCGCGTCGACGTGGTCGACACCGTCGGCGCCGGCGACTCGTTCATGGCCGGGCTCGTGTCGGGACTCATCGACGCGGGCCTGCTCGGCGGCCCCGAGGCGCGGAACCGCTTGCAGCAGGCCCGGCTCGCCGACGTGCTGCCGGCCGTCGAGCGAGCGCTGGCCACCGGTGCGCTCACCGTGGGCCGGGCCGGTGCGCACGCACCCACGCGTTCCGACCTGCCCTGAACCGACGGCGACCGAGCGACCAGATAGCGACGACCCAAGCGACGCCGAACGGCCACCGACTTCGTCGGACAAACCCTCTCGGAACCCACCAGAACGGACAGTTCGGTCATTCGACAAGATGCCTGGGGGTCAGGCACCATTCTGCGCGAGCCGCCGGGTAGTTTTGGCCGGTGGTTCACCCTGACGCCCCGGTGCCGGGGCGTCCTCATGTGAGGAAACCTCGTGTCCAACCCCACCCCTCCACAACGCCCGATGGGACCGTACGAGAAGAGCCTGGTCGAGAGCCGGGCCAACCGTAAGGCGCTCGAGGCGAAGATCGCAGCAGCACGGCGCAACCGCATCATCGCGGCCGTGCTCGGTGTCGTGCTGCTCGCCGGCGCGGGGCTGGGCGGCTTCATCTGGTGGCAGGGCCGCGAGTCCACGCCTGTGGCTGCCCTCACCGCGACCCCGGGCAAGAACTGTCCCGAGCGCACCCCGGTATCGCTCTGGGTGTCCGAGGCCGCGCAGCCTGCGGTGCTGGCCCTCGCCAAGGAGTACCAGGCCGACCCGCAGTCGCCGTGCGTCGACTACGTGGTGCGCGGCAAGGCGCCGATCGAGGCGATGATCGGGCTCGGCCAGGGGCAGGCCGGCCGACCCGACGGCTGGATCCCCGACTCGCCGCGCTGGGTCGAGCGCGTCAACGAGACGGCGAAGCTCAACGCCAAGCCGGCGAGCGCGTTCGCGAAGAGCCCCCTCGTCATCGCGATGGACCCGACGCGGGCCGGCACGCTCGACGGCCAGCCGAAGTGGCTCGACCTCGTCGCCTCCGACAACCCGATCCGTATGACCGACCCGCGCTCCACGACCGCCGGCATGCTGACGCTCGCGTCGGCCCTGCCGAAGCTGTCGACCGAGCAGGGGCGCGTCGTCATCCCCAAGCTGGCCCAGGGGGCGGCTCCCTCGATCGACGACCTCTTCGGCGTCTACAACGCCACCCCCGACAAGGCACCGGCGTTCCCGGTCTCCGAGGCCGACCTCATCGACCACAACCGGCTCTTCCCCGACCACAAGATGGTCTCGGTGACCCCGAGCGAGGGCACGCCCGCGTTCGAGTTCTCCCTCGTCAACGTCGCCACGGACCCGGTGCGTGACCAGGCGATCGAGCTGCTCCGCGCGTACCTCATGACGCCGAAGGCGGCCAAGATCTTCGCCGAGTACGGCATCCGCTCGACGGCCGTGCCGGTGACGATGCCGACCCCGCAGGGAAGCGTGGGCGAGGTGAAGATCGGCGACACGCCCGACGCGGCCGCCGTGACCGCCGCGACCGACGTCTGGCAGACCGCCACGACCGACTTCTCGCTCCTGTCGGTCTTCGACGTGTCGGGCTCGATGAAGGACAAGGTCGGCACCACGACCCGCGTCGCGATCACGCAGGAGGCGGCCGGCATCGCGCTCGCGGCCCTGCCCAAGACGACGAAGCTGGGCCTCTGGGCCTTCTCGATCGGGCTGGGCGGTGGCGCGCTCGACTACAAGGAGCTCGCCCCGATCGGCCGTCTCGACGACGACAGCCACCGCGCCCAGGTGGCCACGGCGGTCGCGTCGCTGTCCAAGAACGTCGGCGGCGGCACGGGCCTCTACGACACGATCTGGGCGGCGTACCAGAAGGTGAAGGCGCAGTACGACCCGCAGCGCGTCAACGCCGTCGTCATCCTCACCGACGGACGCAACGAGGACTCGAACGGCATCTCGCTCGAGCAGCTCAAGGCCAACCTGCGCGCCGCGAGCGACCCGAACAAGCCGATCGCCATCACCACCATCGGCATCGGCCCCGACGTCGACCCGAACGCGCTTTCGCAGATCTCGAAGATGACCTACTCCGACTTCTACGCCGCTCCCTCGCCCGCCGACATGACGACGGTCCTGGCGCGGGCGCTGTTCGACCACCAGTGCAAGAACGGTCGCTGCGTCTGACCCGTCCCGTCACACCTTTCACACGCGAAACAGCTCGCGGCCCCCGGTCCTCCGGGGGCCGCGAGCTGTTTGTGGGTAGGTCACGGTGCAGTTTCACCCACTGGACCGGCCATGCACTACGCGGTAGGAATGGATTACTTCACGTGACGATGGTCACGTTGATCGGTGGGGATCGACGCACAACTCAACGACGAGGAGCGACCATGAGCGGTATCCCTAGACGGGCCCTACAGGCAGGCGGGGTGGTCGGAATTGCCACGCTCGTGCTGACCGGCTGTCTGCAGAACCCGAACGCCTCCGGTGGCTCCGGCGGTGCAGGGGGTGCGGGCGCCATCGTCGACGGTGGCAGCGCCGACAACGACAAGAAGGTCACGATCCTCGGCGCGTTCGGCGGCGACGAGGAGAAGAACTTCAACGCCTCGCTCGCCGAGTTCGAGAAGAGCAGCGGCATCGACGTCCAGTACACGTCCGACCAGGACTTCACCACGACGATCAAGCAGAAGGTCAGCTCGGGCGACTCCCCCGACATCGGCCTCTTCCCCCAGCCCGGTGGCCTGCTCGAGTTCGCCGCGCAGAAGAAGGTCGAGCCCATCGACACCTACCTCGACTACGACAAGCTCCAGGGCACGCTGCTCACCGGCTTCCTCGACGCCGGCCGCTACAAGGGCCGCGTCTACGGCGCCCCGATGCGCAACGCAGTCAAGAGCATCGTCTGGTACCCCAAGGCCGCCTACGAGAAGGGCGGCTACAACAAGGCGCCCGGCTCGATCCAGCAGCTGCAGACCGACGTCGCCGACAAGATCGCGGCGGACGGCATCACCCCGTGGTGCATCGGCTGGGAGTCGGCGCAGGCCACCGGCTGGGTGGGCACCGACTGGGTCGAGGAGCTGATGCTGCGCATGTACGGTCCCGACGTCTACGACGACTGGACCTCGCACCGCATCCCGTTCAACGACGACCGGGTCGTCAAGGCCCTCGACGAGGCGGCCAAGTTCAACAAGGACCCGAAGATGGTGCTCGGCGGCACCAAGGGCGTGCTGACGACCGCCTTCGGCAACGCGATGACCCCGGCCTTCGCCAACCCGCCGAAGTGCATGCTGCACCGCCAAGGCAACTTCGCCACGACCTTCTACCCGAAGAACGTCCAGGCGGACCTCGACAACCAGGTCGGCATCTACGTCTTCCCGAAGTTCGACGGCGGCTACGACGGCCAGGCGATCCTCGGCGGCGGTGACCTCGCGGGTCTCTTCAACGGCAACGACCCCGACGCCAAGAAGGTCATGGAGTTCCTGACCTCCGACAAGTTCGGCGGCCCCTGGGCCAAGGCCGGCGGCTGGCTCTCACCGCACAAGACGTTCGACGTCAGCAACTACCCCAACGAGACCACCAAGAAGATCGCCGACATCGCCAACAAGGCGAGCGTCCTGCGCTTCGACGGCTCCGACATCATGCCGAAGTCGATCGGCTCCGACGTCTTCTGGAAGGAGATGGTCAAGTGGGAGGGCGGCCAGTCGTCCAAGCAGACGGCTGACAACATCGAAGCCGCTTGGCCGAAGTCATGACCGCCGACACGAGCGCGGCCGCGCCGCGCCAGACGCTGCGCGCCGGGGACGACCCGCAGGCCGCCCTGCGCACCCAGCCGGTCAAGATCGCCGTCGGCATCGTCGGCATGATCATCACCGTGTGGGCCCTGGGCAACCTGTTCCTGGCCTTCGGCTTCTACCCGGAGAAGTTCGGCAGCAAGATCCTCATCGGACTGCTCGCCATCGTGGCGGGCGTCGGTGGCGCCGCCGTCATCTTCTACTTCCTCAACATGTTCGTCGAGGGGTTGCCGGCACGGCTCTCGGAGGGCGTGATCCCCTACGCCTTCCTCCTCCCGGGCTTCGCGCTGGTCACGCTGATGCTCATCTACCCCACGTTCCAGACCATCAACTACTCCTTCGCGAACTCCGACAGCACCGCCTACGTGGGCCTCACCAACTACAAGGCGATCTTCGGCAGCTCCGAGTTCTGGCAGTCGATCGTCAACAACGTGCTGTGGCTGCTCATCGTCCCCGCGGTCGTCGTGGCCTTCGGGGTGGTCGTCGCGGTGCTCTCCGACAAGCTGTCGGCGGGCGGCGAGAAGCTCGCCAAGAGCCTCATCTTCCTGCCGATGGCGATCTCCGCGGTCGGCGCCGTCTCCATCTGGGGCCTCGTCTACGCCTACAACAACCCGGGCTCCTCGCAGATCGGGCTGCTCAACGCGATCTGGACCGGCCTCGGCGGCCAGCCGCAGACCTGGCTGCAGATCGAGACCGTCAAGCTCAACTCGATCCTGCTCATGGTGATCCTGATCTGGCTGCAGGCCGGTTTCGCCATGGTGCTGCTCAGCTCGGCGATCAAGGGCGTCCCCGAGGACACCCTCGAGGCCGCGCGCATCGACGGTGCCGGCGAGTTCCAGATCTTCTGGCAGGTCGTCATCCCGCAGATCAAGGGCACGATCATCACCGTGTTCGTCACCGTCTTCATCACGGTGCTCAAGATCTTCGACATCGTCTACGTGTCGACGAACGGGCAGTACGGCACCAACGTCATCGCGAACCTCTTCTTCAACAAGCTGTTCGCAGCGAGCGAGGCAGGCCAGGCGACGGCCATCGTCGTCGTCCTGCTCATCGCCGTGACACCGCTCATCTGGTACCAGATCAAGCACTTCCGCGACGAGGAGGCGAACCGATGAGCCGCTCGCTCATGAAGGACGGGCGGCCCCGCAGCCCGTTCTCGATCACCGTCATGACCCTGCTCGCGCTGCTGTGGACCATCCCGACGCTCGGGCTGCTGGTCACCTCCTTCCGCACGCGCGACGACGCCCAGAGCTCCGGCTGGTGGACGGCGCTGTTCAACCCGTTCGGCGCCAACTGGACGACGAGCAACTACTCCGGCGCGTGGTCCGGCCAGGACTTCGGGACCGGCTTCATCAACAGCCTCGTCGTCGCCATCCCTGCGACGATCATCCCGATCATGTTCGCGGCGTTCGCCGCGTACGCGTTCACCTTCATGGACTTCAGGTTCAAGGAGCTGTTCTTCCTGCTCATCATCGCCGTGATGGTCGTGCCCATCCAGGTCGCGTTCCAGCCGATGCTCGGCCTGCTCGGGCCGCGTGGCCTCGGGATCAGCGGGCAGTACATCGCGGTCTGGCTGCTGCACACCGGGTTCGGCATGCCGCTCTGCATCTACACGTTGCGCAACTACATGAGCACGCTGCCACGCAGCGTCGTCGAGTCGGCGAAGATCGACGGCTGCAGCCACTACC
Organism: uncultured Terrabacter sp.; assembly: GCA_966081555.1. Lineage (GTDB taxonomy): Bacteria > Actinomycetota > Actinomycetes > Actinomycetales > Dermatophilaceae > Terrabacter. Next base: position 13,944 of record CBHRRQ010000089.1, read on the forward strand.
AAACCTTCTGGAGGCTCGTCGCCCCGATGTCCGTGCCGGCCATCGCTGCGTTCGCGACCCTCCAGTTCCTCTGGGTCTGGAACGACCTGCTCGTCGCCAAGCTCTTCCTCAAGAGCGAGAACACGACGGTCATCGTCAAGCTGCAGCAGCTGCTCGGCACCCAGGGCCAGGGCCAGGAGCTGCTCACGGCCGGCGCGTTCATCTCGATCATCGTCCCGATGATCGTCTTCGTCACCCTGCAGCGGTTCATGGTCCGCGGCATGACGAGCGGTGCCGTCAAGGGCTGACCCACCTCGGCCCCCGGGCCCACGCCCGCGGCACCCCGCGTCAGTTCCCTCCCGGCCGTTCACTAGGCTGGGAGGGGACTTTCGTATGCCGTGTGGCCGCCCGGCTCACCGCGGCATACGTCCGTGCGGTGGGCGCCCCGGCCCGCCGGTGAGTGCAAGGAGCATGTCGTGGCCGACTTCGCCTACGAGGACCTGCTGCCGATCGGCGCCGACGAGACGCCCTACCGGCTGCTGACGACCGAGGGCGTGCGCGCCGTCGAGGGGCCGGGAGGCCGCACCTTCCTCGAGGTCGACCCCGAGGCGCTGCGTCTGCTCACCGAGACGGCCATGCACGACATCGCCCACTACCTGCGGCCCGCGCACCTCCAGCAGCTGCGCAACATCCTCGACGACGACGAGGCGAGCAACAACGACAAGTTCGTCGCCCTCGACCTGCTCAAGAACGCCAACATCGCCGCGGGCGGCGTGCTGCCGATGTGCCAGGACACCGGCACCGCGATCGTCATGGGCAAGCGCGGCCAGCACGTGCTGACGGCCGGCACCGACGAGCAGGCGATCAGCGAGGGCGTCTACGACGCGTACACCCGCCTCAACCTGCGCTACTCGCAGATGGCCCCGATCACCACGTGGGAGGAGAAGAACACCGGCTCCAACCTGCCCGCGCAGGTCGAGCTCTACGCCGACACGGCCCCCGGTCACGAGGCGCAGTACAAGTTCCTCTTCATGGCCAAGGGCGGCGGCTCGGCCAACAAGAGCTACCTCTACCAGGAGACCAAGGCGATCCTCAACGAGGAGGCGATGATGCGCTTCCTCGACGAGAAGCTGCGCTCGCTCGGCACCGCGGCCTGCCCGCCCTACCACCTCGCCATCGTCATCGGCG
>CBHRRQ010000090.1:0-14986 GCA_966081555.1 uncultured Terrabacter sp.
AGAAGGAGTATTCACGTGGCACGCGTGAAGCGGGCGGTCAACGCCCAGAAGAAGCGTCGCGTCGTTCTCGAGCGCGCGAGCGGTTACCGCGGTCAGCGGTCGCGTCTCTACCGCAAGGCCAAGGAGCAGGTCACCCACTCGCTGGGCTACGCCTACCGTGACCGCCGCGCCAAGAAGGGCGACTTCCGCCGCCTCTGGATCCAGCGCATCAACGCCGCGGCCCGCGCCAACGGCATGACCTACAACCGGTTCATGCAGGGCCTCAAGGCCGCCGGTGTCGAGGTCGACCGCAAGATCCTCGCCGACCTCGCCGTCAACGACGCGCCGGCCTTCACCGCGCTCGTCGAGCTCTCCCGCGCCAACGTGCCCGCCCAGGCGGACGCCAAGGCCGGCGACGCCGCCTGAGCGACGCCGTCTGTCCACTGACAGCAGCAGCGCAGACCGAGCGCCGGGACGCCCCGTGCTGACCAACACCCGATCCGATCGGGTCAAGGCCGTACGGGCGCTGTCCCGGCGTTCGGTGCGTTCACGCACCGGCGAGTTCCTCGCAGAGGGGCCACAGGCTGTGCGTGAGGCCGTCGCCTTCCGGCCCGAGCTCGTCCGCGACGTCTACGTGACGGCCGAGGCCGCCGAACGGCATACGCCCATCGTCGAGGCGGCCCGCGCCGCCGAGCTCTGGGTTCACGAAGTCACCGCCGAGGTGCTCGCCGCCATGTGCGACACCGAGTCCCCGCAGGGCATCGCGGCCGTGTGCCGGGTGCTCGACGTCCCCCTCGAGGAGGCCCTCGCCGGCCTGCCCGCCGACGCCCTCGTGTGCGTCCTCACCAACGTGCGCGACCCCGGCAACGCCGGCACCGTCATCCGGGGAGCCGACGCGGCCGGGGCCGACGCGGTCCTCGTCAGCGACGCGAGCGTCGACGTCTACAACAGCAAGGTCGTCCGCTCGACGGTCGGGTCGCTCTGGCACCTGCCCGTCAGCACGGGGTCGACCGTGCCCGAGATCCTCGACGCGCTCCGGGCGCGCGGCATCCGGCTGCTCGCTGCTGACGGGGCCGGCACCACCCTGCTGCACGACGTCGACCTCGGCGGCGCGCACGCCTGGGTGATGGGCAACGAGGCGTGGGGTCTGCCGCAGGAGACCCGCGACGCCTGCGACGACGTGGTGCGCGTCCCCATCTACGGGCACGCCGAGTCCCTCAACCTGGCCATGGCCGCCACCGTCTGCCTCTACGCCTCGGCCGAGGCACGCCGCACCCGCCCCTGACCCAACGCGGGGGTCGCCGTGGCGATCCTCGGGACCATGACCTCCGCCGACGGGACCGGTTCCGGCCTGCCCGAGTCGGCCGCGAGCGTGGCGCCGGTCGCCCAGATGGGCGAGATGCTCCCCGACGGCCTGGTCGTCGTCGGCGGTGACCGACGCATCCGCTTCGTCAACACCGAGGCGCTGCGCATCCTCGAGTGCGACAAGTCCGAGCTCGAGGGACGACCGCTCGACGAGGGACTGCCGCTCACCGACAAGTACGGGCGCGACTGGTGGGCGCACACCGACCCGTGGAACGGTCTCGCCAGCCGTCCCGGCCACCGTGAGAAGCTCCTCGTCGCGCCCAAGGGCCACGACGTCCTCGTCACCGCCCGCTACATCCGCTCGGGCCCGGACGGTGGGGTCGCGCGGGTCATGCTCGGCCTGCGCGACGCCGAGGCGCGCCAGCGGGCCGAGCGCGACCAGGCCACGGTGCTCTCGACCGTGGCGCACGAGCTGCGGGCGCCCCTGACGTCCGTCACCGGGTTCACGAGCAGCCTGCTGCGGCGCTGGGAACGCTTCACCGACGAGCAGAAGCGGCTCATGATCGAGACGATCGAGGCGGACGCGACCCGGCTGACGCGGCTCATCACCGAGCTGCTCGACATCTCGCGGCTCGACTCCGACAACCTCAACCTGCGCCGGGGCCCGGTCGACCTGCACGCCCTGCTCTCCAAGCACGTCACCCGCTACGAGCTCGGCCGGTCCACCGGCACCGTGCGCCTGCAGCTGGGTGCGCAGGCCTCGTCCGACGGCCTCCCCGAGATGTGGGCCGACACCGACCGGCTGGAGCAGATCTTCTTCAACCTCATCGAGAACGGCCTGCTCCACGGCGACGGTCGCGTCACGGTGACCCTCGACCGCGGGGGCGAGCAGGGCGACTCACCCGAGTCGGTGGTCGTCGAGGTCGACGACGAGGGAGACGGCATACCGCCGGCCGACCGAGAGAAGATCTTCGGCCGCTTCTGGCACGGGCCCTCCAACGCCAGCACCGGCCTCGGCCTGTACGTCGTGCGCGGGCTCGTCGAGGCACACGGCGGCACGGTGCACGTCTCCGACAACGCGGCGGGCGGCGCCCGCTTCGTCGTGCGGCTGCCCGCGGGGCTGCCCGAGGCCTTCGGCAGCTGACCGCGGGCCGGGCGGGCGGCAGGCCGGCCTGCCCGCGCCCCTAGACTGGCAGCCCAGTAGCGACCCCAGCGAGACCCCAACGAGCGAGAGCAGCGAACGCACGCCGATGTCCGGACCCAACACGAACTACGACCCGGTCGAGGTCTCCGCGCTCGACCCGGCCAACGTCGACTCCGCCGTGCAGGAGGCCCTCGCCGCGATCGCGGCCGCCACCTCGCTCGACGACCTCAAGGCCGTGCGCATCGCGCACCAGGGCGAGAAGAGCCCGCTGGCCCTCGCCAACCGCGAGATCGGGGCGCTGCCGCCCAGCGCCAAGGCCGAGGCCGGCAAGCGCGTCGGTCAGGCCCGCGGACGGGTCGGCCAGGCCCTCTCGGCGCGCCAGGCCGAGCTCGAGGCCGAGCGCGACGAGCGCATCCTCGTCGAGGAGCGCGTCGACGTCACGGTGCCGGCCCAGCGTCGTCTCACCGGTGCGCGGCACCCGATCGAGCTCGTCGCCCAGCGCCTCGTCGACGCGTTCGTCGGCATGGGCTGGGAGGTCGCCGAGGGTCCCGAGCTCGAGAGCGAGTGGCTCAACTTCGACGCGCTCAACCTCGGCCCCGACCACCCTGCGCGCCAGATGCAGGACACCTTCTTCCTCGACCCGGTCGACTCCGGCCTCGTCCTGCGCACGCAGACCTCGCCGGTGCAGATCCGCACCATGCTCGAGCAGGAGCCGCCGATCTACGTCGTGGCCCCGGGCAAGGTGTTCCGCACCGACGACCTCGACGCGACGCACACACCGGTCTTCCACCAGATCGAGTGCCTCGCCATCGACAAGGGCCTCACGATGGCCCACCTGCGCGGCGCGCTCGACGCGTTCGTGCGCATCATGTTCGGCGAGGACACCCGCACCCGGGTGCGCGCCAACTACTTCCCCTTCACCGAACCCAGCATGGAGACCGACTTCCTGTGCTTCGCCTGCCACGGCGAGGAGACCTGGGGCAGTGCCGAGCCGTGCCGCACGTGCGGCGGCTCGGGATGGATCGAGCTGGGAGGCTCCGGCATGGTCAACCGCAAGGTGCTGCGCACGTGCGGCATCGACCCCGACGTCTACTCCGGCTTCGCGTTCGGCCTGGGCATCGAGCGCGCCCTCCAGCTTCGCCACGGGGTGCAGGGCATGCACGAGATCGTCGAGGGCGACATCCGCTTCTCGCAGCAGTTCGGGATGGGGGCCTGACATGCGTACGCCGCTCAGCTGGCTCGCCGAGTACACCGACCTGGCGCCCGGGGCGCGCGGCGCCGACGTGGCCGCGAGCCTCGTCAGCGTCGGCCTCGAGGAAGAGGACCTCCACGGGGGCGACATCACCGGCCCCCTCGTGGTGGGTCGCGTCCTCGAGCTCGAGGAGCAGGTGCAGAAGAACGGGAAGCCGATCCGCTACTGCGTCGTCGACGTGGGGCAGAACGGCCAGATGCTCACCGAGGGCAAGCACCAGGAGATCGTCTGCGGCGCCACGAACTTCGAGGTCGGCGACCTCGTGGTCGTCGTGCTGCCCGGCGCCGTGCTGCCCGGTGGTTTCGAGATCTCTGCCCGCAAGACGTACGGCCGCATGTCCAACGGCATGATCTGCGCCGAGGACGAGATCGGCCTCGGTCACGACCACGAGGGCATCATCGTGCTGAGCCGGCTGCTCGGCGAGGAGCGGGCCGCGACGCTGAGCCCCGGGGACGACGCGATCGCCCTGCTCGGCCTGGCCGACGAGACGGTCGAGACCAACGTGACCCCCGACCGCGGCTACTGCTTCTCGATGCGCGGTCTCGCCCGCGAGTACTGGCACGCCCAGGGCAGCCCCGAGGGCGGCTTCCGCGACCCGGCTGCCGTGGCGGCACCTGAGGCCAACGGCGCCGGCTACACCGTCGAGCTCAAGGACGACTCGCCGATCGACGGCAACGAGGGCTGCGACCGCTACGTCGCACGCATCGTCCGCGGCATCGACCCGACGCGCCAGACGCCGTCGTGGATGGCCCGCCGGTTGACGCAGGCGGGTATGCGGCCCATCTCGCTGGCCGTCGACGTGACGAACTACGTCATGCTCGCCGTCGGCCAGCCGCTCCACGCCTTCGACGTCGACCGGCTGTCCGGCTCGGTCGTCGTGCGTCGTGCGCGCGCCGGCGAGAGGCTGACCACGCTCGACGACGTCGAGCGATCGCTGCACGTCGACGACCTGCTCATCACCGACGGGGGCGAGCAGCCGCTCGCCATCGCCGGCGTGATGGGCGGTGCGTCCTCCGAGGTGTCCGACTCGACGACCGACGTGCTCATCGAGGCGGCGCACTTCGACCCGACCACGGTCGCGCGCTCGTCACGCCGCCACCGGCTCATCACCGAGGCCTCGAAGCGCTTCGAGCGGGGCGTCGACCCCAAGGTGGCGGCGGCGGCAGCCCAGCTCGCTGTCGACCTGCTCGTCGAGCACGGCGGCGGCACGGTCGACCCGGGCGTCACCGACGTCGACCGCACGACCGACCGGGTGGCCTACCGCCTCGACGTGACCGAGCCGTCTCGCATCGTCGGTGTCGACTACGCCCGCGAGCGGGTCGTCGGCATCCTGCGCGACCTGGGGTGCACGGTCGAGGAGGAGGGCAGCGACGACGTGCACGTCCTCGTCACGCCGCCGTCGTGGCGACCCGACCTGGTCGACGCGCCCGACTACGCCGAGGAGGTCGCGCGGATCGACGGGTACAACAACATCCCGTCGATCACCCCGACCCCGACCGAGGGTCGCGGGCTCACGCACGCCCAGCGGGCCCGTCGCGTCGTCGCTGACGCCCTCGCGGGCTTCGGCCTCACCGAGGTGCTCAGCTACCCGTTCGTGGCCGAGGGTCTGGCCGACCAGCTCATGCTGCCGGCCGACGACGACCGTCGGCAGGCCGTGCGCCTCGCCAACCCGCTCTCCGAGGAGCGGCCGCTGCTGCGCACGTCGATCCTGGCGAGCCTCGTCGACACGCTGCGCCGCAACGTGGCCCGAGGGCACAAGGACGTCGCGATCTACGAGCTGGGTCTGGTGTTCCGTCCAGGTGGCCCGCTGGGCACCGCGCCGATCCCGAGCGTCGCGACGCGTCCCGACGCCGAGACCCTCCAGCGCCTGTATGCCGCCGTGCCGGCACAGCCGCGCCGCGCGGGCATCCTCGCGACCGGCCAGACGGAGCCGGCCGGGTGGTGGGGCCCCGGTCGCGCCGCGGACTGGAGCGACATGGTCGCTGCGGTCCAGGCCGTCGCATCCGCCCTCGCCGTGCCGGTGGTCGTCGCCAACGACCCCGGTCACGCCCCGTGGCACCCGGGCCGGTGTGCGCGCATCACGCTCCGCGACGGCACCCTCGTGGGCCACGCCGGTGAGCTGCACCCGAAGGTGGTCTCCACGCTGGAGCTCCCGGCGCGCACCGTCGCGGCCGAGATCGACGTCGACGTGCTCATCGCGGCCAGCGCCGAGCCGGTCCAGGCGCGGGCGTTCTCGACGTTCCCGCCGGCCCTGACCGACGTGGCCCTGCTCGTGGCGTCCGACGTCGCCGCGGCCGACGTCGAGTCGGCGCTGCGGTCCGGCGCGGGGGAGGCGCTCGAGTCGGTGTCGCTCTTCGACGTCTACGAGGGCGAGCACGTCGAGGCCGGCCAGAAGTCGCTCGCGTACCGGCTGACGTTCCGCGCAGCCGACCGCACCCTCACCACCGAGGAGGTCAACGGCTTCCGTGACGCCGCCGTGGCGTCGGCAGCGTCGGCGACGGGGGCTGTCCAGCGCTGAGGCCGCGATGCACGAATATGCATGACCGTGTATAGTCATGCATTGTGATCAGGGCAGCAGTAGCGGGGGCGAGCGGCTACGCCGGAGGAGAGATCCTCCGGCTGCTGCTCGCCCACCCGCAGTTCGAGGTCGGTGCCGTCACGGCGGCCAGCAGCGCGGGGGAGCGGCTCGGCGCCGTCCACCCGCACCTGGTCCCGCTCGCCGACCGCGTGATCGAGGAGACGACCGTCGACACGCTCTCGGGTCACGAGGTCGTCTTCCTCGCGCTGCCGCACGGCCACTCGGCCGCGCTCGCGAGCCAGCTGCCCGACTCGGTCGTCGTCATCGACTGCGGGGCGGACTTCCGGCTCGAGTCCGAGTCGGCGTGGACCACCTTCTACGACACGGCGTATGCCGGCTCATGGCCCTACGGCCTGCCTGAGCTGCCCGGCCCGGCGGGCTCGGTGCAGCGCGAGCGGCTGGCAGGGGCGCGGCGGATCGCCGTGCCCGGGTGCTACCCCACGGGCATCTCGCTCGCCCTCGCGCCCGGCTTCGCAGCCGGCCTCCTCGAGGCCGACGACGTCGTCGTCGTGGCCGCCTCCGGCACGTCCGGTGCGGGGAAGTCCCTCAAGCCCCACCTGCTCGGCAGCGAGGTGATGGGCTCCATGTCTCCCTACGGCGTCGGCGGTGGACACCGGCACACGCCCGAGATCGAGCAGAACCTCGGCCGGGCGGCAGGCCGGCCGGTCACCGTCTCGTTCACGCCGACTCTCGCCCCCATGCCTCGCGGCATCCTCGCGACCTGCACGGCTCGCCTGCGGCCCGACGCCGATCCGTCGGCCGTCCGAGAGGCGTGGGAGAAGGCGTACGCAGCCGAGCCCTTCGTGCACGTGCTCCCGGAGGGTTCCTGGCCCACCACGGCCGCTGTCATCGGCAGCAACCACGTCCAGCTCCAGCTCGCCGTCGACGAGCGGCTGGGCCGCGTCGTGGTCGTCTCTGCCGTCGACAACCTCACCAAGGGCACGGCCGGCGCCGCCGTCCAGTGCGCCAACCTCGCCCTCGGCCTCGACGAGACGCTCGGGCTGCCTGTCGCGGGGGTGGCGCCGTGAGCGCGCCGACAGTGCGGCTGCCGGCCGGTTTCCGCGCCGCCGGGGTGACCGCCGGCCTCAAGGCCAGCGGCACTCCCGACCTCGCCCTCGTCGTCAACGACGGCCCCGACCACCACGCGGCGGCCGTCTTCACCAGCAACCGGGTCGAGGCGGCCCCGGTGACGTGGTCGCGCCAGGTCGTGGCCGACCGTCGGGTCGACGCCGTCGTGCTCAACTCGGGCGGCGCCAACGCGTGCACCGGCGCCCAGGGGTTCCTCGACACCCACCGCACGGCCGAGCACGTGGCAGACGTGCTCGGCATCTCTGCCGGTGACGTCGTCGTCTGCTCGACGGGGCTCATCGGCGAGCTGCTGCCGATGGACAAGATCCTCGCCGGCGCCGACGCTGCGGCCACGGCGCTGTCGCCCGACGGCCACGAGGACGCGGCGATCGCCATCAAGACCACCGACACCGTGCACAAGGTCGCGACCCACGCCGGTGAGGGCTGGTCGGTCTCCGGCATGGCCAAGGGGGCCGGCATGCTCGCCCCGGCGCTCGCGACGATGCTCGTCGTCCTCGCGACCGACGCCGTCGTCGACCCCGCCGACCTCGACGCCGCCCTGAGGTCTGCCACCGCGGTCTCGTTCGACCGCATCGACTCCGACGCCTGCATGTCGACGAACGACACGGTGGTCGTGCTCGCCTCCGGCGCGTCAGGTGTGGCGGTCGGTCGCGAGAGCCTCACCGACGCGCTGACGGCCGTGTCCTCCGACCTCGCTCGACAGCTCATCGCCGACGCCGAGGGCGCCGCCCACGACATCGCGATCGAGGTCACGGGTGCGGCCACCGTCGACGACGCCCTCGAGGTCGCGCGGGCCGTGGCGCGCAACAACCTCTTCAAGTGCGCGATCTTCGGCAACGACCCCAACTGGGGGCGGGTGCTCGCCGCCGTGGGCACCACGCGGGCGGCGTTCGACCCCGCCACCCTCGACGTGTCGATGAACGGCGTCCAGGTCTGCCGGGCCGGCGGTGTCGGCGACGACCGTGGCCTCGTCGACCTGACGCCGCGCGAGGTCCACGTCCTCGTCGAGCTCCACGCCGGGTCCGAGGCCGCCACCGTCTGGACCAACGACCTGACGCACGACTACGTCCACGAGAACTCGGCCTACAGCACATGAGCTCCGAGACCACCCGCCCCACGTCCACGCGCGGCAACCTGCGCGGCCTCATCGACGCCGCCGCGATCCGTGTCGCCGCGAGCAAGGCCGCCACGCTCGTCGAGGCCCTTCCCTGGCTCGAGCGCTTCCGGGGCGCCCTCGTCGTCGTGAAGTACGGCGGCAACGCCATGGTGGACGACGCGCTCAAGGCGGCCTTCGCGGAGGACATCGCGTTCCTCCGGTACGCCGGGCTGCGCCCCGTCGTCGTCCACGGTGGCGGTCCGCAGATCAAGGCGATGCTCGAGCGCGTCGGCCTCCGCAGCGAGTTCAAGGGCGGCCTGCGGGTCACCACGCCGGAGGTCATGGACGTCGTGCGGATGGTCCTCACCGGTCAGGTGGGCCGCGAGCTCGTTGGCCTGCTCAACCAGCACGGCCCCATCGCGGTCGGGCTCTCCGGCGAGGACGCGGGCCTGCTCGGGGCCCGGCGGCGAGGCATGGTCGTCGACGGCGAGGAGGTCGACCTCGGCCTCGTGGGCGACGTCGAGAGCGTCAACCCGTCGGCGATCATCGACATCCTCGACGCTGGCAGGGTCCCGGTCGTCTCCACGATCGCGCCCGACCTGGACGTCGACGGCCAGGTCCTCAACGTCAACGCCGACACCGCGGCCGCGGCCATCGCGGTCGCGCTCGGCGCCGAAAAGCTCGTCGTGCTCACCGACGTCGAGGGCATCTACGCCAGCTGGCCCGACCGCGGCTCGCTGCTCTCGACCATCACCGTCAGCGCGGCGCACGAGCTGCTCTCACGCGTCGACCACGGCATGGTGCCCAAGCTCGAGGCCTGCATCCGCGCGGTCGAGGGCGGCGTGCCGCAGACCCACGTCGTCGATGGGCGCACGCCGCACTCGATCCTGCTCGAGATCTTCACCGACGAGGGCATCGGCACGATGGTGCTGCCAGACATCACGGGTTCGCACAGCGAGCCCGCTCAGGAGGACGCATGACGACCGGGAGCGAGCTGCTCGGACGCTACGCCGGCGCGATGGTGCAGGTCTTCGGCGCACCGCAGCTGGTGCTCGCCGAGGGCCACGGCTGCTGGGTCACCGACGTCGACGGCAAGCGCTACCTCGACCTGCTCTCGGGCATCGCGGTCAACGCCCTCGGGCACGGCCACCCGGCACTCGTGCAGGCAGTGGCCAAGCAGGCCGAGTCGGCCATCCACATCTCGAACTTCTTCACGTCCGAGCCGGCGATCGCGCTCGCGGAGCGGATCCTGTCCGTGAGCCGCGCCCCGGCCGGCTCCGGGGTCTTCTTCGCCAACTCCGGCACCGAGGCCACCGAGGCGGCCGTCAAGCTGTCGCGGCGCACGCGCCGCAGCCGCATCGTGGCGCTCGAGGGCTCCTTCCACGGCCGGTCGACGGGCGCGCTGGCCCTCACGCACAAGGCGGCCTACCGCGAGCCCTTCGAGCCGCTCCTCCCGGGCGTCGTCTTCGTGCCGCCGAACGACGTCGAGGCCCTCCAGGCCGCCGTCGACGACTCGACCGCCGCAGTGTTCCTCGAGCCGATCCAGGGCGAGGCAGGCGTGCGCGAGCTGACCTCCGACTACCTGCGCGCCGCGCGCGACGCCACGTCCCGGCACGGCGCGCTGCTCGTGCTCGACGAGATCCAGACGGGCATCGGTCGCACCGGCGACTGGTTCGCCCACCAGCAGTCGGGCGTGGTCCCCGACGCCATGACGCTGGCGAAGGGACTCGGCGGCGGCGTGCCCGTCGGGGCCCTCGTGACGTTCGGTCCCGAGGTCAGCGGCATGCTCGCGGCCGGGCAGCACGGCACGACGTTCGGCGGCAACCCGCTCGCCTGCGCCGCCGGCCTCGCCGTCCTCGACACCATCGAGCGCGACGGGCTGCTCGAGCACGTCCGCGAGGTCGGCGCCCTGCTCGACGAGCTCGACGTCGAGGGAGTCGCCGGCACCCGCGGCCGGGGACTGCTGCGCGCGATCGAGCTCGACGGCATACCGTCCTCGGCCGTCATGGCTGCTGCCCGTGAGGCCGGCTTCATCGTCAACGCCGTCACGCCGACCGCGATCCGGCTCGCCCCGCCACTCGTCATCTCCGAGCGGGAGCTGCGCGGGTTCCTCGACGCCCTCCCGGCGATCCTCGAATCCGCCCGGGCGCCGGGGGAGGCGACGCCGTGAGCCGCACCCAGCGCCAGCGCCGCATCGTCGAGCTCCTCGGCGCCCACGCCGTGCACAGCCAGGGCGAGCTGTCCGACCTGCTCGTCGCCGAGGGCACCGAGGTCACGCAGGCGACGCTGTCACGCGACCTCGTCGAGCTCGGCGCCGTCAAGGTACGCCGCGGGCGGGCCCTCGTGTATGCCGTCCCGGGGGAGGGCGGCGAGCTGCCCGCCCTGGGCACGATCGGCGACGCGGCCTCGGCGCGCCTGCGCCGCACGTGCGAGGAACTGCTCGTCTCTGCGACGCCCGCACAGAGCCTGGTCGTGCTCCGCACCCCGCCGGGCGCTGCCAACTACCTCGCCTCGGCCATCGACCAGGCCCGCGACCCCGAGGTCGTCGGCACCATCGCCGGCGACGACACGATCATGATCGTCACGGCCGGCGCGAAGCAGGCGGTGGCCGTCGCCGAACGGCTCCAGGCCCTCGTCGGCCCACGCGACTGAACCACCCGATCTCGACCCCGTACCACTGCAGGAGGCACCACCGATGACGACCGACGCCCCCACGGGCACCGGCGAGCAGCCCGCTGCCCGCGTCAGCCTCTGGGGCGGCCGCTTTGCCGGTGGCCCCGACCAGGCGCTGGCCGCGCTGTCGAAGAGCACCCACTTCGACTGGCGCCTCGCCCCGCACGACATCGCGGGCTCCCGAGCGCACGCACGGGTGCTGCACGCAGCCGGGCTTCTCACGCAGGAGCACCTGGCGGGCATGCTCGAGGGCCTCGACCGGCTGGAGGCCGACGTGGTCTCGGGGGCCTTCGTGCCGGCGGAGGACGACGAGGACGTGCACACCGCGCTCGAGCGTGGTCTGATCGAGAGGGTCGGCCCCGAGCTCGGCGGCCGCCTCCGTGCAGGTCGCTCGCGCAACGACCAGGTGGCGACCCTCTTCCGGATGTACCTGCGCGAGCACGCCCGCGTGGTCGGCGGTCTCGTGCTCGACGTCGTCGACGCCCTCGTCGCGCAGGCGCAGCAGCACCTCGGGGTCTCGATGCCCGGGCGCACGCACCTGCAGCACGCCCAGCCGGTGCTGCTGAGCCACCACCTGCTGGCCCACGCCTGGGCGCTGCTGCGTGACGTCGACCGGCTGCGCGACTGGGACGCCCGCACCGACGCGTCGCCCTACGGCTCCGGCGCCCTGGCGGGCTCGTCCCTCGGCCTCGACCCCGAGCTTGTGGCGCGCGAGCTCGGCTTCACCGGGTCGACGGCCAACTCCATCGACGGCACCGCGTCGCGCGACTTCGTCGCCGAGTTCGCCTTCGTCGCCGCGATGACGGCCGTCGACATCTCCAGGATCGCCGAGGAGGTCGTCATCTGGGCGACGAAGGAGTTCTCCTTCGTGACGCTCGACGACGCGTACTCGACCGGGTCGAGCATAATGCCGCAGAAGAAGAACCCCGACGTCGCCGAGCTGGCCCGGGGCAAGGCCGGCCGTCTCGTCGGTGACCTCGCCGGCCTGCTCACGACCCTCAAGGCGCTACCGCTGGCCTACAACCGCGACCTCCAGGAGGACAAGGAGCCCGTCTTCGACGCGGTCGACACGCTCGAGGTGCTGCTCCCGGCGTTCTCCGGCATGGTCGCGACCCTGACGTTCCACACCGAACGGCTCGAATCCCTTGCGCCGCAAGGGTTCGCGCTCGCCACCGACATCGCCGAGTGGCTGGTCCGCGAGGGTGTCCCGTTCCGGGTCGCCCACGAGGTGGCCGGCGCGTGCGTGCGTGACTGCGAGTCCCGCGGCATCGAGCTCTGGGACCTCACTGACGACGACTTCGCCCGCATCAGCGAGCACCTGACGCCCGACGTGCGCAGCGTCCTCTCGGTCGAGGGATCGCTCGCCTCGCGCGACGCCGTGGGCGGCACGGCGCCCGTCCGGGTCGGCGAGCAGCTCGTGGCCGCCGCCGAGCGGGCGACGCTCGCCCGCGCGTGGGTCGACGCCGGCGTCTGAGGCTCCGGCTACGGTGACGACGTGTCCGCCGACCACCGCCTCCCTCGGGAGTTCTTCGCCCGCCCGTCCGTGGAGGTCGCGCCCGACCTCCTGGGCTGCCACCTGTCGTACGGCGGGGTCACGCTCCGGCTGACCGAGCTCGAGGCGTATGCCGGCGAGCTCGACCCCGGGTCGCACGCCTTCCGCGGGATGACCCCACGCACCCGACCGATGTTCGGGCCGGCGGGCTTCACCTACGTCTACTTCACCTACGGCCACCACTGGTGCGTCAACCTCGTGGTGGGTGAGGTGGGCACGGCGTCGGCCGTCCTCGTGCGCGCCGGCGCGGTGGTCGCGGGTCACGACCTCGTCCGGACGCGCAGGGGACCGGTGCGCGAGCGCGACTGGGCCCGCGGCCCCGGGCGCCTGGGCCAGGCCCTCGCGATGGGGCGCGAGCAGACCGGCCTCGACTTCTGCAGGCCACCGCTCGGCGAGCCCATCGACCTCGTCGTCAGCGCGGGGGAGCGGCCCGCACCCGCCGACGTGCGCGTGGGCCCGCGCGTCGGGGTCAGCGGACCGGGTGGCGACGGAGCGTCGTACCCGTGGCGTTTCTGGGTCGACGGCGAGCCCAGCGTGTCGGCCTATCGGCCCGGGGTCGTGCGCAAGCGACGCTGACGCCGTGGACGTCGCACGGCCACCGGTCGGTACTCGGTGGCTGCGGCAGGGCGGCATACGGCAGGCTTGGCCGCGGCGGGCAGCGAGCCCGCCCGTCAGAGAGGACACCGATACCCGTGACGGACATCTTCGACGAGCTGCAGTGGCGCGGCCTGGTGGCGCAGTCCACCGACGAGGCGGCGCTGCGCGAAGCACTCGCGGAGGGACCCCTCACGCTGTATTGCGGGTTCGACCCGACCGCGCCCTCGCTGCACTTCGGCAACCTCGTGCAGCTCGTCGTGCTGCGGCACTTCCAGCGGGCGGGGCACAGGGTCATCTGCCTCGTGGGCGGGTCCACCGGCCTCATCGGCGACCCGCGTCCGACGTCCGAGCGGGTGCTCAAGACCAAGGAGCAGACGGCCGACTGGGTGGCGCGCATCCAGGAGCAGGTGCGCCCGTTCCTCGCGTTCGAGGGTGACAACGCAGCGCTGCTGGTCAACAACCTCGACTGGACGGCGCCCATCAGCGCCCTCGACTTCCTGCGCGACATCGGCAAGCACTTCCGGGTCAACCAGATGGTCCGCAAGGACGCGGTGGCGGCCAGGCTCGAGAGCGAGCAGGGCATCTCGTACACCGAGTTCAGCTACCAGATCCTCCAGGCGCTCGACTTCCTCGAGCTCTACCGCGCCCACGGCTGCACGCTGCAGACCGGAGGGGCCGACCAGTGGGGCAACCTCACGGCCGGCGTCGACCTCGTGCACCGCGTCGAGGGGCAGTCCGTGCACTGCTTCACGACACCGCTGCTCACCGACGCGGCGGGCACGAAGTTCGGCAAGTCGGAGGGCAACGCGGTCTGGCTCAGTGCCGACATGACGAGCCCGTATGCGTTCTACCAGTACTGGATCAACGTCGAGGACGCGTCGGTGGTCAAGCTGCTCAAGGTGTTCACCGACCGCACCCCCGACGAGATCGCGGCCCTCGAGAAGCAGGTGGCGGAGGAGCCGTTCCGTCGGACGGCGCAGCGGGTGCTCGCGTCCGACGTCACGACGCTCGTGCACGGGGCCCAGGCGACGGCTGCGGTGCAGGCGGCGTCCGAGGCGTTGTTCGGCAAGGGCGACCTCGCCGGACTCGATCCCCGCACCCTCGGCGATGCCACCGCCGAGCTGCCCGGCGCCGACGTCGCGGTGGGCACCTCGCTGGTCGATGCCCTCGTCGCAGTGGGGCTCGTCGACTCCCGCAACGGGGCGAGGCGAGCCATCGGCGAGGGCGGAGCGTCGCTCAACAACGTCAAGGTCACCGACCCCGACCAGGTGCTCGTCGAGGACGACTTCCTGCACGGTGCGGTGGCCGTCATCAAGCGCGGCCGGCGCAACCTCGCGGCCGCCAGGCGCGGCTGAGCACGCGGGAGGGGCCGCATCGGCACCCTGAGAGCAGTCAGAAGGGCGGATCTCGTTGTCACACAAAGGGATCCGCCCCTTCTTGTGCCTGTGGGTGCACGGATTTGTGTTTTCCGCGAGGGCCCGGTTAATGTTCTCTTCGTCAGCCCGACAGGGAGGAACGGACGCCACCGCGGCGGTGAGAGATCACCGAGCGAAGTTGGCCGGTCCCGGGGCTGGGTGAAGGTCTGGAGCGCACGACACGATCGGGTAGGCTCTGGAGGGTAGGAACCGCTGATTCCAAGCGGGTCGATCCGGACGGTCTGAAGGCCGGTTCGCGGGTTTGACTCCCAAGCTTGAGGCGGGTAAGTTTGAAGGGTTGCCCCG
>CBHRRQ010000091.1:0-14957 GCA_966081555.1 uncultured Terrabacter sp.
CGAGGCCAACGGCGAGGACAACAACGACGGCGAGAGCCACAACCGCTCGTGGAACTGCGGCGTCGAGGGTCCCACCGACGACCCCGCGATCCGCGATCTGCGGCTGCGCCAGCAGCGCAACCTCCTCACCACCCTTCTCTTCTCGCAGGGCGTGCCGATGATCCTGCACGGCGACGAGCTCGGCCGCACCCAGCAGGGCAACAACAACGGCTACTGCCAGGACAACGACATCTCGTGGATCCAGTGGATCCTCGACGAGGACGACCAGAAGCTGCTCGCCTTCACGCAGTCGCTGGTCAAGCTGCGCCGCGACCACCCCGTCTTCCGGCGCCGTCGCTTCTTCGCCGGCAGCGCCGACCACGGCGGCGAGAGCGAGCTCGGCGACATCGCCTGGCTGACGCCCAACGCTGCCCACATGGACGACGAGGCGTGGAGCAACGGGCTCGCCAAGTCGCTCATGGTCTTCCTCAACGGCTCGGCGATTCCTGAGCCCGACCCTCGCGGCCAGCAGATCTTCGACGACTCGTTCCTCGTCATGTTCAACGCCCACGACGAGGCGCTGACCTTCACGTTGCCCGACGAGGAGTACGGCCCTCACTGGGTGCCCGTCATCGACACCGCCCTGCATGAGGTCGAGGACAACGTGCTCGAGCCGACGTGGGAGATCAAGGTGCAGCCGCGCAGCATCGTCGTGCTGCGTTGCCCGCGAGAGGTGGCGTCGCCGATCGTGCCCGGACTGGCGGGGGAGGCCATCGCGTGAGGTATGCCAGCGCGCCCGTCACGACCCACCGGCTCCAGCTCGAACCGGACTTCACCCTCGACGACGCGGCGGCGCTGGTCGACCACCTCGCGAACCTTGGCGTCACGCACCTCTACCTGTCGCCGATCCTGCAGGCTGCGTCCGGGTCGAAGCACGGCTACGACGTCATCGACCACTCGAAGGTGGCCGAGGGGCTCGGCGGCGACGCGGCATACGCCCGCCTCGTCGAACGGGCCCACGCGGCCGGTCTGGGCATCGTCGTCGACGTCGTGCCGAACCACATGACGACGCCGACTCCCTTGTCGCTCAACCTCCCCCTCTGGTCGGTGCTCCGCGACGGGCGCACGTCGCCGTATGCCGTGTGGTTCGACGTCGACTGGGACGCCCAGGGCGGGCGCCTCCTCCTCCCCGTTCTCGGCGGACCGCTGGAGGACGTGCTGGCCGCCGGCGAGATCGAGCTGGGGGAGCAGGACGGCGCACCGGTGGTCCGCTACTACGACCACGTCTTCCCGGTCGCGCCGGGCACCGACGTGGACCAGCCGCTCGCTGAGCTGCTCGACGCACAGCACTACCGCCTGGCGTCGTGGACGGTCGGCGACTCCGAGCTGAACTACCGGCGCTTCTTCGACGTGACCTCGCTCATCGCGGTGCGCGTGGAGGAGCCCGAGGTCTTCGACGCGACCCATGAGCTGCTCGTGGAGGGCGTGCGGTCGGGATCGATCGACGGTCTGCGGATCGACCACCCCGACGGGCTCGCCGACCCGGAGGGCTACCTCGACCGGCTCGCCGACGCCACCGATGGCACGTGGGTCGTCGTGGAGAAGATCCTCGAGGGCGACGAGCCGCTGCCGCAGAACTGGAGGACGGCGGGGACGACGGGCTACGACGCGCTGCTGCGCATCGGCGGGCTCTTCGTCGACCCGGCCGGCGCCGAGCCGCTCACGCGTCTCTCCGACGAGGTCCTCGGCGAGGCGCAGGACCTCGACGCCATCGTCGCGGAGTCGAAGCGGTGGGTCGTGACGGTCATGCTGGCCACCGAGGTTAGCCGGCTGATGCGGCTCGTGGCTCAGGCCCGTCCTGACCTCGACGAGACCGCTGCACGCGTGGTGCTCCAGGCGATGCTCGTGGGGATGGACCGCTACCGGGTCTACATCCGACCCGGCCACCCGCGTGACGGCCTGTCGGCCGAGCCACTGGAGCTCGCGCTGCAGCGCGGCGCCGGTGACGCTTACTCGGGCCTCGACCGCGCGTGCGCGGAGGGGCTCGTGGATCTCGCCCTGGGCGAGGGGCCGGTTGAGGACGCTGCGGCTCGTGACGAGTTCGTCGTGCGGTTCCAGCAGACGTGCGGGCCGGCGATGGCCAAGGCGATCGAGGACACCGCGTACTACCGCTACGTGCGGCTCGTCGGGCTCAACGAAGTCGGCGGCGACCCGCGTCAGGTCGGCCTCCCGGCCGAGGAGTTCCACCGGTTCGCCGCGCACCTCCTCGACACCTGGCCGCAGACGATGACGACCCTGTCGACGCACGACACGAAGCGCTCCGAGGACGTGCGCGCGCGGCTCTTCGTGCTCGCCGAGCGGCCCGAGGCGTGGGCGACGTGGGTGCGCACGGCGCGTGAGCTCGCCCGCGGGTTCCGCGCAGCCGAGCTCGACTCGCTCACCGAGTACTTCCTGTGGCAGACCGTCGTGGGTGCCTGGCCGATCAGCGAGGAGCGGCTCCAGGCCTACGCCCTCAAGGCTGTTCGCGAGTCCAAGCTGCACACGCGGTGGACCGAGCCAAACGGGGCCTACGAGTCGGCGGTCGAGGAGTTCCTCTCCGGAGTCGTGTCGAGCCCCGAGGTCGTCGCGCACGTCGAGACCTGGGTGGCCGACACGGCTGCCGAGACCCGCGTCAACGTGCTGGGTCAGAAGCTCGTCCAGCTCACGATGCCCGGCGTGCCGGACGTCTACCAGGGCACCGACCTCGTCGACCTGTCGCTCGTCGACCCCGACAACCGGCGCCTCGTCGACTACGCCGACCGGCGCGACCGGCTGGCCCGGCTCGACGCAGGAGGGGCGCCTGCCGACCTCTCTGACGAGAAGCTGCTGCTCACGGCGGCCGCCCTGCGCACCCGGCGCGACCGGCCCGAGTGCTTCACGGGCGAGGCGGCCACCTACGAGCCCCTGGCGAGCGGCTCCGAGCACGCAGTCGCGTTCGGCAGGGGCACGTTCGACGGTGTCGAGGTCGTCACAGTGGTGACCCGTCTCGCCGGGCGCCTCGCCGACGCAGGTGGGTTCGGCGACGCCACCCTCGACCTGCCGGAGGGCCAGTGGTCCGACGTCCTCTCGGGACGCACGCTCGCCGGCGGCAGGGCGCGGCTCGCATCGCTCGTCGGCGGTGAGGCCGACGGCGCAGGTGACGCGTTGCCGGTGGCCCTGCTCGTGCGGGTACGTGACGGCGCATGACCGCAGAAGCGATGCGCGTGTGGGCCCCCTCGGCCAGCCGCGTCGACGTGCTCGTCAGCCCGGTGACGGGGAGCGTCGGTGCCGCCGAGCGGCACGCGATGGAGCCGGTCGGCGGCGGATGGTGGGCGTGGACGCCACCGACCGACGGACCGTGGGACTACTCGTTCAGCCTCGACGGTGGCGACCCGAGGCCCGACCCGCGGAGCGCGTGGCAGCCGCACGGCGTCCACGGCCCGAGCCGCACCTTCGACCCCGCTGCGCACGCGTGGACCGACGGCGACTGGCGCGGCACCCGCGAGGGCCGCGGCGTGCTCGGTGGCGTCGTCTACGAGCTGCACCTCGGCACCTTCACGCCCGAGGGCACTCTCGATGCCGCGATCGGCCGTCTCGGGCACCTCGTCGAGCTCGGTGTCGACGTCGTCGAGGTCATGCCCGTCGCGGCGTTCGGTGGCACGCACGGTTGGGGCTACGACGGCGTCGCGCCGTATGCCGTGCAGCACGCGTACGGTGGCCCGGCGGCCTTCCAGCGCTTCGTCGACGCCTGCCACGCCAAGGGGCTCGGTGTCTGCCTCGACGTCGTCTACAACCACCTCGGCCCCACCGGCAACTACCTCGCCGAGTTCGGCCCGTACTTCACCGACACCCACACCACGCCGTGGGGCCCGGCCGTGAACCTCGACGCCGACGGCAGCCTCGAGGTGCGCCGGTGGGTCGTCGACAACGCCCTCCGGTGGTTCCGCGACTTCCACGTCGACGCGTTGCGGTTGGACGCGGTCCACGAGCTGCGAGACGGCTCGGAGCGCCACGTGCTGGCACAGCTGTCCGACGAGACGGCCTCTCTCGCAACGGAGCTCGGTCGTCCGCTCGACCTCATCGCCGAGAGCGACCTCAACGACCCGGTCATGGTCACGCCCACCGCCGACGGGGGCCGCGGCATGACGGCGCAGTGGGACGACGACATCCACCACGCGCTCCACGTCACGCTGACCGGTGAGACGCAGGGCTACTACGCCGACTTCGCCGGTGGCACGCAGGCCTGGCCCGACGGCGGCCCGGTCTCGGTGCTGGCCAAGACCCTGACCGACGCCTTCCTCCACGACGGCCGCTACTCGACGTTCCGCGGTGCGGGGTGGGGGGCCGCGGTGGACAAGGAGCGCCGGTCGGGCCACCAGTTCCTCGCCTACCTGCAGACCCACGACCAGGTGGGCAACCGCGCGACGGGCGACCGGATCAGCGAGCAGGTCTCACCGGGGCAGCAGGCCATCGGCGCCTCCCTCTACCTGCTCTCGCCCTACACGGCGATGGTGTTCATGGGTGAGGAGTGGCGGGCCAGCACCCCCTTCGCGTTCTTCACCTCGTTCGAGGAGGAGTGGCTCGCCGACGCCGTGCGCTCCGGCCGCCGCGGGGAGTTCGCGGCACACGGCTGGGACGAGGCCGACGTCCCCGACCCGCAGGACCCGGCCACCCGCGACGAGAGCGTGCTCGACTGGCGTGAGCCGACGTCGCCGGGCCACATCGAGATGCTGCACTTCTACCGCGAGCTGATCCGGGTCCGTCGGACCCAGCCGGACGTCGCGTCGGGCGACCTGCGCTCTACGGCGGTGGCATACGACGAGGCGGGCGCCTGGCTCATCATGTCTCGCGGTTCGGTGCACGTCGTGTGCAACCTCGCGAGCCGCAGCCAGGTCGTGCCGTTCGACGGGGACGTCCAGCACGTGCTGGCGTCCTGGGGTCGGGCGCCCATCGTCGACGAGCACGGCGTGTGGCTCGACGGCCACGACGTCGCCGTGGTGCGCACGGCCTGAGGGCAGCCCGACCTCCACCAAGATCGGGCGGCGAAGCGCGCCGGGCGGAGGGGTCCGGGTCTAGTTTGGTTCGAGGCGGCTCGGAGAGCCCGGGTGCCCTGACCGAATCGAGAAGCCATGGCCAACCACGTGTATTCGATCTCCGAGGTCGTCGGGTCGTCTCCCGAGGGCATCGAGGCAGCGGTCGGCAACGCCGTCGCCAAGGCGAGCTCGACGGTGCGCAACCTCGACTGGTTCGAGGTGACCGACATCCGTGGGCAGCTCACCGACGGGGCCGTCGCGCACTGGCAGGTGACGGTCAAGCTCGGCTTCCGGCTCGAGGACTGACGGCTCGCCACGGCACTGGTTCGCGCCTGCCGCCGGTCCGCGCCGGTCAGGACTCCTTGACGCGGACCATGCCCTCCTGGGCGGTCGTGGCCACGAGCGTCCCGTCCTGCGTGTACATCTCGCCGATCGAGAGGCCGCGACCGCTGATCGCCGAGGGCGACTGCTGGGCGTAGAGCAACCACTCGTCGGCCCGGGCGTCGCGGTGGAACCACATCGAGTGGTCGAGGCTGGCGACGCGCAACCGCGGGTCGGTCCAGACCATCCCGTGACGACGCAGTACGGGCTCGAGCAGGGAGTAGTCGCTGGAGTACGCGAGCACGGCGGCGTGCAGCAGCGGGTCGTCGGGCAGCCGGTCGATCGCGCGCATCCACACGTGGTTCGTCGCGACCTGCTGGTCGCCGGCGTCGACGAACATGTTGCTCTCGACGGGACGCATCTCGATGGGCCGGGACTCGGCGATGTGCCGGGCCCCGGGGTGGTCGACGCCGCGGAAGGCGTCGGCGAGCGAGGGGAGGCCGTCGGGGCCGGGGACGTCGGGCATGGGGTCCTGGTGGTCGAGCCCGCCGGCACGCTCCTGGAACGAGCACGTCATCGACATGATGGGTGCGCCCTTCTGCACGGCGTGGACCCGCCTCGTCGAGAACGAGTTGCCGTCGCGCATCTCCTCGACGGCGAAGCGGATCGGCAGGGTGTCGTCGCCGGGGCGCATGAAGTAGCCGTGGAGCGAGTGGATCGGACGTGTCCCGTCGCCGTCGTTGACGTCGCGCACCGTGATGCCGGCGGCCATGACGCACTGGGCGAGCACCTGGCCGCCGAAGACACGGCCGTGGGGCATCTTCTGGCTGCGTCCCTCGAAGACGCGGGCCGAGGTCGCCCCGATCGACTCCGCGGCGTCCCTGCCGAGCACGTCGGTGACGGCGATCTTCGCGGTCCCGATGTCGCGGAGGGTCAGCACGTCGAGGAGGTCCTCGAGGGGTGGCAGCGGGCGCGGCTCAGCGGGGGCGTCTGCACTCACACGACGACCCTACTGGCCCTGCGGTGGTGTCCGTCGGGGCGGCGACGCGTGTCACGCCTCCAGCGCGAGGGTGAGGGGGAGCACGGCCGGAGCGCCGGCCTCGCGCAGCAGCCCCGCGCAGACGGTCAGCGTCCAGCGTGAGTCGCTGACGTCGTCGACGAGCAGGACGGGACCCGGCACCCCAGCCAGCGACGCCGCCAGCTCGGGACCGACGGCCAGCCGGCCCCACGCGTTGGCGAGGCGGAAGGCGCTGTTGCCGCCGGGATCGCCGACGGGCCCGCCCTCGACGAGGTCGAGCGCGCCGAGGTAGGGCAGCCGACCCAGCTGTCCGAGTCCGGCGGCGAGCGAGCCGACGAGCTGTGGCCGGCGGCGTGAGGGCACCGACACGATGGCGGCGGGCCGCTCGGCCCAGCCCCAGCCCGCGAGCACGTCGACACACGCCCGGACCACCTCCGCAGGCACCTCCCGGTCCTGCCCTCGGAGCAGCTCACGCAGGCGCTGGCCCCAGCCGAGGTCGCTGAGCCGCGCGACGGCCCGTCCCTCGCCCATGGCGATGGCGGGGGCGATCTTCCCCTTCAGCGGCACCCCGAGTCGGTCCATGCCGGTGGGCCACTGGGCCCGGGGCTCGAGCACGACGCCCGGACGCTCGAGTCGGGAGCGCGCGGTGTTGACGGCCGCCTCGGGGATGGTGGTGTCGAACCACGGCCCGGCACACCGGTCGCACCGGCCGCACGCCTCGGCGGAGTCGTCGTCGAGGCACTCCTGCAGGAAGGCCATGCGGCAGCGGTCGGTGCGCTCGTAGTCGACCATGAGCTGCTGCTCGCGCTCGCGTGCCTCGCTGACGCGGCCGTAGCGCTCGGCGTCGTAGGCCCACGGCTCGCCGGTGGCGGTCCAGCCGCCGGGGACGCGGTGCACGGCGCCGTCGACGTCGAGCACCTTGAGGAGCAGCTCGAGCCGGGTGCGGCGCACGTCGACGATCGTCTCGAGGGCCATCGTCGACAGGGGCCGCTCGGACTCGCTGAGGGCGCGCACGACGGCGTCGGCCTGGTCCTGCCGAGGCATCGAGGCCGATGCGAAGTAGCGCCAGATGTCCTTGTCCTCGGGGCCGGGCATGAGCAGCACGTCGGCACGGTCGGTGGCGCGTCCGGCTCGGCCGACCTGCTGGTAGTAGGCCACGGGTGACGACGGTGCGCCGAGGTGCAGCACGAAGCCGAGGTCGGGCTTGTCGAAGCCCATGCCGAGGGCCGACGTCGCGACGAGGGCCTTGACCCGGTTGTCGCGCAGGGCCTCCTCGAGCCTGATGCGCTCGGCCGGCTCGGTGCGCCCGGTGTAGGCGGCGACCTCGTGACCGGCCTCGCGCAGCGCGACCGCGACGTCCTCGGCGGCGGCCACGGTGAGGGCGTAGACGATGCCCGAGCCGGGCAGCTCGCCGAGGTGGGCGATCAGCCAGGCCAGGCGCTGCTCGGGAGCGGCGAGCGGCAGCACGCCGAGCCGCAGGGACGCCCGGGCCAGCGGGCCGCGCAGGGTGAGCACGTCACGGCCGCCCGCGCCCAGCTGCTCGACGACGTCGGTGACGACACGGGCGTTCGCCGTGGCCGTCGTGGCGAGCACGGGGGTGCGCTCGGGCAGGGTGGTCAGCAGGTCGCGGATACGGCGGTAGTCGGGCCGGAAGTCGTGCCCCCAGTCGCTGATGCAGTGCGCCTCGTCGACGACGAGGAGGCCGCACGACTCGGCGAGCGCCGGCAGCTGCTCGTCGCGGAACCGGGGGTTGTTGAGGCGCTCGGGACTGACGAGCAGCACGTCGACCTCGCCGCGCGCGAGCGCGCCGGAGACCGCGCCCCACTCGTCGGCGTTCGTGGAGTTGAGCGTCACGGCCCGGATGCCGGCGCGCTCGGCCGCGGCGATCTGGTCGCGCATGAGCGCGAGCAGCGGACTGACGATGACCGTGGGGCCGGCCCCTTCGGCGCGGCGCAGGGCCGTCGCCACGAAGTAGACGGCGGACTTGCCCCAGCCGGTGCGCTGGACGACGAGCACCCGTCGTCGGCCCGCCACGAGCTCGCTGATCGCCTCGAGCTGGCCGTCACGGAAGTCGACGTCGTCACGGCCCACGAGACGGCGCAGGGCCGTCGTGGCCCGCTCGCGCAGCCCGGGCTCGACATCGGCTGCAGACAGGGCGGCGGGGGAGGTCGACATGGCACCCAACCTACGGTGCGCTGCCGACCACGCCGACCCGCACACCCGGGGTGTGGACAGGCGGCCGGTCCGTCAGGGGGATGGGGACGACCCCGCCCATCCGCGGCTGGAAGGATGGGCCCATGACGCAGACCGGCGAACCGCAGGTGAAGCCCTACGCCGCGCAGGTGTCACTGCGCTGGTCCGACATGGACGCGTACGCCCACATCAACAACGTGCAGTTCCTCCGGCTGCTCGAGGACGCCCGCGTGATCGCGTTCCGCGACTGGTTCGACGGCGGGGGTGCGGGCGACAAGTCGCTGCTCGACGAGGGCGTGCTCGTGTCGCGCCACGAGATCGAGTACCGGCGTCCGCTCGGCTTCCGGCACGAGCCGGTGGAGATCCAGCTGTGGGTCTCCCGCGTGGGAGGCGCCGGGTTCGACGTCGCCTACATCGTCACGGACCCCGACGGGGTCGAGACGGCCGACGGCGAGCGCCGCGTCTACGCCGTGGCCGAGACCGAGCTCGCGCTCTACGACTTCACCACCGAGTCGCCGCGTCGCATGCGCCCCGAGGAGCGGGCCTCGCTGCGCGCCCACGAGGGCGAGCCGGCACCCTTCCGTCGGCGGCGCCGGTGACCGGCAACGCCCAGATCGACTTCGGCGACCCGCGCGGCCTCGCCGACCTCGCCACCTACCTCGGGCGCGCGCGCAAGGCGAACCCCGACGGTGCGGTGCGCCTCCAGGTGCTCGGGAGCCTGCTCGTCACCACGGTCGCCGTGATCGAGGGCAGCGGCCTCATGGGCGACGGGACGGTCCTCGGTATGCGGGTGGTGACCATCGCGCCGTCCGACGCGGTCGACACGACGGTGTCGTTCGCGTCGGTGGCCGACCGGCTCGCCCGCGACGGATCAGGGTCTGTCTTCAGCGTGCCACCGACGACGGTGCGGGCTCCGTGGAGCGGCCTGACGCCACCGCGCGACGGTTGGGAGCCGGTCGGGCAGCTCGACGGTGATGTCGTGGACTCGATTGCGCGGCAGGGGATCTCGCAGGTCGCGGAGGGCACTCCCGACGGCGCGGGAGCGCACGCCGTCGATGCGCTGCGACGCCGCACGTGGGCGGCCATGAGCGACACGGTGCCACCGATCGCGGCCGGTCTGGCGTTCGGAGCCCACGTGCTCGGTTTCACGTCGCCGGGGGAGTCGGCGAGCATCTCCGCCCACGGGCGCTGGACCCGGCTCAGCACCGGGCGGGGTCACGTCCTCGTTCGCTGAGTCGGCCCACGACTGCGTCAGGGTCGTCCGGTCCACTCGCCGCGCTCGACGAGCACGTCCTTGAGCACGTCGATGCGGTCGCTGACGAGTCCGTCGACGCCGAGGTCGAGCAGACGGTGCATCTGGTCCGGGTCGTCGATGGTCCACACGTGCACCTGCTTGCCGTAGCGGTGGGCGGCCTCGACCAGACCCCGCGTCACCACCCGGACCGACCGCCCCCGCAGCGGCACGCTCGGCGGGACCTGGAAGACGTCGGCGGGCGTCCGCAGCAGGGCGGTCACCCAGCGCGGACCGAACCTGGCCAGCGCCGTGCCCACCTCGGCTGCTGCGGTGGCGACGCGGCCACGGGACAGGCGCCGGAACTGGGAGATGTTGCGCTGCGAGAACGAGCCGACGCACACCTGGTCGTGCAGCCCTCGCTGCTCGATGAGCTCCCAGAGGGGTAGCGCGGTGCCCGGCGCCTTGAGGTCGATGTTGAGGTTGATGTCGGGCCAGGCGTCCAGCACGTCCGTGAGCAGGGGGACGTGCTCGCCGTCGCCGATCACGGCATACGAGACCTGCGACCACGGCAGGTCTCGGATCAACCCGCGCGTGTTGCTCACCCGGTCGAGCCGCGTGTCGTGGAATGCGACGAGCATCCCGTCGTGGGTCACGTGGACGTCGGTCTCGAGGTGCGTGTAGCCGAGCGCGACGGCGTTGCCGAAGGCGGTCATGGTGTTCTCGAGACCGATGTTCGGTGCGTAGAGCGAGCCGCCGCGGTGGGCGAGCGCCACAGGCGTGTGGTCGAGATAGGGCCTGCGCGTCACCATGTCGCGAGGCTATCCGGCTCGGCCGCCGGCCCGGGGCAGTCCACAGCGGGCGCTCGGATCTTGCTCCCCTCAGCGGAGCAAGATCCGAGTGGTCACATCGAGTCACCAGAGCTTCACCACCTGCTCCTTGCCGGGCTGGCGGACGTTCAGTCGTCGATCGGACGATCGACCCGCCACGCTCGCCGCCCACGCTCTCCGCCTTCGGGGGTGGCCTCGAACCAGACGAAGAACGAGTTCTGTGCCTCGTCGTGGTCGCTGCGCGAGACCTCTGCGATCCGGCGGCACGCCTCGTCGGGCGTCAGCGGCCAGGCCCGGAAACCGTCTCGAGTCACATCTCCCGGAGTCAACAGGTGTGCGAGGACGAGTTCGCTGACGAGGCCGATGGCCTGTTCGACGAAGGCATCCTCGTCGGCAGGCCAGGCGAACCTTGCGACATCGAAGGCGGTCGGTCGAGCTCGGGAAGGCGCCCGTTGCGGGCTTCGGCGACCCGGGCGATGGCGTTGTCGGGCGAGGGGTTCGGGTGCTTCTCCTGGAGGTGCTCCTTCGTCCTGCCGTCGCGGACCGCGTTCCACGCAGCTCGGATCTCGTCCTCGCGGGCCTTGCGAATGGCTTCTGCCGTGGGCAACGACGGAGCCCGGCCGGCTCCGCGGCTGAAGGCGTCACCGACGCCGCCGGAGCCGTGGCCCCCGAGCAGCGCGATGCTCGCGAGGAGGGCACCGCGCCGCTCGTCGTCGAGCTCGGTCTGGGCCAGCTCGACGTCCGACCGGATCGCGGCGATGAGGAGGTCCTCCTCAGGCGTGCGCAGCGACCCGCCGGAGGCGTAGGTCTGCATCATGGAGACGAGCCCGGCGGGCCCGCCGCGACGGATCTCGTCGACGACGTGGACGGCCTCCGCAAGACCCTCCCACGCGGACTTGTTGAGCTCGTCCTGGCGACGTGCCACCGCCACCAGCGCCGCGGAAGCGGCCTGGTCGAAGAAGCCGAGTCGGGCGACTGCAGGCATCGCGTCCAGCCCCGATGCCGCCGCCTGCTCGGCGCGCTGCCGCTCGATCCCGAGCAGGCGCTCGTACGGCGCGGCCGGCTCTCGCGCGTGCAGTCCCGTGCCGGTGTCGACGGCGAGGGCCGCCACCACACCGGTCAGCTCGTGAGCGTCCAGCATCGGCTGCGACCCGGAGCCGGTGTCGGCGGTGTAGCCCCCGGTCGGGCTGTCGAGCGGTCGGTTGAGCGCCCGGTCGACGTTGGCGTGCATCGCCGAGAGCCACGCGACGACCTGCTGCTCGACCTGAGCCGGCCCGCGGTGGTAGATGTGGGTCGTGGTGGCTTCGCGCATCGCGAAGTCGCTCGTGCGCGAGACCTCGAGCATGAGGCGGGCGCGCGTCTCGGCCGCCTCGGCGGTTGTCGCCGCTGAGACGCTGGGCAGCAGCCGCGTGAGGTCGTCGTCGGTCTCGAGGCGAAGGTCCCGGTGGGTCTGGGTCCCGGTGGCCTCGAACGTGATCCAGCGTCTGACGAGGTGCTCGCCGACCGTGAGCCGGTCACCGCGACCGTTGCGGAGCGCACCCGCGGCGACGGTGGAGTCGGGCAGGGGCTCGGCCAGGAGCGCAGCCTGGTCGGCGGGGTCGTCGCCCACCTCCTGCAGCAGCAGGTGCAGCGCGTCACCGCTGTAGTCGGACCGGTCGAACCACGACGCGAACGTGGCGTCGCCGGCGGGGCGCATGGTCGTGCCGTGCTGCAGGTCGGTGTCGCCGTCACGGGTCTCGGCGACCTCGGCGCTCGCCGACGCGGCGGCGGCCCGGCGCAGCAGCCGGGCTGGCAGTGGCCGTGTGTCGCCGGAGAGACGCGCCCCGGCCAGCAGCTGCCCCAGCAGCCAGTAGCCCGCGGCACGGTGCCGCACGGTCTGGTCGGAGACCGTCCTCGTCGCGCCCGAGACGATGTCGTCGGCGAGCAGCGCCGACCCCGAGGCGAGCTGCGCCCTCGTGCGCGGGTCGGTGCCGGCGGGGGCCGTCTGCTGGGTGGCGGTGACGAGGACCGAGCCCAGCACGCCGAGCAGCTGCCGGACGGTGTCGAGGCTCGTCGAGGACGACGGGTCGCCGGCCTGCAGGGCCAGACGGCCGAGCCCGTCGGTGCCGACCTCCTCGACGAGCGCCTGCGCGTAGACCGGGTCGTCGGCGTGTGCGCGCACGCGCGCGACCACCTCAGCGACGTCGCGCGCGCCGGCCGGCGAGCCCGGACCCGCCGCGGGGGACACGAGACGACGCACCCGGGCGCCGGCGACCCGCGCCGCGGCGCGCGACATCCGCACGGCCGCCACCCCGTCGGCGAACCAGAGGCCACCCGTCACGGCGGTGCGCACCGCGCCCGGGCTGGCGGAGCTGCCATGCGGCACGGTCACGTCGGAGAGGGCGAAGAGCGCGCGGCTGCTCCGCCGACCGACCGTCTCGAGCTCGTCGAGGACGCCTCGGTACGCGTGGCTGAGGCGCACCCTGCCGGTCAGTCGCACCTCGTCTGCTCGCAGCCGGCGGGCCGCACCGAGGGTCCCCGTCGGGTCCGGCACGTGGGTGGCCTCGACGCGCGCCACCGCGTGCTCGAGCTCGAGCGCGTCCCACTGGCGCTGCAGCGCGGCCACCCGGCGTTGGGCGATCTCGAGGGCGACGGCATACGCCCGCAGTGAGTGGGCGGCCACCGGCAGCGCGTCGACGACGACGCGTGACCTGCGACCGAGCTCGTGGGCCTCGGCCTCGGCGGCCGACGCCGCGTGGCCCGTCCACACGGCGCGAAGGCGCGGCCCCAGCGTGCCTGCGACCGTGGTCGTCGCACGCGCGCGGGAGGCAGCACGATCGAGCGTGCGGGCCGAGTGGTGGAGCTCGTCGGGCCGCCCCGTGGGGGTGGGCAGGGCGTCGGCCCCGGCGACCGCGCCCGGCGTCGCCCGCTCGCCGTCGAGCCGGCTCATCGGCCACCCACGACACCGGCCGCCTCGGCCAGTGACGACGTGACGATCAGCTCGACCGAGCGGGCCTCGGCGGTGAACTCGTCCAGGCGGTCTCCGAGCGCCGCAGCGGCGTCGGCGATCGCGTCGAGCGCGCGGGCGTGCACCGTGCGGAAGCGGTCGAGCGACGCGCTGAGGCCGGCCGCCTGCGACCCGGCGGCAGCCAAGGCGCCCGCGGCCGCCACGGCGACGGACGACGCGCACGCGCGCAGCTCGGCGGGGTCGTGGGCCAGCGCCAGGCGTTTGCGGGCCACCCCGCCGACGTCGATCGAGTAGCGCGTCATGCCCCGACCGTAGGTGCGCCGCCGGCGCCACGTCGGCCGTCGTCCACAGGCACGAGCCCGGGTGTGCCGTGAGGCCCCTCCGGGTGGACGGGGCCTCACGACGTCGCCGGCCGGTGGCCGGTCAGCGGTTCAGCAGGTCAGGACCAGATCGCCCAGACGGTCGTGTCGGTCGGCACGAGGCCGTCCTCCAGCGGACCCGAGGCGACGACGACCTCGGCCCCCTCGGGCAGGGCGACCGGCTCGGCACCGAGGTTGGCGACGACGAGCAAC
Organism: uncultured Terrabacter sp.; assembly: GCA_966081555.1. Taxonomy (GTDB): domain Bacteria; phylum Actinomycetota; class Actinomycetes; order Actinomycetales; family Dermatophilaceae; genus Terrabacter. The sequence continues at coordinate 14,143 of CBHRRQ010000091.1, forward strand.
CGGTCACGCTGGTCGGCGCCGTTGGTCAGCGCGACGACGTCGGCGGCATACCCGTCGACCCACGTCAGCGACCCGGTGCCCAGCGAGAGGCGGCGACGGTGGGCGAGAAGCGAGCGGTAGAGCTCGAGGGTCGAGCCGGGGACGCCCTCCTGCTGGTCAACGGCGTACTGCGCGTAGACGTCGGGCTGGGGCAGCCAGGTGTTGGCGCTCGGACCGAAGCCGAGCGACGGACCGTCGGCCGACCACGGCATCGGCACGCGGCAGCCGTCGCGGCCGGTCTCGGCCCCCGCGGTGCGCGCGAAGGTCGGGTCCTGGCGGAACTCGGCCGGCATGTCGGTGGAGTCGGGCAGGCCCAGCTCCTCACCCTGGTAGATGTAGGCGCCACCCGGGAGGGCCAGCATCAGGGTGGTCGCGGCGCGGGCGCGGCGCAGGCCGAGCGCCCGGTCGGGCTGCGGGTCGGTGGCCGAGATGCCGTTCATGCGCGGCGTGCCCGGCGCGAAGCCGAGGCGCGACGCGTGGCGCACGACGTCGTGGTTCGACAGCACCCACGTCGAGGGAGCGCCGACCGAGTCGGCCGCCTCGAGCGACGAGGTGATGACCGCCTTGAGGTCCTTGGCGACCCACGACGAGGTGAGGAAGTCGAAGTTGAACGCCTGGTGCATCTCGTCGGAGCGGACGTACTTGACCGCGCGCTCCTGCGGCTCCACCCACGCCTCGGCGCAGAGGATGCGGTCGGGGGTGCCGTAGGACTCGAGGATCCTGCGCCACGCGCGGTAGACCTCGTGGACGCCGTCCTGGTCCCACATCGGGCTGCG
>CBHRRQ010000092.1:0-14817 GCA_966081555.1 uncultured Terrabacter sp.
ACACGGCCGAGCGCAAGGCGGTGCGGGGCATGCTCGCGCTCGACCGCGTCGGTGCCCGTGCCGCAGCCGTGCCCGTCTGCTCAAGTGGGCGGGGCACGCCGGCGCTCGCCCGCGCCGTCCGCAGCGCCGCCTCGGCCTCGCCCGCACCGGTGGCGACGAGAGGATGCACGAACCGAGCCAGCGACCACGTGTCGTTCGAGGCGGTCGGCATCCCGGCCGCACGTTTGGGCAGCGTGCCGTACGCCGCGTACCACTCGGCCCGCGACGTGCCGTCCGTCGTCGACCGGCGACAGCTGACCCGCTCGGGCGCCGTGGTCTGGGCCTGGCTGCGGTCGCTGCGCTGACGAGGCTGCGCCGGCCCGCCCGACGCGACCCGTTACAACCCTTCGCGGACGGCCGCGGAGGTCAGCGCCGGGTGACCGAGCCGGAGCCGCTCACCGACTGCGTCACCTTCGCGTCACCCGAGTAGGCGACCGAGCCGCTGCCGGAGACGTCGACGTCCAGCGAGGAGCTCACGGACAGCTCCGCTGCGCCGCTGCCCGAGATCCTGACGGCCGCCTCCTTCGAGCTCAGCGACGCGGCGCTGTAGTCGCCGGAGCCCGAGACCTCGACGTCCTGCCGGTCGACGGTGCCGTCGACCTTGACGGTCCCCGACCCGCTGATCTCGACCCGCAGGGCGGGCGCGCTCAGACCGGCGGCCGTGATCGTGCCCGACCCCGAGAGCTCCACTCCCTGAAGGTCCTTCACCCCGACGGCATACGTGATGGGCTCGGTCGTCGTGATCGTCGTGCCGTCCTTGGTCCCCAACGTCAGGGTGCCGCCCGAGACCTCGCTCGTCAGCTGCGGCAGCAGGTTCTCCTGGGCGCTGATCTCGAGCGACTCGGCCGAGCCGCTCGAGACGCGCACGTCGCCCTGCCCGGCCAGCCGCACGACGGAGAAGGCGGAGACGCTCCGGGTCTCGGTGCGCACGGGCCCCGACCCGACCGTGACAGAGCAGCCCGCGCATGCCACGACCGCCGCCATCGGCACCAGCACCCGTTGCCGCATCGTCGTCTCCGATCAGCGCCCCACCTCCAAGGATGGCACCGGGGCGACGCCGTCACCGGCGGTTCACGACACCTCTAACGACCGCGCCGCGGACCTCTCGGACCCGACGGGCGGCGTTTGGCAGGATGAGGCCATGACCGAAGTCGAGACGACGGGGGCGTGGCTGAGCCGCGAGGACCTCGACAACGCCCGTGACCGCCTGCCGATCCTCTACGTCCACGCCATCCCGGTGCGCGTCGACGAGCGCGGGGTCGTCACTCACGTGGGGTTGCTGCTGCGCGCCGACGACGGCGGCGGCATCGGCCACGAGGTCGTCGGCGGCCGTGTGCTCTACCACGAGCGGGTGCGCGACGCCCTGATCCGCCACATCGAGAACGACCTCGGTCCGGTCGCCCTCCCCCGCGTGCCGCTGTCGCCGCAGCCGTTCACCGTCGCTGAGTTCTTCCCGACGCCCGGCGTCACCCCGTTCCACGACCCTCGCCAGCACGCCGTCTCGCTCGCGTTCGTCGTCGCCGTGATGGGTGACTGCCGCCCGCAGCAGGACGCGCTCGACCTGTCGTGGGTGACGCCCGACGAGGCGGCCTCGCTCGCTGCCCTGGGCGAGATGCCCGGCTCGCACGGCGTGCTCGTGCGCCAGGCACTGGCCCACGTCGGCTTCCCCGTCTAGGGACGCCCTCCCTCACGAACAAGCCGATCCCCGGTCAGGGACTTGGGCGGCAAAACGGACGCCTTTCGGGGATCCGCCGGGCGCGGTGCGGGACGTCCGTACCGTCAGAGATGGGTGTCGCCGGGGCCTGAGCCGCCGTATGCCGCGCTGGTCATCCTCCCCTGTCACGCGGCATACGGCCCGGGGTGCGACCGGCAGCTCAGTGCTGGTGCTCGAGCAGCTCCTGGCGTCCTGATCCGAGGACCGTGAGGGGCAGCAGCGTCTTGCCGGTGGGGCCGATCTCGATCTCGGTGCCCATCTGCGGGCACACGCCGCAGTCGAAGCACGGGGTCCAGCGGCAGTCGTCGACCTCGGTCTCGTCGAGGGCGTCCTGCCAGTCCCCCCACAGCCAGTCCTTGTCGAGGCCCGAGTCGAGGTGGTCCCAGGGCAGCACCTCGGACTCGCCGCGCTCACGCGTCGTGTACCAGGCGAGGTCGACGGGCTCGTCGGCGAGCGCCTCGGTGGCGCACCGCATCCAACGGTCGTAGGAGAAGTGCTCGCTCCAGCCGTCGAAGCGGCCTCCGTCGCGCCACACGGCCTCGATGACCTTGCCGACGCGGCGGTCGCCGCGTGAGAGCAGTCCCTCGACGATGCCGGGCTGGCCGTCGTGGTAGCGGAACCCGATCGAGGAGCCGTAGCGCTTGTCGGAGCGGATCGCCTCGCGCAGCTTGAGCAGACGCGCGTCGGTCTCCTCGACGCCGAGCTGCGAGGCCCACTGGAAGGGCGTGTGCGGTTTGGGCACGAAGCCGCCGATGGAGACGGTGCAGCGGATGTCGCGGCGGCCCGAGACCTGCCGGCCCGTCTCGATGACCCGCTTGGCGAGCTCGGCGATCTGCAGCACGTCCTCGTCGGTCTCGGTGGGCAGGCCGCACATGAAGTAGAGCTTGACCTGTCGCCAGCCGGCGCCGTAGGCCGCGGCGACGGTGTTGATGAGGTCCTCCTCGGACACCATCTTGTTGATGACCTTGCGGATGCGCTCCGAGCCGCCCTCCGGGGCGAAGGTCAGGCCCGAGCGCCGGCCGTTGCGGGTCAGCTCGTTGGCCAGGTCGATGTTGAAGGCGTCGACGCGGGTCGAGGGCAGCGACAGGCCGGTCTGGGTGCCCTCGTAGCGGTCGGCCAGGCCCTTGGTCATCTCCGCGATCTCGGTGTGGTCGGCCGAGCTGAGCGAGAGCAGGCCCACCTCCTCGAACCCGGTCGCGGCGAGACCGCGCTCGACCATCTCGCCGATGCCGGTGATGGAGCGCTCGCGCACGGGGCGGGTGATCATGCCGGCCTGGCAGAAGCGGCAGCCACGGGTGCAGCCGCGGAAGATCTCGACCGACATGCGCTCGTGCACCGACTCGGCCAGCGGCACGAGCGGCTGCTTCGGGTAGGGCCAGGCGTCGAGGTCCATGACGGTGTGCTTGGCGACGCGCCACGGCACGCCGGCGGCGTCGGCCGACGGCGCGACACGCTGGATGCGGCCGTCGGGCAGGTAGCTGACGTCGTAGAACGCCGGCACGTAGACGCCACCGGTGCGCGCCAGGCGCAGCAGCACCTCGCGGCGACCCCCGGGGCGGCCCTGGGCCTTCCACTCCCCCACGATGTCGGTGACCGTGAGCACGGCCTGCTCGCCGTCGCCGACGATGGCCGCGTCGATGAACGAGGCGATCGGCTCGGGGTTGAACGCCGCGTGCCCGCCGGCGATGACGATCGGGTCGTCGACGGTGCGGTCGGCGCTGTGCAGCGGGATGCCGGCGAGGTCGAGCGCCGTGAGCATGTTCGTGTAGCCGAGCTCGGTGGAGAAGCTGAGGCCGAAGAGGTCGAAGTCGCGCACCGAGCGGTGGCCGTCGACGGTGAACTGCGGCAGGCCCGCCTCGCGCAGCTGCGCCTCCATGTCGGGCCACACGGCATACGTGCGCTCGGCGAGGGCGTCGTCACGCTCGTTGAGGACCTCGTAGAGGATCATGACGCCCTGGTTGGGCACACCGACCTCGTACGCGTCGGGGTACATCAGCGCCCAACGCGTCGTCAGCTCCTCGCCGGCCGGGCCGTGGCCGCCGACGTGCCAGTCCTTGACCGTGGAGTTGAGCTCGCCACCGACGTACTGGATGGGCTTGTTGACCCGCTCCAGCAGGGGCTCGAGGGCGTTGAACAGGGACTCTCCGGGCATTCGTCAATGGTAAGTGCGCGCCCGCCCGCACGCGAAAACGCGGATGCGCCGGCCGCCGCCCGCAAGCTCCGGACAGGCGCGAGAACGGGTCCTAGTCTGGGCAGCAGGTGCGGCGGAAGGATGGGGAGCGTGCCGACGGCGATCCACGTGGAGGTGCTGCCCGCGCGGCTGGGCGACTGCCTGATCGTCGAGTGCCCACGAGCCGACGGCACGACCTGGCGGATGCTGGTCGACGGCGGCCCTCCCGACACCTGGCCGCTGCTCGAGGCCCGGCTGCGCCGTCTCGCCCCGGAGGACAAGCACATCGACGTCGCGGTCGTCACCCACATCGACAGCGACCACATCGGCGGGTTGCTCCCCTTCCTCGCGAGCGATCTCGCCGACGACGTCGGTGACTTCTGGTTCAACGGTCGTACGCATCTGGTGAAGGAGTCACCCGGCCGCCCGCGGAGCGTGGCGCAGGGTGAGAGCCTCGTCGCCGCCCTGCTCGGAGCCCCCGAGGATCATCTGGCCCTGGGCACGTCGGCCGCCTCGCAGGGGCGCACGCTGCCGTGGAACACCGCCTTCGGCGGCGGACCGGTGGAGACCGGCGCCTCCGGCGGATTCGTGGAGGTCGCGGTGCCCGACGGGCCCACGATCACCGTGCTCTCCCCGACGACGCAGCGCCTCGAACGGCTCGCGGACACCTGGTACGCGAGCCTGCGGGAGGCGCTGCAGGGCGACGAGCGCGACCGCGGCGCGGAGCTCGACGTGCCCGGACCGCTCGACGACCTCGGGCACCTCGCCGACGAGCGCTCGCCCCGGGACTCGTCGGTGCCCAACGGCAGCAGCATCGCCGTGCTCCTCGAGCACCGCGGGGTCAGCGTGGTGCTCGGGGCCGACGCCTACGGCAGCGTCCTGGCGGCCGCGCTGCGCGGTCTCGCCCGGGCGCGGGGAGCCCCTGCGCTCACCGTCGACGCCCTCAAGCTGCCGCACCACGCCAGCCGGGGCAACGTCGTCAGAGAACTCGTCGCTGCCGCCCCGGCGAGCCACTACCTCGTCTCGACGAACGGCGACGTCTTCCACCATCCCGACGACGCGGCGCTGGCCCGCGTCGTGCTCGACGCGCCGGCCGGGCCCACGCTGTGGTTCAACTACCGCACGCCGCGCACCGAACGGTGGAGCGACCCCCGGCTCACCGAGCGTCACGGCCACCGCACCGCCTACCCCGACCCGGACCGCCCCGACGCCGGGATCGTCCTCGACCTCCCGGGGCGCGACCCAGGCCAGCAATGACGGTTCGGCGCGCGTCATGCCTGGACTGACGAGCGAAGCGAGCGCCAGCGAGCCAGTCGAGGAGGGAAGGCGTGACGTCAAGGCGCGCCGAACACGGGCGAGCGGAGCGAGCCCAGAAAAGTCACTCCACGTACATGGCGTCGAGCTCGCTCTTGTGCTTCTCGGTCACGGCCTTGCGGCGCAGCTTCATGCTGGGCGTGAGGTCGCCCTCCTCGATCGTGAGGTCCTTGTCGAGGATGGTGAACTTCTTGATCGTCTCCCAGCGGTTGAGGCCGTCGTTGAGCTTGTCGACGTAGCCCTGCACGAGTGCGCGCGCCTGCGGCGACAGGACGACCTCGGCGTACGACTTGCCCTCGAGACCCACGGTCGGCGCCCACGCGGCCACGGCATCGGGGTCGAGGGTGACGAGCGCCGTCGCGTAGTTGTGGCCGGCGCCGTGCACGAGGAACTGGCTGACGAACGGGCACAGGCCCTTGAAGCGGGCCTCGATCTCGGCCGGCGCGATGTACTTGCCGCCCGAGGTCTTGAAGACGTCCTTCTTGCGGTCGGTGACGTAGAGGAACCCGCGCTCGTCGATGCGGCCGATGTCGCCGGTGTGGAACCAGCCGTCGTCGGTGAGCACCTCGGCCGTCGCCTCGGGGTTGTTGTGGTAGCCGCGCATGACGCCGGGTCCCTTGACGAGGATCTCGCCGTCCTCCTCGGCGATGCGCACCTCGGTGCCGGGCATGGGCCAGCCGACCGATCCGTACTGGTACGACCCGTGCGCGGGCTGGTTGACGGTCGTGCCGGACGACGTCTCGGTGAGGCCGTAGCCCTCCTGGACGAGCAGGCCGACCGCGCCGAACCAGCGGGCCACGTCGGCGTTGAGGGGCGCGGAGCCGCTGATCATGAAGCGCACGCGGCCGCCGAAGCGCTCCTGCACCTTGTGCAGGACGAGCTTCGTGGCGAGGCCGTGGCGGCGCTTGAGGCCCGGGCTGGGCTGCTCGCCCCGCGCCAGCACGTCGCGCATCTCGCCGCCGACCTTGAGCGCCCAGTCGATGAGCTTCTTCTTGATGCCCTTCTCGCCGGCGAACATCAGCTCGACACGGCCGTGGGCCTTCTCGAAGATGCGCGGCGGTCCGGCCATGAACGTCGGCTTGATGACGCCCATGTTGTCGACGATCTTCTCCACCCGGCCGTCGACGGCGGTGGGGAAGCCGATCTGCAGGCCCGTCGCGACGAGCATCTTGCCGAAGACGTGCGAGAGCGGCAGCCAGAGGAACTGGAGGTCGTCCTTGGTGAGGGTGCCGATGGCGTCGATGACCGCGCCTTCGTAGACGACGCTGTCGTGCACGAGGCGCACGCCCTTGGGGCGTCCGGTGGTGCCGGAGGTGTAGATGACGACGGCGAGGTTCTCGGGGCCGAGCTGGTCGATGCGTGAGTCGACGAGGTCGGGCGTCGCGGCGAGCCACTCGCGTCCGCGTCGGGCGAGCTCGTCGGTGGTGATGACCCAGCCGTCGTCGCTGGCGCTGCCGGTGAGCGCGATGACCTGGCGCACGCCGGGGATCTCGGAGCGCACGTGCTGCAGCTTGGCGACCTGCTCGTCGTTCTCGGCGAAGACGATGCCGCTGCCCGAGTCCGCCAGGATGTATGCCACGTCCTCGGCGATCGTCGTCGGGTAGACGGTCGTGGTGGCGCCGCCCGCGCAGATGACGGCGAGGTCGGCGAGGATCCACTCGACCCGCGTGGTGGAGGCGATGGCGACGCGGTCCTCGATCTCGACCCCGAGGCTGATGAGGCCCGCCGCCCAGTGCTCGACGACCTCGTGGGTCTGCGCCCACGTCAGCGTCGTCAGCTCGCTCGACCCCTCGGCGAAGTGGAGGAAGGCCGGCGCGTCGGGGGTGGCCCGGACGCGGTTGCGGAACAGCGCGCCCACGCTGGGTGCGCGCTCGTCGAGCACGGCCTGGTCGACGTCACGGTCGGCGAGTGCCTGGAGGGGCATGTGGACTCCTTCGTCACTACGGGCGCCAGTCATCGGCGTCTGCGGGCACCCGCCTTGCCGGGATGATGTCAACAATCGACGCGGCAGTCACGCATCTGGGGCGCTTCGACACCGCACCGTGACCGGCGGGTAACTTGCCCCGGGTCAGCGAGGGTGCGACGTGGACGCGACGTTGCCGACGAGGCCGAGCGCGACCCACGACGCGATGAGTGACGACCCACCGCTCGAGACGAACGGCAGCGGCAGGCCGGTGACGGGCATGACGCCGAGGTTCATCCCGATGTTCTCGAAGGCCTGGACGCCGAACCAGACGCCCACCCCGATGGCGACGAGCCGGCCGAAGGCGTCGGCCCGCCTCGCGACGAGCACGCACCGCACGACGATGAAGCCGATGAGCAGCACGAGCCCGGCCGCGCCGAGGAAGCCCAGCTCCTCGCCCGCGACGGAGAAGACGAAGTCGGTCTCCTGGAAGGGGATGAAGCCGCCCTGCGTCTGCCGGCCCTCGAAGAGCCCCTGGCCGCCCAGCCCTCCCGAGCCGATCGCGATGCGCACCTGGCGGGTCTGGTAGCCGATGCCCTGCGGGTCGAGCGAGGGATCGAGGAAGGCCCGCAGGCGGTTGCGCTGGTAGCCGGAGAGGACAGGCGTGAGGAAGGCCGCGGCCACGGTTGCGGCGCCGGCGGCGAGGACGCCCACGGTCCACAGGGCGGGCGCACCCGCGGCCGCGATGATGACGACCGCCATGGCGACGAGCACGAGCGCCGACCCCAGGTCGGGCTGGGCCAGCACGAGCACGACGGGGATGCCGGCCACGAGCCAGGCGAGGACGACGTCGCGGTGGCGCTGCGGCATACGCCGGTCGGCGCGCTCGGCCAGCAGCATCGCGAGCCCGACGGCGAGCGCCACCTTCATCAGCTCGGAGGGCTGCAGGGTCATCCCGCCGGGCAGCCGGATCCACGAGCGCGACCCGTTCACGGTGGACCCCAGCGGTGACACGACGGCCCCGAGGCCGAGGACGGCCAACCCGTAGACGACCGGCGCGAGCGCCCGCACGACCCGCACGTCGAGGCGGGTCACCACCGCGGCGCACGCCATCCCGACGAGGAGCGCGACGAGCTGCTTGAGGGCTGCGGCGGCGCCGCTGTCGGCCCGGGTGGCCGACCAGACGAGGACGACCCCGACGACGGAGAGTCCGGCGGCGCCGATGAACAGACCCAGGTCGACGCGCAGCCAGGACCGTCGCGACGCGGTGACGCGGCGACCGGCGCGGCCGGCGACCGCTAGGACGGGACGATCGCCGAGAGGATCTCGCGACACCGTGCCACGTCCTGGGCCATCTGCTCGACGAGCGCGTCGATGGACTCGAAACGCAGCGTCGGACGCAGGTGGTCGACGAACTCCACGGCGACCCGCTCGCCGTAGAGGTCGAGGTCGGTGCGGTCGAGGACGTACGCCTCCACCCGCCGCTGGTGGCCGTCGAACGTGGGGTTGGTGCCCACCGAGACCGCGGCCGGCAGGGACCGGTCGGGATCGGACGGGTCGAGCCCGAGGCGCAGCAGCCACCCCGCGTAGACGCCGTCGGCGGGCACGAGGCCCTCGTGGTCCTGGGAGAGGTTGGCCGTGGGGTAGCCGAGCTCGCGCCCGCGGTGGTCGCCGTGCACGACGGTGCCGGTGACGCGGTGCGGTCGCCCGAGGATCTGGGCCGCGTGGGCGACGTTGCCGGCGAGGATCTCGGCCCGCAGCTGCGTCGAGCTCCAGCGTGCGCCCTCGGCAACGCCCTCGCCGATGTCGTCGAGCGCGATGACGTCGAAGCCGTCGACGGCCCCCAGCTCGCGCAGCGTCTCGACGTCGCCGGAGTTGCGCACGCCGAACCGGGTGTCCTTGCCGACGACGACCGCGCGGGCTCCCAGCGCCTCGACGAACGTCGAGCGCACGAACTCCTCGGGGGTCTGCTGCGCGAACTCGGCGGTGAACTCGATGACGAGCACCGCCCCGATGCCGACGGCCTCCAGGGCGTCGAGCCGCTGCTCGAGCGACATGACGGCCGCGGGGGCGCGGTCGGGGTAGAGCACGGCGATGGGGTGCGGCTCGAAGGTGACCGCGACCGGCAGGGCGTCACGCTCGGCGGCCTCGCGCACGACCCGGGTCAGCACCTCGCGGTGTCCGCGGTGCACCCCGTCGAAGTTGCCGAGGGTGACGACGGTGGGCCCGAGGTCGCTCGGGATGTCGTCGGGTCCGTACCAGCGCTGCACGGCGACCACTGTAGTGGCCGGGTTCGCGGGGTCGCGCACGCCGGTCAGACGGCGGCGCCGGACGAGACGAAGACCACCTTGGCCCGTGCCGTCGCGCGGGTCTCGTCCAGCACGGCGACGAGCCGGCCCTCCGGGTCGATGGCGGCGACCGCTTCCGCCCCGCCCGGCCCGCTGGGGATGCGCTGACCGTGGCTGAGCCGCACGGCGTCGGCGGCCGACACCTCGTGGACCGGCAGCTGCGCCCGGGCCGCCTCGGCGATGGGGAGCAGCCGTATGCCGGCGGGTCCCTGCGCATCGGCCGTGGCCGTCAGCTCGTCGAGCGAGAGCGCCTGGTCGAGCCCGAACCGGCCGACGCGGGTGCGGCGCAGCGCCGTGAGGTGTCCGCCCACTCCCAGGGCGGCGCCGAGGTCGCGGGCGAGGGCGCGCACGTAGGTTCCGGACGAGACGTCCACCTCGACGTCGACGTCGACGACGTCGATCGGCGGACCGACCTCGACCGGGGCGGTGCCCGGCCGGACCGCGAGCACGTCGAACCGGCTCACCGTGACGGGGCGAGCCGGCAGCTCGACGGCGTCGCCCTGCCTGACGCGCGTGTAGCTGCGCACACCCTTGACCTTGATCGCACTGACGGCGCTCGGCACCTGCTCGATGTCACCCGTCAGGGCTGCGACGGCGGCCGGCAGGGCGGCCTCGAGGGCCGGCACGTCGTCGACGCCGAGCGCCTGGGTGGCCTCGCCCTCGGCGTCGTCGGTGAGGGTCGACATGCCGAGGCGGATCGTGGCGGCATACGACTTGTCGCAGCCGACGAGGAAGGTCAGCAGCTTGGTGCCGCGGTCGACGCCGAGCACGAGCACTCCGGTCGCCATCGGGTCGAGGGTGCCGGCGTGACCCACGCGGCGGGTGCCGCAGAGCCGTCGGGCTCGTGCCACGACGTCATGGCTGGTCCACCCGGCCGGCTTGTCGACGACGAGCAGGCCCCCCGAGCCCTCGGTCATCGTGCGTCGACGTCGGCGTCCACCCCACCGGCCGTGAGGTCGCGCAGGTCGTCGTGCTCGTCCAGGTCGTCGTCGAGGTCGTCGGCGCGCTCGGCCGGCTTGCGGTACGGGTCGGCGTCGCCGGCGGGCTTGGCGTTCGCGGCAGCACGGGCGAGCTCGGCGTCGCGGGCGCGCGTCTGCGCGACGAGGTCCTCGAGGTGGGCCGCACCCTCCGGGAGGGCGTCGGCGATGAACTCGACCGACGGCGTGAGCCGGATGCCGATGCCCTTGCCGACCGCGGACCGGATGCGGCCCTTGTTGGCCTCGAGCACGTCGGCGGTGGCCTTGCGCTCCTCGTCGGATCCGAAGACGGTGTAGAAGACCGACGCGTGCTGGAGGTCGCCGGTGACGCGGGCGTCGGTGATGGTGACGAAGCCGAGGCGTTCGTCCTTGAGCCGGAACTCGAGGTACTCGGCGACGATGACCTTGATCCGGTCGGCGATCTTGCGGGCGCGGGCGGGGTCAGCCATGGCTACCTCTGCTTTCGTGTGTCGTGCGGTCGGACCGGCCCTGGCCGGCCGACGTGTGTTCACCCTAGTAGCGGGCCGCGGTCGCCGCGCATTCCCACCCACGTGACGCCCCGCTGGTATGCCGGGTGCCTGTCGGGTGGTCCGCCGTTCGGCGCCTGCCCGCCGGGCCTGTGCTCCCTTCTCGTACCCGGTCGGCCGTGACCCGTGGGTACACGTCGCGGCAGACACCGCGAATGGGTACGAAGGGGCCGTGGGCGGTGGTGACTCCTCCTCCGACGACCGTCCCAGCCAAGCGGTCGCGGACCTGATCCCGATCGTCCGCCGCGTCGTCGGCGGACGGGTCGGTGGGCACCCCGCGGCCGAGGACCTCGTCCAGGAGACCCTCACCCGCGTCCTGGCGGCGTCTCCCACGATCGAGCCCGGGATGCTGGAGCCCTACGCAATCGTCACGGCGCGCAACGTCGTCGCCTCGATGTGGCGCGACGAGGACCGCAAGCGGCGCAACCAGCACCGGGTCGTCGACCTGTCCGAGCCCGAGTCTCCCGAAACGCGTCTCGTCCTCGACGAGGAGCAGGGCGCCATGGCGCAGGCTCTCGCCCGGCTGACCGAGCGCGAGCGGCTCACGCTGCTCGCCCACGAGGTCGGCGGCACCGACACCCGGACGCTGGCCGAGCAGGCGGGCAGCACGGCGGGCGCCGTTGCGGCACAGCTGAACCGGACGCGAGCACGGCTCCGGGTCGAGTACCTCCTCGCAGCCCGCCAGGTCGAGCCACCCACCGACCGGTGCCGCCCGGTGCTCATCGCGCTCAGCAGCGCCGACCAGCGACGCCAGCGTGAGGTGGGGGCCGCGCAGCACCTGCTCGAGTGCGAGACCTGCGCCGAGCTCAGCGAGCCGCTGCTCGAGCGCGGACAGCACCGCGACGGCACCCTGCGCATCCCCATCACCGCCGACCCCGACATCGTCGCGGCCCGCACGGCCGTCCGCAGCCTCGCCTCGTCGCTGGCGTTCGGGCCCACGGAGCTCACCGTCATCGCGACGGCCGTGTCGGAGGTGTGCCGCAACATCGTCCGCTTCGCCGGCTCGGGGGAGGTCGTCGTCGAGCTCCTCGACACCCCCCGGCGCGGCCTCCAGGTCGTCGCTCGCGACGCCGGGCCCGGCATCGACGACATCGACGCCGCGATGGCCGACGGCTTCAGCACCTACGGGGGGCTCGGGCTGGGACTTCCCGGCGTGCGCCGGCTGATGGACGAGTTCGCGGTCGCGAGCGAGCCCGGCCACGGGACCACAGTGACCATGACCAAGTGGGAGAGGAACGACCATGGCTGACCAGAAGCCCGGACCCGGGCAACGGAGCGCACGGACGGGACAGGCACCGGCTGACCGGGGCCCCGACGATCACCGGGCGCTCGTGCACGACGGACCGGCCCCCGGCGGCAACGGGGAGCACCTGCTCTCACAGCTCGTCGCCCACCTGCGCGAGAACCGCACGCGCCTGCGCGAGGAGTGGGCCGAACGCATTCAGGAGGCACACCTCCTGACCGCGATGACGCCGAAGGAGATGGCAGCCGAGACCACCTCCGTCTACGACAACTACGTCGAGGTGCTCGAGACGGGGAGCGTCGAGGCCCTCCAGCACTACGCCCGCGACCTGTCGGAGCGGATCATCCCGCGCGGTGTCGAGACGCACGAGGTCGTCGGCATCGTCCTGCTGCTGCGCGACGTCCTCGCCCGCTCGCTCTTCGAGAAGTACCAGCGCGACTTCGGACTGCTCAACGAGGTGCTCGACGCCTACGAGCCGGCCGCGAACCGCATCGCCAACACGGTGGCCGTCAGCTTCGTCGACGAGCGCGAACGCGTCATCCGCCAACAGCAGGACGCCATCCGCGAGCTGTCGACGCCCGTGCTGCCGGTGCGCGAACGCCTGCTCATCCTGCCGATCATCGGCGTGCTCGACAGCGAGCGCGCGCGGCAGCTCACCGAGCAGCTGCTCACCGGCATCCGCCGGCACCGCGCCAAGGTCGTCGTCATCGACATCACCGGCTCGCCGGACGTCGACGAGACCGTGGCGAACCACCTCGTCCAGACGGTCGACGCGTCACGCCTCATGGGTGCGAGCGTCATCATCACAGGGCTGTCCCCCAAGATCGCGCAGACCCTCGTGACCATCGGCGTGGACCTGAGCAAGATGAACACCATCGGCGACCTGCAGGGCGGCCTCGAGGAGGCCGAGCGGCTCCTCGGCTACACCGTGACCCGGAAGGAGGTCAGCAGCAGCTCGTGAACGGCGGACCGGCGCTGGTGTCGATCATGCGGCAGGGATCCACCCTGATCGCATCGATCCACACTGCCCTCGACGACTCGCAGCTGGTCCGCTTCGAGCACGACCTGATCGCCCAGATCGGGGAGCACCGCTCACGCGGCGTCATCATCGACGTCGCTGCTCTCGACGTCATCGACTCCTTCGCGGCGCACACGCTGCGCCGCATCGCCGAGATGGCGCGCCTGCGCGGCGCGCGCACCGTCGTGGTGGGCATCCAGCCCGAGGTTGCCTTCGCGATGGTCCGTCTGGGTATGCGGCCGGCTGCGGGCGGCGACCACGTGACCACCGCGCTCGACCTCGAGGAGGGTCTGGCCCTGCTCGCAGCGCAGGAGACGGACGACCCGCCCGGCGGCAGCGTCAGGTGGTCGTGAACGGCTCCTCGCCCCGCACCGTCCTGGGTGACCTCGCGCAGGACTATCGCACGATGCTGCTGCGGTTCCTGCCGCACCACGACGAGGGTGCGCGCGCCGCGGCCTACGACCTCGGCAGGCGCGCGATCGCCGCGGAGGTCAGCCTGCTGGAGGTGTGCCGGGTGCACCACGAGGTCGTCATGGAGGTGCTGCGTGAGACGCCCCAGGACAAGGTGCTCGGCATCGTCGAGGGGGCCACCGAGCTGCTCCTCGAGGCCCTCGCGGCCTACGACATGACCCACCGGCGCGTGCTCGACACCTGAGCGCGCCGGGCCGCGTGAGCAGGCGGACGCCTTGAGGTGCGATGCATGACGCGACAAGCAGGACGTATGCCGCGGGCCGTGGGGTCACCTTCCTGCTCCGTCACGCCTGTGCGAGCACGACGCGACGCCGATCAGGCACCGTGATCCGCGTCATGGTGAGGGCCCCACGTGCTCTTCAGGGGTGACAGACGGCCCACGAGGCCGCCCCTCGCACCGATGAAGGAGCTGTAGTTCCATGAACCTCAAGACGAAGCTGTGCGCCGCCGGCGCCACCCTCGCCACGACCGCCGCCCTCGGCCTCGTGCCCGCGGCAGCCGCATCGGCCGCCCCTTCAGCCGCTCCCACCGCCGCCCCCGCCGCAGCAACCCCGCGGGCCACCATTGCCCCAGTGGACATCAATCAGGTCGCCACCGTCGCCGGCGTGCCCGTAGGGACCTTCGTGGGATCGTTGACCCCGACCGGATTCACCAACCAGAACGGTCAGCTCGCCCTGACTGGGCTGCTCAACGGCACCTTCACGAATTCGCTCACCGGCGCGGTGACCAACATCGTCAACCAGCCCACGACGACCGCAGTCCAGAACGCAACAGCCACGGGCAGCTGCAAGATCCTGACGCTGGACCTCGGGCCGCTGCACCTCGACGTGCTGGGCTTGGTGGTCGACCTCAACGCCATCCACCTCAACATCACGGCCCAGTCCGGCCCCGGGAACCTGCTCGGCAACCTCCTGTGCGCCGTAGCAGGCCTGCTCGACGGCAACGGCATCAACGGCCTGGCGACCCTGCTGAACCGCCTGCTGGGCCTCTGAGGCCACCCGGTCACCCACCGGCCCTCGGCCGGGGGCAGTCCCCCGCGCCCCGCTGCCGGGACGGCCTCTCCGGGCGGCTGCTCTCACCCGGAAAGGCGAAC
>CBHRRQ010000093.1:0-14648 GCA_966081555.1 uncultured Terrabacter sp.
CCACATCGCCGCGATCGACAACACGACCCGCAAGCTGATGGGTGAGGGGCAGAAGCCGATGAGCGTCGGGTTCTGGTTCAGCCTCGGCCACAGCTCGGTCGTCTTCGTCATGGTCATGCTGCTCGCGCTCGGCATCCGGGCGCTCGCCGGCGCGATCGAGGACGACGGGTCGACGCTGCAGCAGGTCACCGGGGTCTGGGGCACGGCGGTCTCTGGCGTGTTCCTGGTGCTGATCGGGCTGGTCAACCTCGCCGCGCTCGTCGGGATCCTCAAGGTGTTCCGCCGGATGCGGTCGGGCCACTTCGACGAGGCCGAGCTCGAGCGGCAGCTCGAGCAGCGAGGCTTGCTCAACCGGGTCCTGGGCCGGGTCACCAGGGCGGTGCGCAAGCCGTGGCACATGTATCCCGTCGGGCTGCTCTTCGGCCTCGGGTTCGACACCGTGACCGAGGTGGGCCTGCTCGTCATCGCCGGTGGCGCCGCCGCGGCGGACCTGCCCTGGTATGCCGTGCTGGTGCTGCCCGTGCTCTTCGCCGCGGGCATGTCGCTCCTCGACAGCCTCGACGGCTCGTTCATGAACGTCGCGTACGGCTGGGCGTTCAGCCGGCCGGTCCGCAAGATCTACTACAACATCACCGTCACGTCACTGTCGGTCGCGGTCGCCCTCGTCGTCGGCGTCATCGAGCTCGCCGGGCTGCTCGGCGACAAGCTCGGCATCACCAGCGGCCCGCTCGCGTGGGTCGGCTCGATCGACCTGGCCGACGTCGGCTTCTGGATCGTCGGGCTCTTCGTCGTCACCTGGCTCGTCGCGGTCGCAGTCTGGCGCCTCGGCCGGGTCGAGCAGCGCTGGGAGAGCGCCCTCGCCGACGGCCCCACGCGCTGATCCCTCGGACTCGGTCAGGGACTCACGCAGGGGCGCGGGCGGTGGCCGCCTCGTAGGCGGCGCGCAGGTGCGGGATCGCGGCCTCGATCGTCTCGGCCGTCGCCGTGAGGCAGATCCGGAACCAGCCCGGCGTCTCGAACAGCGCACCCGGCATGACGAGCACGCCCCGCTGCGCCAGGTCGGCGACGAACGCCTCGTCGTCGGGCACGGGGGAGCGGGGCCACAGGTAGAACGTGCCCTGCGGCGCCGCGACCTCATAGCCGATCTCGCGCATCGCCTCGACGAGCCGGTCACGCTTCGCCTCGAGGGCCGTGACGTCGAGGCTCAGCTGCTCGAGCTGCGGCGTCGCGTGCTGCATGACGGCGTTGGGGAAGAGCCAGCCGGCAGCGATCTGCATCATGTCGATCGCCTCGAGCACCTCGTCCCGTCCCTCGAGGTCGGGCGGCACCGCGATGTAGCCCAGGCGCTGGCCCGGGGCGAGCAGCGTCTTGCCGTAGGAGTAGCAGATCAGCGTGTGCGGGTAGAACTCCGCCGGGCTGTGGAACTCATTGCCGGAGAAGACGATCCGGTTGTACGGCTCGTCAGAGACGATCCAGATGCGGTGCCCGAAGCGCGCCGATGCCTCGGCGAGCAGGCCCGCGAGCCCCAGCAGCAGGTCCGGAGGGTAGATGCGCCCGGTCGGGTTGTTGGGAGAGTTCACCACGACGATCCGGGTGCGCTCGGTCAGGGCTGCCGCGATCGCCCCGAGGTCGAGGTCGAAGCTCGGTTCGGCCCCCCTCACCTTGACGGGCACGAGACCGGCCTCGAGTGCGAGCGGCTCGTAGAGGAACCACGGCGGCAGCGTGTAGACGACCTCCTCGCCCGGGTCGGCGAGCACCTTCATCGCGACGGTGATCGCACCGAAGCCGCCGGTCGTCATCCGCACGTCGTCGCCGCTCCAGCCGAGGGGGACGACGCGCTCGAGCGAGGCGGCCGCGGCGTCCTGGGCCGGTCTCTCGCTCTGCTTGTAGGCGAACCACAGCTCGTCCTGCGGCAGTGCCGCCGACCGCAGCGCCTCGACGTACTCCGGCATCTGCACCTCGTGCGGGTCGCCGAAGGTGAGGTCGAGGACGCCGGGCATCAGCCGGGCCTCCGAGTACCCCGAGTGCATGCGGAACCCGAACATCATCCGGAACGGCACGGCGCCCTGGATCCGCTCGCTCCGTCGTGACACGACCCGTCCGGCCCGCTGCTCGGTCACAGTGCCTCCTTCCTCGTCACGCTAGACCGGTGCGGCGGTCCGCAGCAGGTGTTTTTCAGGCTTAGGGTTGCCGTGTGTACGAAGGCGCGGTGCAGGACCTGATCGACGAGCTCGGACGACTCCCCGGGATCGGGCCCAAGAGCGCCCAGCGCATCGCCTTCCACCTGCTCCAGACCGACTCCGACGACGTGACCCGGCTCGTCACGGCGCTCACCGAGGTCAAGGCGAAGGTGCGGTTCTGCGAGCAGTGCGGCAACGTCGCCGAGTCCGACCGGTGCCGCATCTGCGCCGACCCGCGCCGCGACCAGACCTCGATCTGTGTCGTCGAGGAGCCCAAGGACGTCGTCGCCATCGAGCGCACGCGCGAGTTCCGCGGCACCTACCACGTGCTCGGCGGCGCGATCAGCCCCATCGACGGCATCGGCCCCGACGACCTCCGCGTGCGCGAGCTGATGACCCGCCTGGCCTCGGGCGAGGTGCAGGAGGTCATCATCGCGACCGACCCCAACCTCGAGGGCGAGGCGACGGCCACCTACCTGAGCCGGCTGCTGCGTGACGTCGGCCTGACCGTCACCCGCCTCGCCTCGGGCCTGCCCGTCGGTGGCGACCTCGAGTACGCCGACGAGGTCACTCTCGGCCGCGCCTTCGAGGGCCGCCGCCGCGTCGACGCCTGACCCGAGGAGCCCGCGAGAGGCGCCCGAGCACGTATGCCGTCCGGCCCAGTCGAGAGGCGACGTCCCCGGGCGACCGGGCCCGACGGCATACGGCATGCTGGGACCCATGACTGACGAGCAGGGGCCCGGGGACCACGCGACCGAGGTCGACGACCTGTCGGGACTCGCCGACCTGACCGCGGCGGAGGCGAGCGCCTTCCTCACCTCGGTGACCGAGGTGGCGTCGGGCAGCGCACCCGACACCGCCCTGCCCATCCTCACCCTCGCGCTCTCGCAGGTGCTCGTCGCGGGCGCGCGGCTCGGCGCGATCCAGGACGTCGTCCCGGTGCAGCGCTTCGAGCCCGACGCCACCGACGACGACGCCGACCCGCTGCGCGCCGGGCTCGCGAACGTCTTCGCCGGCATCGACGACTACGTCTACGTCATCGACCCGATCACCTCGTCCGACCGCGCCGACGGCTCGATCACGAACGACCTCGTCGACGTCGCGGTCGCCCTGACGCACGGCCTCAAGCACTACGCGGCGGGAGACAAGACCGAGGCGCTCTGGTGGTGGCAGTTCAGCTACCTCTCCGACTGGGGCGACCGCGCGCTCATGGCGCTGCGCGCGCTGCTGTCGATCCTCGGCCACCTGCGGCTCGACGCCGACGAGGAGGCCGTGGGCGAGGCGGAGTTCGACGCGCTGCACCCGTAGCCGGCGCAAGAACGTGCGGCGTCGGCGACGAATCCACGCACATCTCACCATCGCGACGCCCCGGTGGGCGCCGCGCGCGCGAGCCTAGACTCGGTGGCACCGCAGCCCGACCGGTCCCACCCGACCGTCCGAAACCCGAGCAGATCCGGAGCCACCGTGAGCATCGTCGTCCAGAAGTACGGCGGTTCGTCCGTGTCCGACGCCGAGGCCATCAAGCGCGTGGCCCGGCGCATCGTCGAGACGCAGCGCGCCGGCCACTCGGTGTGCGTCGTCGTCTCCGCCATGGGCGACACGACCGACGAGCTGATGGACCTCGCCGAGCAGGTGACGCCCGCGCCGCCGGCTCGTGAGCTCGACATGCTGCTGACCTCGGGCGAGCGCATCTCGATGGCCCTCGTGGCGATGGCGATCGCCCACCTCGGCGCCGAGGCCCGCTCCTTCACGGGCAGCCAGGCCGGCGTCATCACCGACGACGCGCACGGCGCGGCCCGCATCATCGACGTCACGCCGGGCCGCATCCAGAGCGCCCTCGACGCCGGCCACATCGCCATCGTCGCCGGCTTCCAGGGCGTCAGCCAGACGACGAAGGACATCACGACCCTCGGCCGCGGCGGCTCCGACACGACCGCCGTCGCGCTCGCCGCGGCGCTCGAGGCCGACGTCTGCGAGATCTACACCGACGTCGACGGCGTCTTCACCGCCGACCCGCGCGTGCTGCCGAGCGCCCGCAAGCTCGACGTGCTGTCGATGGAGGAGATGCTCGACCTCGCCGCCAACGGCAGCAAGATCCTGCACCTGCGCTGCGTCGAGTACGCCCGCCGCTACGGCATCCCGATCCACGTGCGCTCGTCGTGGTCGCAGAAGCCCGGCACCTGGATCAAGGACAACCCCTACGAAGGAGAAGGCGCTGTGGAAGCTCCGATCATCGCCGGCATCGCCCACGACCGCAGCGAGGCCAAGATCACCATCGTCGGGGTGCCCGACCGCGTCGGCGTCGCCGCGAAGATCTTCGGCGCCATCGCCGAGGCCGGCATCAACATCGACATGATCGTGCAGAACGTGTCGGCGGCCGAGACCGCCAAGACCGACATCTCCTTCACGCTGCCGCAGGCCGACGGCGCCCGCGGCATGCAGGTGCTCCAGTCGATCAAGCACGAGGTCGAGTACCAGGACCTCCGACTCGACGACAAGATCGGCAAGATCGCCCTCGTCGGCGCCGGCATGAAGAGCCACCCGGGCGTCTCGGCCAAGTTCTTCGGCGCCCTCGCCGAGGCCGGCATCAACATCGAGATGATCTCGACCTCCGAGATCCGCGTCTCGGCGGTGACGCGCGCCGAGCAGCTCGACGACGCGGTCCGCGCCGTCCACACGGCGTTCGGGCTCGACTCCGCCGACGAGGCCATCGTCTACGGCGGCACCGGCCGCTGAAGGTCGCTGACGACCCACGCCGCCCCCGCAGCCACGCGCCGGGGCCAGCCGCACCCCGTGCACGGTGGGCGGCTGACGTCGTCCCGCGCCGCTGTCGGCCGTCGCTGGACGCGCCGGATCGGCCCCGCCGCGCTAGTTTCGCGGGGTATGAGAGCACGCACCCGATCCGTCCTCGTCGTCGCGGCCACCGCCGCCCTCGTCACGTCCCTGAGCACGTATGCCGTCTCGTCGCCGAGCGGCGGCACCGCGCGTCCCGGCGGGGCGCAGGCGGCGGCGTACGGCTGGACCCTCACGCCGACCGGCACGACCGAGAGGTTCCGCGGCCTCGCGCCCGTCTCTCGTGACGTCGCCTGGGTCAGCGGCACCAACGGCACCGTCCTGCGCACGACCGACGGTGGTGCGACGTGGGCCGACGCCAGCCCGCAGGGCCTCGGCACCGACCTCTTGCAGTTCCGCGACATCGAGGCCTTCGACGCCCGGCGCGCCGTGATCCTGTCGATCGGCAGCGGCGAGGACTCCCGCATCCTGCGCACCGACGACGGTGGCGCGACCTGGACCGAGACGTTCCGCAACACCGACCCGAACGCGTTCTACGACTGCATGGCCTTCAGCTCGCCGCGCCGCGGGCTGGCCATGAGCGACCCGGTGGACGGGAGGTTCCGACTCGTCGAGACCTCCGACGGTGGACGCTCCTGGTCGCCCGTCGACCCCGCCGGGATGCCGGCCGCGAAGGACGGCGAGTTCGCGTTCGCCGCGTCGGGCACCTGCCTGACGACGGGCGTCGGTGGACGCACCTACCTGGCGAGCGGCGGCGTCGACCCGGCGCGGGTCTTCACCTCGACCGACCACGGCCGCACGTGGACTGTGGCTGACAGCCCGGTCGCGGGTGGGGAGTCGGCCGGCATCTTCTCGGTCACCTTCCGCGACGCGCGTCGCGGCGTCGTCGTGGGTGGCGACTTCGCGGCCCCGACCGGAGCGGTCGACAACGCTGCCTGGACCGACGACGGCGGCCTCACGTGGACGAAGTCGACGACCAACCCGTCCGGCTATCGGTCCGGCTCGGCGTGGGTGCCTCGCACGCCGCGGACCGTCCTCGCCGTGGGGCCGTCGGGCTCGGACGTCTCGACCGACGGCGGTCGCACGTGGGCGACCTTCGACACGGGCAGCTTCGACTCCGTCGAGTGCACGAGCGACGGGGCCTGCTGGGCGTCGGGCGAGCAGGGCCGGGTCGCGGTTCTCGCCCGCTGACTACCGCTGCCTGCCCTGCCTCCCGTCCATTCGATGTATTCGGCGATCACCGGTGGTCGCCGGATACATCGAATCAGGAGAAGTCACGGCCGAGCGCCCTCCGCAGCCGCTGCCACAGTCCGCCTCGCTCGGCGCCGTCGTCCGACCTCTTCCGGCGGCTGAGGGACGGCACCGGGTGACCGTAGGCGGGGGGCAGTGGAGCCTCCGGCGACGGCGCGCCGCCCGACGGCACCGCGTACGTGTGCGGTGTCGTGTCGTCGGGCACCCAGCCGCGCCGCGGCTCGGCCGGCCCGCTGCTGTCGAGGGTCTCGCCTGAGTCGCTGGCCCCGGGTGTTTCGTGCATGTTCGTTCCCGTCTGTGTCGGTGCGTGATCGCCTGTCTCACAGAGCGTCCCGCGCGCCGTCCTGATGCGCCGGAGAACAACAGGGTTCGGTCCGGCCGGGCGCGGGTATGGTCGAAGGAGCCAGACACAACCGCTACTCGGGGCGATAGGTAACAACGACGTGACCCCTCACGAATCCCACCTGCAGAGCGACGGATCGGTCTTCCCGCCGGTCACTCCCGACCCGCCGCAACCTCCCGGCCTCCCGGAGATCGACGTGCCCGACATCGTGCCCGTCTCCACCCCGGACGGCCCTGACCGGGCAGTCTCCTCGCGCGAGACCACCGACGCGACGTCGGAGGTGGCCGGCGTGAAGCCGGAGGAGCGCGCCGCCGGTTGATTGCAGCGCAGCCGCGAGCGGGTAGTACCCCCGTGTGCGACTGCGACGGAGCGACATCGACAAGCCGGGCGTCCGACGCGTGCGGCGGGGCAAGGGCTTCGGCTACGTGGACCCGGACGGGCGCGCGGTCGACCTCGACACGCGGGAGCGCGTCAAGGCCCTGGTGATCCCGCCCGCGTGGAAGGACGTCTGGATCAGCCCGTACCCCAACGGGCACATCCAGGCCGTCGGCACCGACGACGCCGGGCGGCGGCAGTACCTCTACCACGACAAGTGGCACGAGGCCCGCGACCGCGAGAAGCACGACCGGGTGCTCACCCTCGCCCGCAAGCTGCCCGCTGCGCGCAAGCAGGTCGCGGCAGATCTGCGCACGAGCGGACTGACGAAGCGGCGCGTCACCGCGGCCGGGCTGCGGATGCTCGATGCGGGCCTCTTCCGCAGCGGTGGCGACGAGTACGAGGCCGAGCACGGCTCGCACGGCGTCGCCACCCTGCTGCGCTCGCACGTGACCGTGAGCGGCGAGGACGTCACCTTCGAGTTCCCGGCCAAGTCGGGCGTCACCCGCGAGGCCGTCATGACCGACCAGCTGCTGGCCCGGATCGTGTTGTCGCTCAAGCGGAGCGGCTACCACGGGGAGCGGCTGCTCGTGCACCGCAACACGACCGGCTGGCACGAGCTGAGCTCGAGCGACCTCAACGTCGCGTTCAAGGAGCTCGTCGGCGACGAGTACACCGTCAAGGACCTCCGCACGTGGGCCGCGACCGTGACGGCCGCCGTCGCCCTGGCCCGCAACGGCCGCGCGGAGAGCGAGCGGGACCTCAAGCGCGCCGAGAAGGACGCCATGAAGGTGGTCTCCGAGCACCTCGGCAACACCCCGGCCGTCGCGCGCCGTTCCTACGTCGACCCGCGGGTCCTCGACGAGTTCGCGGTCGGCCGCACCATCGCGCCGAGCCTGTCGCGGCTCACCAAGGCCGACCGGACGAGGCTCGAGCTCGGCGAGCTCGTCCGGGTGCGCGACCGCGACGCCCTCGAGCGCGCCGTCATGCGCCTCGTCAAGGGCGCGTCCTAGGCCGAGTCCTGGGCCGAGTCGGTGCGCCCGGTCTCACGGACCGCCACGAGAGGGCGTATGCCGCCGGGCCGAGCGGACGGCGGAGCGTTCGTGGCGGTCTCTGGGTGCGGCATACGGCGACGGGCGCTCAGGCGGGGGAGGGCTCGGTCTCGGACACGTCGGGGTCGGCGGCGGTCTGCTCGACGTCCTCGGCCCGCGTCGCCGGCATGAGCAGGCCGGCCACGATGCTGACCGCCGCGGCGACCAGCACGGCGAGGAACACCGCGCGCGACCCGGCCTGGATGGCCGGTGCCGAGGCGTCGCCACCCCGCGTCGCGATGACCGCATTGGCGATGGCGCCGAAGATCGCGACCCCCACAGCGCTGCCGACCGACCGCATGAACATGTTGGTGCCGGTGACGACGGCCCGCTCGTGCCAGGCCACCGAGGCCTGCGCCGCGACGAGCGTCGGCGTGGCCACGAAGCCGAGGCCGAGTCCCACCACGAAGCTCGCGGCAGCAGCCGTCCACGCGTTCGGCGACGCCGAGGCCAGCCACAGGCCGAGCGACCCGAGGGCGGCAAGCGAGAGGCCGATGAGGGCGGTGGGCCGGAAGCCGATGCGCAGGTAGAGACGGCCCGACTGCGAGGCCGAGATCGGCCAGCCGACCGTCAGCGCTGCGACGGCGAGGCCGGCGACGATCGGGGTGGCCCCGGTCGTGCGCTCGAGGAAGGTGGGCACGTAGGACGTCAGCCCGACGAGCACGGCGCCGATGCCGATCGAGATGAGGCAGGTGGCGACGATGAGCCGCCGCGAGAAGATCTCGAAGGGGATCACGGGCTCGGCGGCCCGGCGCTCGATGGCGACGAAGATCGCGAGCAGCCCCGCGCCCACCGCGAACGACGTGATGCTCTGCCACGAGCCCCACGCCCACGCCTGGCCGCCCTCGAGGACGGCGAGGATGAGCAGGGTCAGCGACACGGTGAGCACGGCCGCACCGGCGTAGTCGATGCGGTGCTCGCGCCGCTCGAGCGACTCGGAGTAGCTGCGCCACAGCATCGCCGCGGCGAGCAGGCTGAGCGGGATGTTGACGAAGAAGATCCAGCGCCACGAGGTGAACTGCGAGAAGACGCCGCCGAGCGTCGGGCCGACGACCGAGGAGGTGGCCCAGACGCTCGCGAGGTAGCCCTGGGCCTTGGCCCGCTCCGCCACCGTGTAGATGTCGCCGGCGATGGTGACCGTCACGGGCAGCACCGCGCCGGCGCCGAGTCCCTGGACCGCACGCATCACGATGAGCGAGGTCATGTCCCAAGCGATGCCGCACATGACCGACCCGACGAGGAAGACGGCGACGCCGAAGAGGATGACCGGCTTGCGCCCGATCGTGTCGGCAAGCTTCGAGTAGACGGGCACCGACACCGCCTGGGCGAGCAGGTAGACCGAGAAGAGCCAGGGGAACTGGCCCAGGCCGCCGAGGTCGTCGACGATCGAGGGGACGGCGGTGGCGAGGATCGTGGAGTCGAGCGCGATGAGCGACGTCGACAGCATGAGGGCGATGAGCACAGGGCCGCGGTCCGAGCGGAACCCGACGGTGGACGAGGTCGACATGCTCCTCCTGCTGGCTTCATGGTGGCTTCAGGGCGACATCTTGAGACAACGCGGTCGGCCGCGGATCATTCCCGGCCGGGCGGCGCGAGGCGCGTGAGGGAAGCGCCTGGACGCTCGGTTGCCTGTCGACGTGGGTAAGAAAGGGTCATGGTGCGCACCCTCGGTGTCGAGGAGGAGATGCTCCTGGTCGACGTGCGCAACGGCAGGGCGCGGTCGGTCTCGGGGCAGATGCTCGTGCGCGCCGCCCACCATCCGCCCGAGGTCGCCGGGGTCGGGGTCCACGGCGCCCTGGAGGGCGAGTTCCAGCAGCAGCAGATCGAGACGCACACGGCGCCGGCAGCGGACCTCGAGAGCCTGCGCGAGGAGCTGCGCACGTGGCGCGGCGCGGCCGTCACCGCAGCGCGCGAGACGGGCTCGAGCGTCGCGGCACTGGGCACCTCGCCCCTGCCGGTCACGCCGGTCCCCGCCCGGTCGCCCCGGTACGCGTGGATGGAGGACCGCTACCAGCTCAACGCCCGCGAGCACCTCATCTGCGGCTGCCACGTGCACGTCTCCGTCGACGGCGACGACGAGGGTGTCGGGGTCATCGACCGGGTGCGCGTGTGGATGCCGGTGATCCTCGCGCTCAGCGCCAACTCGCCCTTCTGGCGCGGGGAGGACTCCGGCTACGCGAGCTACCGCTCCCAGGTGCTGTCCCGCTGGCCGTCCTGGGGGCCCGCCGACGTGTTCGGCTCGTCCCAGGCCTACCGGCGACGGGTGCGACAGATGATCCTCACCTCGGTCATCCTCGACGAGGGGATGGTCTACTTCGACGCCCGTCTCGCCGCGCACTACCCCACGGTCGAGATCCGCGCCGCCGACGTGTGCTTCACCGTCGAGGAGGCCGTGGTCGTCGCGTCCCTGTGCCGGGGCCTCGTCGAGACCACGGCCCGCGAGTGGGCCGCGGGGTGCCCCGCCCCGGACGTCCCGACGGCCATGCTCCGGCTGGCGACGTGGCAGGCCGGGCGTGAGGGGATCGAGGGCAACCTCGTCGACTGGCGCTCGGGCCTGCCGCGGCCCGCCTGGCAGGTCGTCGACTCGCTCGTCGAGTTCGTGGGGCCCGCCCTCGAGGAGGCCGGCGACCTCGAGGTCGTGCAGGACGGACTCGCCCGGCTGCGCGAGGAGGGGAACGGTGCGGTGCGGCAGCGGGCGATGCTCGCGAGGACCGGCAACCTCGTCGACGTCGTCGCCGAGGCGGTGCGCGCGACGATCCCGCTCTGCGAGGGCTGAGCGCAGGTCGGCAGGTGACCAGACGAGTCATTTCAGCTGGAAGCCCACCTGACAGGTGTGGTTGGTGCCGCGCGCGACGGTGATCTTGGAGGCATCGAGGCACCCCGGTCGGGGGTTGAACCCCACGAATTTCGAGTTCGCTGCAGGCGTGGCGCTCAGACGCACGACGGTGCCCACCGCGAAGAACGCGCTGCAGGCGCCGGAGCCGCTGCCGTTCGCGATGGCGCAGTCGACACCGGCGGGTTGGGACACGACACGGCCCGCGCCGTTGCCGCCCGGGATCACGGACACGCTGCCGTTGGCGAAGTGGAAGGCGTCCCAGACGGTGATGATGGCGTGACGCTCGGTGCTGAAGACACCGCCCACGGTGCCGATGATCACAGCCGACTGGGCGTTCGCCAGCTGCTTCGTCGTCACCGGGAACGTGGCCCGCGAGGCACCGCCTGGGACCGTGACGGCTGCTGGCACGGTGGCGGCGTCTGGGTTGTCACTCGTGAGGTCGACGACGAAGCCGGAGGAGGGAGCCGGGGCCGAGATCGTTACCGTCCCTGTAGCGCTGTCCGGCCCTACGACGTCCGTCGGGGCGACTGACAAGGCCGTCAGCGACGGCGCCGACGCCGGCGGGGATGTCTGCGTCGTGCAGCCGCTGAGGGTCCGGCTCGCCGAGGTGGCGCCGTCGCTGACCGTCACGATGCAGTCGGCGGGCTTGGCGAAGGACTGGCTCTCGATGCGGAACCCACCATTGGAGTCCGCGCGACCCGTGAGAACACCGCCGTTCACTGTGAGAGGGGCGTTCGGGACGGCGCCCGAACCCTCGATGCGTACCGACGTCCCTTGGAGTTCGGCCCGCGAGATCGACGTCGCGGCGTATGCGGGGTTGGCTGCCGTGACGACGACCGCCAGGGCCACGGTGGTCAGCAGACCTGCGCTACGGGAGAGTTTCATCCTTCGCCTCCTTCGTCGGAGGCCGTGCGGGCACGGGCTGCTCGGCGGCCATCTTTGATTCTCTGGCGCCCAATCGGTGAGGTCAACGGTCGAGCCGCTCGGTGCATCGCTCCTCTCGGACCGTCGACCGCAGTGCAGTATGGCCCGGTCAGTCCGGCGACGGAAAGCGTGTGTTCAACGGCTTGCCCTTGAACACGTGCCGCCCCACGGCGAGGTGCCCCGCGATGTAGGCCAGCGCCGCCGCGGCGCCGACGACGCTCACCACGGTCGTGCGCGCCTCGACGGCGCTCGCCACGAGGGCACCGAGCGTTCCGGCGACGATGGCGTTGACCGTCATGAGGAAGAAGGAGGTGCTGCCCATGACGTGCAGCGGAAGGCTGCGACTCTGCCCGACGGCATACGTCATCAGCACGCCCCGGTCGTCGTCGTGCGTCGACACGGTCAGATAGGGCTCCATCTCGGGCACGAGGTCGACGTACGCGTGCCGCAGGCGGTTCATCGCTGCCACGAGGCAGGCGTCCTCCTGGCTCGCCATGTTGACGCGGATCGCCGTCAGGGTCCCCATCACGAGCGCGAACGCCGCGAACCCGATGGCCATGACCCGGAAGGGGGTGCCGAAGCCCGTCTTCTGCACCGTCAGGACGAGGACCACGAGCAGGGCCGACACGACCGTCAGGTGGATCGTGATGCGGTTCATCACCTCGGACCACGTCATCGACCGGGTGCCGAGCAGGCTCCAGTGCTCGGTCGACAGGAAGACCGGCAGGGCCGACGACCCACTACCCGCGGTCGGGGTCGCGGTCTCGGTCGGTTCGGGGTCTGAGCTCACGGTGGCCTCCCTCCGGGGTCGGGCCTCGCGCATCGTGCCGGGCCTGCGTCCCGCGTCGTCACCCAGTCTCGCGCCGGGGCGGCCGGACCACAGGCGAAAAGCAAGGACCCCCTGCCGGTGGCAGGGGGTCCTGAGCGGTGCTGCGAATGGTCGGGGTGACAGGATTTGAACCTGCGACCTCTTCGTCCCGAACGAAGCGCGCTACCAAGCTGCGCCACACCCCGGTGCTGCACCTGCCCCTGAACCACGGACCATTCCGTGCATCGGAGGCAGCAAGGAGAGACTTTAGCGCAGCCCCCCGCCCATCTCCGAATCGGCCCCTGCCCGAGGTCCGGCAGGCGTCCGACCAGTGTCTGTGACCCCTGCGGTGGGTCAGCCGCGGGAGCGGGGGACGAGCGTGAGGAGGGTCGCCTCGGGGCGGCAGGCCAGGCGTACGGGAGCGGTGGGAGCGGTGCCGAGCCCGGCCGACACCTCCAGCCACGCGGCGTCCTCCGGCGCCTGCGACGACGGCGTCGAGCCGGCCCCCGGCCACCAGCGCGAGAGCCCCTTGACGCGCGAGGTGTCGAGGTCGCAGTTGGTCACGAGCGCGCCGTAGCCGGGCACGCAGACCTGGCCGCCGTGGGTGTGCCCGGCGACGATGAGGTCGGCGCCGTCGGTGGCGTACGCGTCGAGCACCCGCTGGTAGGGCGCGTGGGTGACACCGAGCGTGAGGTCGGCGTCCGGCGAGGCTGCGCCGCGCACGAGGTCGAGCCGGTCGTAGCCCAGGTGCGGGTCGTCGACGCCGACGAGGTCGATGCGCAGGCCGCGCACGCTCATCGTGTCGCGGCGGTTCGTCAGGTCGACCCAGCCCCCCGAGCGGAAGCCCCGCACGAGGTCGGCCGTGGGGAGCCGCTGCGTGGTGCCGACTCCCTTGGCGTGGTCCTTGGTGAGGTAGCCCAGCGGGTTCTTCAGCATCGGCGCGAAGTAGTCGTTGGAGCCCAGCACGAAGACGCCCGGCAGTGGCAGCAGCAGCTCGTACGCGTCGAGCAGCGACGGCACCGCGTCGGGGGCGGCGATGTTGTCGCCCGTCGTGATGACAAGGTCGGGGTCGAGCGAGGCGAGGCTGTGCACCCAGCTCCGCTTGGCGCGCTGCCGGGGGAGCAGGTGCAGGTCGGAGAGGTGCAGCACGCGCAGCGGCTCGGCTCCCTCGGGCAGCACCGGCACCTCGAAGCGGCGCAGCACGAAGGCGTTCCGCTCGACGAGGGAGGCCCAGCCGAGCACTCCGGCACCGGCGAGGCCGAGGCCGAGGACTGTCTTGGTCGCGGCACGCATGGGCCCCATCCTCGCACTGGTGCGCCGGCCCACTCGCCAGCGCGTCGGGGGCCGTGTCGCCGACCTGACACACTGGGCCCATGAGCACCCTGAAGGAGCAGCTGAAGGCCGACCTGACCTCCGCGATGCGCGAGCGCGACCAGGTGCGCGCAGGCTCGATCCGCATGGCCCTGACCGCGGTCACGAACGAGGAGGTCGCCGGCAAGGAGCACCGCGAGCTCACCGACGACGACGTGCTCAAGGTGCTCACCAAGGAGGCCAAGAAGCGCCGCGAGGCCGCCGAGGCGTACACCGGCGCCGGCCGCGCGGAGCTCGCCGCCAAGGAGGAGGCCGAGCTCGCGGTTCTCGAGACCTACCTGCCGAAGCAGCTCGGCGACGACGAGCTCGAGGCCATCGTCCGTGAGGCCGTGACGGCCTCTGGCGCCACCGGTATGCCGCAGATGGGCCTCGCGATGAAGGCGGCCAACGTCGCCGTGGCCGGCCGCGCCGAGGGCGGACGGGTCGCGGCCGTCGTGCGCCGCGTCCTCGCCGGCTGACGAGGCCGCCGACTCCCGAAGACGACCGAAGGCCCGACGCGCACGTGCGTCGGGCCTTCGTCATACGTCTTCGTGCTCGTGTCCAGCCCTTCGGCTGGGGCAGTGTGCCGGGGGCTCAGCCGCGGCCACCACCGCCTCCACCGCCGCGGCCTCGGCCGTTACCGCCGCCACCACCGCCACCGCCGCCACCGGCTGGCGGGGGCTGGACGACCTGTGGC